>NZ_JBIAPU010000029.1:0-158200 GCF_042888465.1 Streptomyces sp. NPDC002888 | reverse complement strand
GACGGGGTCTCGCGGGCTCATGTCCGGCTGACGGGCCGACGTACGGCTCCGACCGCACGCGTGCGGCTGCTGCTGGAGCCTCACGCGGATCCAGCACGGACTCTGGAGAAACTGAGCCGGGAAACGCTCGCACACGCACGGGACTCGGCCGGCCTGGACCGCCTCCCGTCGAACGTTCGTCTCCGGGAAGTCCGTCATGGCGCCGATCGCGTCGACTAGAACCCTTCGCCGCACACCAGGACGGAATCTCGCCGAACCCGCGGGGAGGAGAGTCCGCAGCCTGGCCGGGCGTGGCAGCCCTCGGGCATGCCACCGTCCGCTGTAGAGAATGAGCATGATTCTCAAGCATCCGTCCGACCGCGGGGGCTCACGGAGTCAGCCGTTTGAGAGGCTGGCCGAGAATGCCTCACGGTTCACCAGTTCAGCAATGTTCTTCGGGATCTGCCTGATCCTGGTTGCCGTGGCTGTCACGTTGCACGTGATCGGTCTGCCGATTACATGGCTTCTGTTCATGGGCGAGGCAATGTCGGCGGTGACCCTGCTCCTGGTGGCGCTGCTGAAGAACTCTGAGCTGCGGGCCGAACGCGCCGTCGAGCGCAAGCTAGACGCCATCGCAGCTGCCCTGCTGGAAGGGCAGGAGGGCAGCGGTCCTGGAGAAGCACACCAGAAGCTGCGGTCCGCCCTCGGCAGGGAAGAGAACTCCTGATCGCCTGGTTCCCGCTAGCGCCCCTCCATGGCCCGTGAAGTGGCCAATATGACCGTCGCTGACCGATCCGCCTAGAGCCACGGATCAGATGTTCTCCGTGTGAGTCCGCGATGGCAGATCAGTGCGTAGGCGACACTCCTCGCACCTCAGCTACGACGAGGTACCGCCCCTCATTCAGGACGCCGACCCGCGCGTCCTGGTGGCCGAAGCCGACGAGACGGGGCTTGGCTGGGTGGCAGGCATTTCCGCATCCCGGCCTTCGGCGAGGTAGACGATGGGCTGCCCGGTCTCGTCCGTTGCCTGGACGACCTGGGCGAGGCGGTGCGCCATCGGGAAGAACAAAGACTTTCTGCGCTTCCGCGACCGCGTGACGGCGCACAGCTGCGAGACACCGATCATCCCGGAGATCGATCTATCAGAACCTTGATCTCCATGGATAAGCACTCAGTTCCCTCACCCGTGGGAATTCGCCGCCCTTCGCTGGTCGGGATCGTCAACATCACCACGGATTCGTTCTCGGACGGGAACCAGGGCTTCGATGCGGTCGGGTGGCGTCCGATTTGTGCTCAAGCGAGGCCGACTTCGACAAGATCAAGACCGTTCGCGCGACGCCATGCCATGGTAGGGGCGGCGCCCACCCTCCACCCGCCCACCAGCCCGTGGCACGGCACGTGGACCGCATGGACGTGGATCGCCGACACCCGCAGCACCGCCCCGACCCCGTTGGGCAGATTCCGGTTGACCCGCACCGCACCGTCCTGGTCGACGATCGCGACCTGCGAACGTGACCCCCCACCGCAAACCCTCGTCCTTCCAGCCCGGCTGCGCCGCCTCCTGCGATCGGATCGCTGAGAGGTCTGATATTCGCCAGGCGGCCTGCCCCGGCACGGCGTGCGTGCGGGACAGGCCACTGCGGCCGTGGCCTGCTACTTGATGCCGATCTCGGCCAACTGCAGGCGGTACGTTGGTGCTCTCATCGGAAGCCGGAGTGTCGACTCTGGGCCCACCGCCGGCCGATCCCGCCCATCACCGTTCCTCGAGATCTCCGGCTGTAGTGACGAGTGGGCCGTGATGAACGCCGTTGCGGCGAAGCTGGGCACCGGCGCCGCAGAGACGGTGCGGATCCGCGGACACACACAGCAATTGCGAGATCGAAGCAGAAAACACCATGTTGCCGACTCCGCGACCATTGGCACTGCGAATCACCCGTCCGTGCCGTCGTCACCGCTCCGCCCGGCCTCCGGCTCCCTGGTGAGCCGGGTCGCAAGGTGGTAGGCGACGGTGACGTCCTGGTATTCCTGACCGGGGATGACCGGGTCCGGTAGGTGGGTGCGGTCGCTGTGGCTCGTCGACTCCCGCTTCCCGGTGCCGGGGAAGCGGACGGCTGTCAGGGGTCCCTGCGTGAAGCGGAGCCGTTCGGCGTGGACCGTCGACCGGAACAGGATGTCCCCCGCCGCGCTCCCGGCTCCCGCCCCTCGCGTTCAGGGCGGCTCCTCCGGCTCCCTGGAAGCGGTACGTGGGCGACTGGACCTTGGCGGCAGCTTCCCGTCCTCTCCGCGCACCCGGCGCGTGCGGGTGCCGCCTTGACTCCGGCCGACCCGGCCCCGCTCTCCCTCCGCGCCCCTGCGCGCCGCACGCGGCTCGGCCGGCTCGGCCGGCTCGGTCCGTTCAGCGGTGGGCTTCGCCGTCTCAGCAGCGTCCGCGACGGCGTGGCCGCCGTCCCGTACCGTGTCGCCTGCCGCTTCCGTCACACCCGCGGCCTGTCCGGCCACGCTCCCGGCGGTGCTGCCCACCGCCTCGCCGGCGCTTCCGACGGTCCGGCTCGTCTCATGGCCGGCGTCCTCCACCGCGCGCCCGGCACCACCGCCCACGTCCTGAACGGCCCTCCCGGCTCCCTGGCCGACATCCTGCGCCACGGAGCCGACGCCCCGGCCCACGTCCTGGACAGCAGACCTGGCGCCCTGCCCCACGTCCTGAACGGCCCTCCCGGCTCCCTGACCGACATCCTGTACGGCGGCTCCGGCGCCCCAGCCGACCTCCTGGACGGCCCTTCCGGCACCCGTACCCAGCTCCCCCACGGCCTGACGGGCTCCGCCGCCGACATCCTGCACGGCGGACCCGATTCCACGCGCCAGCTCGTGCAGGATCTCCGGGTTGCGGTCGAGAGTGGTGAGCACTCGGTCGATGATCTTCGCGACGTGGTGGAGACGCACCTCGAGCTGGGCCTGTGCCTCGACGCCCGAGATGCCCAGGTGCACCCGGCCGAGCGAGACGTCGGCGCCCACATTCAGTCTGAGCAGATCCAGCACCTCGGCCTGCAGCGAGACATGCGCCCGCAGATCCTCGACGTCCAGGTCGATCTCGTCGACCTTCAGGATCGGAACGTCGAGGAAGACGTCAGGGCTCGCACCGGCTGCGTCCTCCTCGTCGTAGGACGCCGGTTCCTCTTCGAACGTTGCCGACTCCTCGTCGTAAGCCTCGGGATCGGCGTACTCGTCACTGTCCTCGGCGTCGAGTTCGTCACCGTGCTCGTCGTCGTAGTCCTCGACGGAGCCCTCGTCGTTCTCGGCGTTGCCACGCATCGCCACGCCTCCGCGGTTTCGGCGTATGTTTCGACCATTTTCGTCCATTGCGGTGATTAATGCGCGATAGGTGCCGTCCGTCCAAGCGAAGGCGATGGCCGCCAGGCGTGCTCGGATGGATTCGTCGGACTATGAGGTCATCTCATTTGGTTGCCTCGGTAGGCTGTGGGTCGTGGTGGTCGAGCTGCTGCACGTCGGCGTTGTTGAGGGACACGGCGCGGGCGCGTACCAGAACCTGGCCGGGGCCGGGTTCCGGCACGCGAATCTCGCGGGTCTGGCACTGGGGTGCGGTGCCGCCGAAGAGCGCGGTCATTGTCGTGGTCACCCCGACCACGAGACCTACCGCTGGAACGTCCACGACGACCGCCGCCGCGACTTCTGGGGTAACGCCGTGATCGAGTCCTGGTACAAGGAGGCCACCCCCGTCCTCGGCCTCGAAGGGAGCCCACAGCCCGTCTCCCACGCCCTGCTCGACGAGTCCGCCGTGATCGTGGGAGCCGACGGCCTCGGCTGACTCGCCGTCGTACTGACGTGCGGGTCGACGCAGCAGCGCGCGAGGAGGAACTGCGGGCCCGCCTTCGAGTCCCGTTCAGCCCGCGGTGATACGGGAGTTGACGCGCCGCATCCAGTCCCGGTCGGTGTGCCACATGGGGTGGTGCGGGGCGGCGTTTGATGTCAGGACGACGCCGTGGAAACCGGCGGCGAGGCAGCGGTCGACGACGAACTCGGCGATGTCCTTGCCGACGGCGTCCTCCTCGAAGCGCGTCAGCAGCGGGGTGTAGCCCACGACGCCTTCACCGAGGACGGCGGGAACACCGCGCAGGCGGGCGAACTCGGCCACGGAGTCGACCCACGAGGCCAGCGTGTCCCGCATGGCCTGGCGGTGCGCCGGATAGTTCTCGTAGAGCCACAGGTCCCAGCGGTCGGGGTCGACCCAGTCGTGCGCGTAGAACAGTTCGCGCGGGATGCCCGTGGCGGCCAGGCGCCACGGTTCGTCCGGCTGGTAGTCGGCGAAGGCGGGCGCGTCGGGGCGCAGCATGGCGGCCAGTCCGGGGGTCGGCCAGGAGGTGGTCTCGGGCGCCGATTCGGTGCCGTGGCCGAGTCCCACCGCCTCGTAGAGCGCGCCGAGGACGCCGTAGACGTAGAAGTGGAAGTGGGCGATCTGTGCCTGCTGGGGCAGGTCGTCGAGTTCGTCGGGCCAGGGCTCGCCCAGCGAGTAGGTGACGGTGATGGCGGGGTGGCGGGCCTGCAGCAGCTTCACGGCGCGTTCGAGGGGACCGCGCAGCCGGGCGTAGTGGCCGGGAGTGCCGTCGGCCGGTACCAGGTCGCAGTTGTCGACCTCATTGTGCACCTCGACGTAGGCGACCTGGTCGGCCAGTCCGCGCTCGGTGAGGAAGTCCAGCAGGTCGGCGAGGGCTTCGGCCACCGCCTCGGCGCGGTCCGGGCCGGGGACCGCCGCCAGGGCGCGGTGCCAGGCGTCGGTGTCGGCGAAGCTAGGGGACTGCTGGTACTCCCACGAGGAGACGATCACCTTGCAGTCATGGCGGGCGGCCGCCTCGAACAGCTCGACGAGCCGCCGGTGGCCGTCCAGCGGGTATCCGCCGCGCACGTCGTACCAGCGGGTGCGCTGCCCGAACTGCTCGCCCAGGCCCCGGACCTGAAGGGATTGAGGGGCAGAGACGCGTCCGGAGAACAGCAGGAAGGGCATGGCGCAGATCCGCACGGTGTTGAAGCCCCGATCCACCGTCTCGGCGAAGGCGCGGTCGAGGTCGGCGAAGGGCTCACCGGGTCCGGCCTGTGTGTACCAGCTGAAGTCCCACAGGGTGATGGCCAGTCGGTCGGTGGTCTCAGGCGTCGTGTCTTGCTGCGGTGCGGTGGTCATGGGGTCACCCGTCGTTCGTGTACGGAAAGGCGCCGTCGGCGGCTCGACGGCACCACGCCAGCTCAATTCATTATTTATGAATAATCCTTGACGAGAGTGGGCGGCTTGTCCAGGCTGTGGGGCGGACTAACGCGTACGTACCTCGAGGAGCCGCCCGTTATGACCGAATCCATCCATCCGTCCCGGCGCACCGTCGTCACGGCGTTCGGCGCGGCCGCCTTCGTCGCCCTGCCGGCCTGGCCTCAGACGGCGCGAGCGGCAGACGGCACGGCCGCCGCGAACGGCCCGGTGCTCGACACCCACCCCGCTACCGAGCCCTCCAACACCCATGTGCGCGACGTCGGCGGCACCAATGTCGTCTTCCAGTACGGCACGGTGCTCCCGGCCTTCGACGGCTGGCGCACCCATGAGCCCACACGTGACTACCTGTCCCTGGACAAGCGGTGGCGTTTCCGCTTCGACCCCACCGACCAGGGGCTCGACGAGGGCTGGCAGTCCCCGCACCACGACGACACGGCGTGGGGCCGCATCGACGTCCCGGCGGCCTGGGACCTGCTGGACACCCCCGGCTTCGGCTCCGAGACCGCCCCCTTCGGCAAGGGCACGGCGTTCAACGACGGCTACGCCTGGTACCGCACCACCGTCGACGTACCCGCTTCCTGGCGTGCCCGGCACGTACGCATCGCCTTCCTGGCCGCCGGCTACAGCGCCGAGGTCTGGCTCGACGACACGCACCTCGGCAAGCACGAAGGAGCCAACTCGCCCTTCGCGCTGCCGGTCGCGGGGGCACTGAAGCCCGGAACGCGCCAGATGATCGCCGTGCGGGTCTTCCGCCGGGCGAGCTACACCGACTACACGGGCGCGCCCCCTCAGCCGGTCACCGACGACCACGAACTCCCCTACAAGCCCGTCGACTACTGGCCCTACGCGGGGCTGACCCGCTCGGCCTGGATCGAGGCGGTCCCGCAGGTCACCATCACCAAACTGCTCGTGTCCGCCGCGAACGGGCGCCTTGAGGCACACGCGGTCATCGAGAACCACGGGACCTCCGACTTCGACGGCCGGCTCACCCTCGATCCCGGCCGGAAGAGCGTTGGCGGTCCCGCCGTGGTCGCGGCCCGGATCGCGGCCCGGTCGGCGGGCGTCGTACGGGTCGTACTCCGCGTGCCAGGCGCCCCGAGATGGAGCCCGACTTCGCCCCACACGCTCACCGCCCGCGCCACCCTGACCGCCGGGAGGCACTCCGGCCCGCGGGTGGACACGCTGTCCACCGTGTACGGCGTGCGTGAACTGACCCTCGGTAATGCGCAGTTGCAGCTGAACGGCACACCCCTCTTCCTCAAGGGGCTCAACTGGCACGAGGAGACGGCCGCCCACGGCAGGGCGATGACGCCCGCCGAGTACGACCGCGAACTGGGCCACATCACGGCACTGGGCGCCAACTTCATCCGCAACTGCGTCTACAACCGCCACCCGTACGTCTACGACTGGGCGGACGAACACGGCGTGCTGGTGATGGACGACATCGACACCATGTGGCTCAACACCGCCCAGGAGAAACTCCAGACCGAGCGCTACGGCCTCGCCCGCGCCCTGGCCCTGACCATGGCGTGGAACCAGCACAACCACCCCTCGGTGATCCTCTGGGGACTCCAGAACGAGTCGGAGATCGACGCCGACGGCGCTCCCGTCTACCGGGCCTGGCTAGCCGACCTCAAGGCGGCCGTGAAGACGGTCGACCTCACCGCCCGCCCCGTGACCTGGGCATCCAACACCAGCAACGATCCCGCCTTCGACCTCGCCGACGTGATCGGGTTCAACGAGTACTTCGGCTACTTCTACGGCAAGGACGCCGACCTCGGCCCCACGCTCGACGCGGTACACGCGAAGTACCCCGACAAGCCCATCCTGATCACCGAGAACGGCACCTGGGCCGTGGCCGGCACCCACGGCCCCGGCACCACGCAGGGCACCGAGGAATGGCAGGCGGCGAGCTTCACGGCCCACTGGGCGCAGGTGACCGCACGCAGCGAGTACGTCGCCGGCTTCACCTACTGGGTCCTCAAGGACTACAAGGAGCGCGCCGGCTACAACCAGGACTACAACGGCATCTCCGTGATGGGCCTGCTCACCTTCGACGAGGAGCGGCCCAAGCTGGTCTACGACGTCTTCCGGAAGGCGACAATGCCGGGCGGCCAGTGAGCGTCGAACGGCTGGAGGGGGGAGGGGCGGACCGCCCCTCCCCCCTCCAGCCGTCGAGCTCTCGCCCCTTGACACTGCCCTGCGTCAGCCCGGATCGCCAGCAGCGCCGCGGCACGAGCATCGCGACGGCCGGCGAGCGGACCGAGAGGAACGCGCCGCCGACCGGAGGATCAGTACGGCCCAGTAGGTGTTGGTCAGGCCCACGGTCACGAAAACGGTACACGGAGAGGGCGTACCCGGCGGCGCACGCCAGCAGGGTCGCCGGCGCGCCCAACCCCTGAGGGGTTCGTCGCCCTCCACGACCCCGCCACGACGGCTGCCGGACTCGCGGTCGGACGGGCGGTGGTCGTGGTCGACACGGTCTGTCTGCTGCCGGGCGTGATGGCCACCGCCGGCGGACACGGGCGACCGCAGCGCTGCCCACGTCCTGCTGTGGCACCTGCCGACGCGTACCACCGGCCGACCAGGCGGGCGAGGAGGCGCTCGACGATCCACCTCGGGCAGCAACACGAAACCACGCAGGGTCGCTCCCTCGGCATCGACTCAAGCCTGGAGCAGAACGGCGACTCCGTCCGCCGCAACGGGCAGGACCATCCGGTCCGGCGGCGTCAGCCCTTTACGCTGCCCTCGGTCAAACCGCTGCGCCAGAAGCGCTGCAGGGCGACCATGGCGATCATCAGAGGGACGACGGAGACGAAGGCACCTCCAACGGTCATCTGGTAGAGCTGCGGCTGGCGGTCGGCGAAGGACTGCCACGACGTCAGACCAAGGGTGATGGGGTACAGCTTGGAGTCGGAAAGCATGACCAGCGGCAGGAAGTAGTTGTTCCAGATGCCGACGAACTGGAAAAGGAAGATCGTCACCAGGGCGGGGGTCATGATGCGCAGGACAACGACCGTGAAGATGCGGATCTCTCCCGCGCCGTCGATGCGGGCTGCCTCCAGCAGCTCGTCCGGTATGGATGCCGCGGCGTAGATCCGGCACAGGTACACGCCGAAGGGGCTGACGAAGCTCGGCAGCAGTACGGCCCAGTAGGTGTTGGCCAGGCCTGCCTGGCTGAACAGCAGGTACATGGGCAGCGCCAGCGCCGTGGCAGGGATCAGGACGCCACCCAGCACGATGTTGAAGATCGTGTCGCGGCCGGCGAAGGAGAACTTGGCCAGCGCGTAGCCGGCCATCGCGGCCAGAAGTGTCGCCACGCCTGCGCCGACGCCCGCGTACAGCACGCTGTTGGCGGCCCAGCGCAGGTAGATCGCATGGTCGTAGGTGACCACCTGGTGCAGGTTGCTCAGGAACTGGGGATGGGAGAACCACAACCCGAAGCTGCCGAACAGGTCGCCGGTGGACTTGGTGGACGCCACGGCCAGCCAGTACACCGGGAGCAGGAAGTACCCGGCGGCCGCCACGAGCAGGCCGGTGACCAGGATGCGACTGCGCGTGGTGACCCCGGTGATGCCGCTGCGCGGCGTCGTGCCGTCGTCGGAGGCCGGCGTCCCGCCCTTCGGCGGGACCGTACGGGCCGGTGTCTGGAGACTCACGCGTCCCCACCTCTCTTGTTGATCAGCCGCAGGAAACCGAAGGAGAGCGCGAACGCGGCGAGGGCGAGCAGCACTGCCTCGGCGGCGGCGAGGTGGTAGTTGTCGTTGGTGAACGCCTCGTTGTAGGCGCTGAGGTTGGGGGTGTAGGCGCTGTCGATACTCGATGAGACGGGCTTGAGCACCAGCGGTTCTGCGAACAGTTGCAGCGTGCCGATGATGGTGAAGACCGTGGTGAGGATCAGCGCCGGGCGCAGCAGCGGCAGTTTGACGTGCCGGACCGTCATCCACGCACTGGCGCCGTCGATGCGGGCGGCCTCGTACAGCTCCGCGGGGATGGTACGCAACTGGGCGACGAGAACCAGAACGTTGTAGCCGGCGAACTCCCAGGTGACGATGTTCGCGATGGACCACAGAACCGTGTTTCCGCCCAGCAGGTCGACCGACACCCCCAGGTGGCGCATGCCGTCCACGAGAGGGCTGACTCCCGGAACGTACAAGAAGCCCCACAGGATGGACGCGATGACCCCCGGAACACCGTAGGGCAGGAAGAAGGCGGCGCGGAAGAACCGCACGCCTCTGGCCGAGGCGCTGTCCAGCAGCAGCGCGAGCCCGGCGGACAACGCGACCATCACCGGCACCTGGACGGCTGCGAACAGCAGTACGCGACCGATGCTGCGCACAAAGGCGTGATCGGACAACGCGTCGGAGTAGTTGCTCAGTGCTACGAAGACGGTACGGCTGCCGCCGAGCCCCAGGGCTCCGGTGTGCTCGACATCCATGACGCTCTGGTAGACGGCGTAGCCGATGGGGAGGGCGAAGGTCAGTAGGAACAGCAGGAGGAACGGCGCGACGAAGACGACGGGCGCCAGGTTTCTGCGGCGGCGGGGCGCTCGGGTGGGCATCAGGGTTCCTTCTGGAATCCGGAGGGGAGAACGGCGGCGGCCGTGTCGCGCCCTCCGGAGGTGGTCACTGGCCGGTGGAAACCTTCAAACCCTTCTTCTTCAGGTCCTCGACGGTCTGCTTCTGCGCCTGCTGGACCGCGGAGACGAACGTGCCCTTGCCGGCCAGGGCGGCCTGGAAGCCGTCGTTGAGGTGCTGGTAGGTGGCGTCGATCGTCGGTATCCACTTCCACGAGTTGTCGATGTTCTTGTCCGCCTGCGCGAAGACCTCGTTGTACTTCTGGCCTCCGAAGAACGGTGACGGCTTGTCCAGCGAGGAGCCCTTGTACCCGTCGGCCGCCGCGGGCCAGCCGTATCCGCCCTGCAGCAGCAAGTCGACGCTCGTAGGGTCGGTGTTGAGCCATTCGGCGAACTTCAGGGCCTCGGGGATGTGTTTGGCGCCCTTGAGGACAGCCGTGGAGGATCCTCCCCAGTTCGCGGACACGTTCGAGCCCTTCGTCCACTGCGGCATGGGTGCGACCGCCCATGTGCCGGTGGTCTGAGGAGCGTTTCCGCTGATGATGGCGTCGCCCCACTGGGCACTGACCCACGAGGTGATGGCACCGCTCTGCAGATCCTTGTACCAGCCGTTGGCGAAGTCGGGTTCGGTCTTGATCACTTTCTTGCTGCGCAGGTCGTCCCAGAAGGCGGCGACCTTGAGGGTCTGCGGGGAGTCGATGTTCACCGTCCAGGTGTCGCCGTTCACGCCGAACCACTTGGCGCCGGCCTGCCATGCGAGTGCGGTGAACCAGGCGGAGTTGCCGGCGGGGAAGGTGCTGATGTAGGCCTTCGGGTCGGCGTTGTGGATCTTCTGTGCGGCCTGGGCGAACTCGTCCCAGGTGGCGGGCGGCTTGATGCCCCATTTCTTGTACAGGTCAGAGCGGTAGAACAGGCCCATCGGACCGGACGCCTGGGGGATCGCGTAGACAGCGGAGTCGAAGACTCCCTGCTGCCACTGCCAGTCCACGAACTTCGACCGGTCCTTGTCCGCGCCGTACTGGGACAGGTTCACCAGGCCGTTCTCCAGTAGGAATGAGGGGATCTCCTGGTATTCCACCTGTGCCAGGTCGGGCGCGTTGCCGCTCTTGAGCGCGGCGCGCATCTTGGCGTAGCCGCCGCTGCTGCCCGCCGGGATCTTCTCCAGTTTGACGTGGATGTCCGGGTGGGTGGCGTTCCACTTGTCGACAGCCTTGTCGACACCGGGAACCCACGACCAGAAGCGCAGGTCGACCTTCTGGCCGGGCTTGACAGGTGCCTGGACTGCGGGGTCCTTCGAACCGGTCGAACCCCCGCAGGCGGAGATCAGCAGGGAGGCGGCGGCAAGGGTCACTGCGAGTGCGCCCCGGCTTCTGCGGAGGTGCGTGGTGCGGCTCATGGGAGGAGGTCCTTCCTAGCTTCGTACTGAAGGTGCCTGTTGCATGCCGGTCAGTTTCGGAGCGGTATCACCACCCCGTCAAGATATATTCATAATTAATTGAAACAGCTATGGTGGGTGCGTGGACAGTCACGAGGGGAGACACACGCGATGACGGAATGCCGCAGGATGAGCGGGCGCGTGGCGGTGATCACCGGCGCCGCCCACGGGATCGGCGCGGCCACGGCTCACCGACTCGCGGCCGAGGGGGCCCTGGTGGTGGTCACGGACGTGGACGACACCGCGGGCAAGGAGGTCGCGGCCGCCATCACCGGCCAGGGAGGTCACGCGGAGTACGTACGCTGCGACGTCACCTCGGCCGCCGATTGGGAGCACCTAGCCCGCCACGTCGAGCAGCACCACGGACGGCTGGACGTGCTGCACAGCAACGCCTACGCCCAGCTCAACAAGCCCGCCCACGAGTTGAGCGAGGCCGAGTGGGACGGTCAGATGGCCGTGCTGCTCAAGCCGGCCTGGCGGGGGATGAAGACCTTCGCGGCCATGCTGCGTGAGGCGTCGGGGTCCGTCGTGCTCACCTCCTCGGTGCACGCGGTCATCGGCCTGCCCGGCCACGCTGCCTACGCCGCCGCGAAGGGTGCGTTGTGCTCGCTGGGCCGGCAGTTGGCCGTCGAGTACGGGCCGGACATCCGGGTCAACACGGTGCTGCCCGGACCCATCCTCACCGCCGCGTGGGAGGGCATCCCCGAGCCCGACCGGCAACGCAGCGTGGCGGCCACCGCGGCCCGGCGCTTCGGGCAGCCGGAGGAGGTGGCAGCCGCCGTCGCTTTCCTGGCATCGGCCGACGCCTCCTATGTGACCGGAGCCAGTCTGGTGGTCGATGGAGGATGGAGCGTCATGAAGGAGTCCTCGTGAGCGCCGCGCACCGCGCGGCAGGCCGCCGTGCGCGGCCTCCGCGAACAGGACCGATACGGAAACGGAGAACGTGGTGAGCCAACCCGGCAGGGGGCTGCACGGCCAAGCAGTGGAAGAACTGGGCCGGCGCATCATACGCGGCGACTACCCCCCGGGCTCCGTGGTGGACCCGGCCAAGTTCGAAACCGAACTCGGCGTCAGCAAGACCGTCGTGCGCGAGGCACTGCGGGTGCTGGCGGCCAAGGGCCTGCTCGAATCACGGCAGAAACGCGGGACGACCATCCGGCCCCGCGCCGACTGGAACCTGCTCGACAGCGACCTGCTGCGCTGGCAGGGCAGCAGCGCTCCCACCGACGGCTTCCTGGAAGATCTCGCCGAGGTCCGCGCGATCGTCGAGCCCGCCGGAGCCCGGCTCGCCGCGACCCGCCGCACCCCATCCGACCTGGACGCGTTGCGCCACGCGCTCGAGGCGATGGCCGCGGCGGGCACGGACGCGGACGCGATGGTCGAGGCGGACCTGGCCTTCCACCGCGCCCTGCTGGACGCCGCGCACAACGAACTCCTCAGCCGCATGGAGGTCGTCATCGAGGCCGGACTGCGCGTGCGCGACCGGATCGTCCACGGCGCCCGGCACTTCGCCGACTCCATCCCCGTGCACCAGAAACTGCTCGCCGCCGTCGAAGCCGGCGACCCGGACGCCGCCGTGGCCGCCGTCGAGTCACTCCTGGCCCAGGCCACCGACGACCTGCAGGCCGTACGAGCCCGGGAAGACAAGGAAGACCGCGCCGACGTCGCGACCAACACGCCGCCGAAGGAAACTCCTTGAAGATAACCGGACTTGAGACGTTCCTGGTGGCCCCGCGCTGGCTGTTCCTGCGCGTCACCACCGACGAGGGAATCACTGGCTGGGGCGAGCCCGTGATCGAGGGCCGTGCCGAGACCGTCCGCGCCGCGGTTCACGAACTGGCCGACTACCTCGTCGGCAAGGACCCCCTGCGCATCGAGGACCACTGGCAGGTGCTCACCAAGGGCGGTTTCTACCGGGGCGGCCCCATCCTCTCCAGCGCCGTGGCAGGCATCGACCAGGCCCTGTGGGACATCGCCGGCAAGACCTACGGCGTCCCGGTGCACCGCCTCCTCGGCGGCCCCGTACGCGACCGCGTCCGGATGTACGCCTGGATCGGCGGGGACCGCCCCAGCGAGGTCGCGGAGCTGGCCGAGGAACAGATGAAGGCGGGCTTCACCGCGGTGAAGATGAACGCCTCGGCCGAGCTCACCCCGATCGACACCCCGGCACGCACCGCCGAGGTCGTCGAGCGCGTCGTGGCCGTCCGTGAGGTCCTGGGCAACGAGCGGGACATCGCCGTTGACTTCCACGGCCGGGCCTCCACCGCCATGTCCCGCCGCCTGCTGCCTCAACTCGAACCACTGCACCCGCTATTCGTCGAGGAACCCGTCTCGCCTGAGCACTCCGGCAACCTGCGCAGCCTGGTCGAATCCACCAGCATTCCGCTCGCCACCGGCGAACGCCTCTACTCCCGCTGGGACTTCCGCGAGGCGATGACCAGCGGCATCGCCGTCGCCCAGCCCGACCTCTCGCACGCCGGAGGCATCTCCGAGGTCCGCCGCATCGCCGCCATGGCCGAGACGTACGACGTCGCCCTGGCCCCCCACTGCCCCCTCGGCCCGATCGCCCTGGCCGCAAGCCTCCAGATCGCCTTCTCCGTACCGAACTTCCTCATCCAGGAACAGAGCATGGGCATCCACTACAACCAGCAGTGCGACCTGCTGGAGTACGTGATGGACCCCGAACCCTTCCGCTTCGTGGACGGTTACGCCGCCCTGGGGTCCCGCCCGGGTCTCGGCGTCGAGATCGACGAGAAGGCCGTACGCCGCGCAGCCGAGGCCGGACACCGCTGGCGCAACCCCATATGGCGGGGCGCCGACGGGGCGTTCACCGAATGGTGACCGCTGCCCGTATACCGAACCCGCAAGGAGAGCCCGCTCCCATGAACCTGGTGGAATCGCTCGGCGCCCACCGCCTGTTGGCGATCGTCCGCGGCAAGGATCCCGCCGCCGCCCTGAGCACTGTACGTACCCTCTCAGAGGAGGGCATCGCGGCCATCGAGGTCTCGCTGACCACCGCCGACGCCCTGACCCTGATCCGGCAGGCGCGAACCGAACTCGGCCCCGACGCGCTGCTCGGCGCCGGGACCGTGCGCTCGGCCGAGGACGCCGCCCGCGCGGTCGACGCGGGCGCCTCCTTCCTCGTCACCCCGGCACTGGTCGACGGCCTGGAGCCCTACGGCGTACCCGTGCTGATGGGAGCCCTGACACCGAGCGAGATCGAAGCCGCCCTCGCACGGGGCGCCGACGCGATCAAACTCTTCCCAGGGTCTCTCGGCGGCCCCGGCTATCTGAAGGCTCTGCGCGACCCGTTCCCCGAGGTGCCCTTCGTGCCCGTCGGCGGAGTGGACGCGCAGGCCGCCCGTGACTACCTGGACCGGGGCGCCCTCGCCGTCGGCGTCGGCTCACCGCTCGTCGGGGACGCGGCCGACGGCGGTGACCTGGAGCAACTGCGCGCCCGCGCGGCCGAGTTCCGCAAGACGGCTGCGGGGGAGAGGCCGTGACACCACCTGAAGTCGTGACCTTCGGCGAGACGATGGCAGCGCTCAGGGCCCACGGCGCGCTGCGGATGGGCGGCAGCCTCGGCCTGTCCGTCGCCGGAGCCGAGTCCAATGTCGCCATCGGCCTCGCCCGGCTCGGCCACCGGGTGCGCTGGGCCGGCCGCGTCGGTGCGGACGAACTCGGCGCGCTCGTCCTGCGCACGCTGCGCGCCGAGGGCGTCGCCACCGACCACGCGGTCACCGACGACACCGGCCGGCCCACGGGACTGCTGCTGACCGAACCTCGTCTGGGAACGCTGACCCGAGTCAGTTACTACCGGGCGGGTTCTGCGGGTTCGGCAGTCGCACCGGACGACGTACTGCTCGCGCTGGCCCCCGGGTCCCGCGTTCTGCACCTGACCGGCATCACGCCGGCGCTCGGTCCGTCGGCGGCCGAGGCAGTCCTGGCCTCCGCCAAGACCGCCCGCGAGAGCGGTGTCACCGTATGCCTCGACGTCAATTACCGCTCCCGGCTGTGGACGTCCGAGCGCGCCCGCACCGCACTGCGACCGATCCTGGACCATACGGACCTGCTCATCGCCTCCGAGGACGAGCTGCCGCTGGTGCAGGAAGTGTCTGGTGCGGGCGAGTCCGAGGCCGTGCACGACGTGCTGGCGGCAGGCGTCACCGAGGTGGTCGTCAAGCGGGGCGCACGCGGCGCGACGGTCTTCACCGCCGACGGCGCAACCGACCGTGCCGCGCGAGAGGTTGACGCCGTCGACCTGGTCGGCGCGGGCGACGCCTTCGTGGCCGGATACCTCTCCGGCCTCCTGGACGGCGCGGACATCCCCGCCCGGCTGCACCGGGCGGTCACCACCGCGGCCTTCGCCGTCGCCACCCGGGGTGACTGGGAGGGCCTGCCGACGCGGGACGAACTCGGCCTGTTCGACGAGCCCGACGGCACGACCATTCGCTGACCCGGAGAACTGATCATGACATCTGCATCAGCGCCGACGGCGGTCGTCGTGGACGGCGCGTACGAACTCGCCGAGGGCGGCCGCTGGATCGACGGCCGGTACGTGTACGTCGACATCCTCAGCGGCCGACTCTTCGAACTCCGCGACGGCGCCGAGTCGGCGATCCCGCGCCAACTGGCCCGGCTGGACGTGCCGTTGGGCGCAGTCGCGCCGGTGGGGGACCGACCTGGAACGTGGATCGCCGCCGCGGGCACCGGCATCGCGCTGCTCACCGCCGACGGCGCACTGCAATGGCTGGACCGCCCCGAGGGCCGCACCGCCGTTCCCAGCCGCATGAACGACGGTGTCGCCGACCCCGCAGGCCGCTTCTGGGCCGGCAGCATGGCCTACGACGGCACCCCCGGCGCGGGCTCGCTCTACCGGACGGACCCCGACGGCACGGTGGTACGCGTCCTCGACGGCCTGACCATCGCCAACGGCCCGGCGTTCACCGCCGACGGTACGACCCTGTATCTCGCCGACACGGCCGTCGGCACTATCCTGCGCTGCCGGGTCGACCCCGTCTTTGGCGACCTCTCCGGCAGTCCGGAGACCTTCGCCCGACTGCGCGACGGCGAAGGCAGCCCCGACGGGATGACCGTCGACGAGGAGGGCTGCCTGTGGGTCGCGATGTGGGGTGCCGGGACAGTCCGCCGCTACCACCCCGACGGTCACCTGCTCCACACCCTGACCGTGCCCGCCCCGCATCCCACGTCGGTGTGTCTGCCCCCCGGCGACAACCGCCTGTACGTCACCACGGCCCGCTACGGGGTGAAGAACCCGACTGCGGCCTCGGGCGCGGTGCTGAGCGTTCCCGTACCGGTCAGAGGAACGGCGGCCTGTTCCTGGCGGGTCCGGCACTGACGCACTCTCGCCGGTGAAGAGACGGCGAGAGTGCGTCAGTGCCGACTGAGTCCGGCCACCACCGGCAGGTGGATCAGCGGGGCTCGCGGATCACGGCGACGCCTCCCGGTGGGACGGTGACGGTTCCGGTGACCGGTGCGCCGGTGAGGAGTTCGACGCCTTCGGCAGGTGCTTCGGCGCCCTTTCCGGTGTGGTCGATGAGGAACAGGTAGTCGGCCTCCGCGCCGCGGCGCCGGACGACCTCCATCCCGGCGGGTGCGTCCTGCTCCGGTGTGACGCCGGCCTCCTGTCGGATGCGGTCGAGCAGGGCGGCGAGCGTGTCCTGGTCGGGGTGGGTGGCCAGATACCAGGCGGCGCCGGTCGAGTGCTCCATGAGGAACCACGGGCCGCCCGCGAGCGACCGCATGAGGTCGCCGTTCGGCGCGATGTCGATCTCGGCTTCCGGGTCGTCGGACATCAGGTAGTGGTCGTTGGAGAGGATGTCCAACTCCGGTGCCCAGCGCCAGTAGTCGAGGGCGTCGATGGTGCGCAGGACCAGGAAGTTGGTGGTCGCCGGGGTATCCGGAGCAGTACCTCGCGTTCGGCGGTGCACAGGGAGAGCACCACTGGCTCCAGAAGGTGGTGCCCCAGGCGTGGTTGAGGGCGTCCAGATCGTTGCCGTAGCGGGCGCGCAGCCAGATGCGGAAGGCGGCGGCTCTGGTGTCGCAGTAGCACGCGGGGTTGTGGCATCCGTATTCGTTGTGGATGTGCCACATGGCGACGGCCGGATGGGCGGCGTAGCGTGGATGTTCCACACTGTGATCGCGGCTGACCGGGCGTCCTCGCTGGTGAACTCGCGGGCGTAGAGGACTTCCTCGGCCATGATGCTGTGTAGGCGAGCCGTGAGAAACCATCGACGACGGAGTGCAGGGAGACGTAGCCACGCTTCGCCCCGGCCGACTTCGCCCGACTAGCGACCTTGGCCTGATCGCTGTCCCGGCCGTGGATCCGCCCCCCGCCGCCATGGATCCGGCCGACCTTGTTCACATCCAGGTGCACCATGTGTCCGGGCCAGCGGGCGATGATCTTCCCCGGCTTCCGGTTGTGCTCACCGCCTGGGTCGATGAAGCGGCGTTCGCCGAGGCCGAGCCGGGTCAGGTGTCGGCTGACAGTTCTCCGGTTGATCACAAAACCGATACTCACAAGTTCGTCGGTGATCCGTTGCGCGGACCACTTGTGCTCGCGGCGCCAGGACTCGATCTGCTCGATGACCCATGCTGGAGTCGCGTTCGGACTCCGGTGCGGACTCGACGGCCGGTCTTGCAATCCCGCATCACCGTGTAGCCGCCGGCGATTTACCCACTTGCTGGCGCATGCGCGAGAGATGCCCATCTCAGCGGCGACGTGGGCGATGGGACGTGTCTGGCACCGCTTCACGAGCCGCCTACGGCCCTCGACGCTCAGGGGCGCATTCGCGTGGGGCACTCGTCGTCCT
Organism: Streptomyces sp. NPDC002888; assembly: GCF_042888465.1. NCBI lineage: Bacteria > Bacillati > Actinomycetota > Actinomycetes > Kitasatosporales > Streptomycetaceae > Streptomyces > Streptomyces sp. NPDC002888. The sequence goes on along the minus strand of NZ_JBIAPU010000029.1, from coordinate 140,105 downwards.
CTCGAAGTCAGACGACGGCAGGCGCGACACCTGTCGTGCGCGCCTGCCGCATTGCGGCCTTTCAGTCCTGCGGTGCGACGCGGATACGGTTCCCGTCAGGATCGGCTGCGAGGAAGGTCAGCCCGAACCCAGCATCATGAGGCTCGCGCAGGATCGTGACCCCCTTGGACTTCCACTGCTCAAAGGTCGCGTTGAGCTCGTCGGGTCCACCGCCGATGGCCAGGCACACCTCACTGGTGCGCGGGACGTCCGGTGACAGATCCTCGAACTGGCCAGACCACACACCGAGGTCAGCGCCTGGCCCGAGATCGAAGGTGATGTATCCCGAAGTCTCGAACGAGGGGCTCATGCCGAGGAGGTCGCCGTAGAAACGAGCTGCGGCGGGAGCGTCGTTCACGTAGACGATGGACACGACGGATGTGGTCATGGTTGTTCCTTCTCACAGGTCGTAGGTGCGCATCCACCAGCCTGACCGGGATATGCGCCGCATCGTGTCGCAATTCCTGAAAAAATTGGTGTGTGACCCCAGATCGCTTCTTCACCCTGATGCTGCTCCTCAAATCGAGCCATGCCGTGACCACACAGGAACTTGCCTCAGCGCTCGGGGTGTCCCTTCGAACCATCACCCGAGACCTGAACTGGCTCCGCGACGCCGGTCTGCCGGTGACCGCACACCGGGGCCGCCTCGGTGGCGTGACCATGCTGCCCGGGTCCGGGCTCGACCTCACGCGACTCACACCGGGCGAGCGTGATCATCTGTCGCTCACCGGGCTCGATGAGAAGCAACGTGCGGAGCTCAACGCATCGGTCGAAAGCCGGCGCGCGCTCTCCAAGATCGTCGCTACACAGCCACGTCGAGTTCATGAGCTCTTGCCGCTCACCGACGTAGTGCACGTGGACAGCCGTCCCTGGCGTCAGGCACGAGCTTCCGGCACGACTCCGGCTTCGCTGATCGGCGCAGTGCGGCGAGGTCGCCGGCTACGGATCGAGTACGACAGCCCACGCGAGTCATGCCCACGCGACCTGGTCGTGGATCCCTACGGGCTGTTCGCCAAGGCCGGCATCTGGTACCTCGTCGCCGACTGTGCCCGAGCGCCACGGATGTACCGACTCGAACGGATCACGACGTGGAAAGAAGTCGACCAGCCACGACGGATCCGCGAGAGCCAGACCCTGGCCACCGTTGCTGCAGCGCTCATTGATCAGTGGGAGCACAACCACGCGATAGAGGTCAGCGCCACCATCGACCAGACCCAGATCGAGCGAGCGCAACGGATCTTTGGCCTACGACTCGTCCCGGACGACCATGAAGAATCCGCCACTGGCCGCAAGGTAACGATCCGCTTCCTGCATCTGGAGGACGTGCGAGCACTACTGCCGTTCGGGAGCGCCATCACTGTGCACGGCCCCACCGAAGCCAGGGCTCACCTCCGCGACCTCGCCACCAATCTTGCCCACCACTATGCGCCGTCACCAACGTCCTGACCTGCAACACCTAAGAGGTTGCGCGGATAGGCGTGGTGGGCATGCCGAGGAGTTCGTGAAGCTCTCGGACTCGGAACTCCTGGCCGGGTACTGGATGAAGGCGTTGACGATGGCCTGGTAGGCGGCGGTGGTCATGCCTGGCGAACGGTGACGTCCTCCGGCTCGACCGGGGGCTCCGTGCCGTCCGCGTCAGCCGGGACCGCGCCCACCCATCGCCGTACCCCCGCCACGACCCCCGCCGCCACGGTGAGCGCGCAGACGAGCAGGCCGCCGTAGATCACCGGGTTGACCCAGACCGGCACCAGCTCGGTGCCCCCGTTGCCCTGGGTGACGCACAACGCGCTGACCGGCAGCGACATCCGCGCCACCACGTGAACGCCGACAACGTCCCCGCACACCTGGTCCGGGTGCAGGACGTAGAAGCCGGCCATGATGCCGGTCGCGTACGCGCCCAGAGCCGCCGCGCCCGCCAGGAGCGTCACCAGCGCGCATGAGCCGACGTTCGGAGTCTGCCAGCCCGCCCCCCACCTGCGGCGGCGCACCCGGAACACCAGCGTCAAGGCGGCGCCCGCCACCACCAGCGGCGTCACATACGGCGCCAATACCAGTGTGATGATGAGCAGGAGATCGATCACACCTCCCTGGACGCCGGCCGCGTACGACTGGTTCCGCCGCCACTGACGGCCCCGCCCGGCGACTACTGATGGGCCATTCATTCAGGTGGCGGTAGAGATGAAGCGGATAGACGTGCTGTCATGGCCGGCGGTCCGGGCGTTCGTCCCAGCGGTGGGTGGTCCACGCCCGTCGGATCAGGCTACGCACGGTGATGATCGTGTCGGCGAGGTCGAAAAAGGCGTCGATGACGGTGGTGCGCCGCTCGTAGCAGCGGGCGAGCCGGTAGAAGGCGTTTTGCCAGGCGTGGGTGCGTTCGACGTACCAATGTCGACTGGCCTGAATCGGTGCCTTCTCGCCTTTGTGCGCGATGCGGCCGTGCAAGCCGCGTTCATTGAGCAGAGCACGGGTCTTGTCCGAGTCGTAGCCGGCGTCCAGGTGCACGGTGATGTCGTTGGGCAACGGCCCCAGGTCGTCCAGGCGTCCAGTGTGGGGGCGAGCAACGGGGAGTCGTGGCGGTTGGCACCGGCCAGGACACGCCCCAGGGGAATGCCGTATCCGTCGGTCATGCCCGAGCGTTTGAGGCCCTGTTTGCCGCGGTCGACCGGAGAGCGACCGGCGGCCTCGCCGCCTCCGGGAGCCTTGGTGATGGAGCCGTCCACGGCGATCTGGTCGAGGACGAGGCCGACGATCCGGTCGTAGGACTCCAGCGCGATCCGCTTGAGCCGGGCGAAGACGCCGAGTCGAATCCACTCGTCGCGACGGGTGCGGATCGTGGTGGCCGAGCAGGTCGTGTCGGCGATCGCCTCGTAAGAACAGCCGAAGCGCAGCAGTTGCAGGAGCTTGTCGAAGATGACCCGGCTGCTGGGGCAGCAGGGCCGCGAATTGGTCCCAGAGCGGTTCGGTCAGCCGAGCCTTCCTCAGTACCCTTCCCTGACGGACAGAGCGCGGTCGCGCAGCCGGCTGACCTGTATGCCTCCCTCATCGTCGGAAGCGCGTCCAGGAGGCTCAGCGCGTGGTCCTCCGCCTCATGCAGAGTGATCAACTGCTCGCGCCGCAGTTGGCGTGGAACATCCGGGTGGTGGGACGAGGTGATCCGCAGGTGCGGGCACAGGACGCTCTTCCGTCGGGCGCCGCAGTCGCCCGCACCCACGACGGGTCGGACCGTCGGCTCAGGACGAGGACGCACGCCCGCTCCTCCAGCCTGAACAGCGAGGCCGAATCCACGACCTCCCCTTCGTGCGGCAGTGGCTGATCGACGCCCACCGCCCCATGCCCGCTGGGCATCATGAGCCCCTCGTCCCTCCGTGGATCGGGTGCAGATCTATTGACGCCCACCGGCCTGATGGGTACAACGTTGGAACCAGACGTGGTGGTCGGGTGATCCTCGCCCCCGCGCCGCTGTCGGCCCGGGTGGCACCGTCCACCGTCGGCCGGAGCCCCTGCGGAGCGCTCCGCAGGGGCGCATCCACCCAACCCACCTCTGATGAGGACTCGTATGCGCCTGCCCGAACGTGCATCCCTTCCCTTGGGGCGGGCCGCCCTGCGGTGGCTCCTTCTCCTTGTGTCCTGCGTGGCGTTGGTCGCGGTGCCCGGCACTGCGTGGGCCGTCACCACAGGCAACGGCTCCCTTGTCTACTCGCCCACCGCGGGGAGCTCCTTCGACCCCGCCGGCACGACCTATGCGAAGACGATCGTGCTGAAGCACGGCGGTTCCGGCAATGGCCGCATCCTGGTGACCTATGACCAGTTGGTCTGGGTCAACGGCAAGCAGGTGTACCCGATCTACTCCAGCGACGACAACGGGGCGACCTGGACGCATCTGAGTGACGTGGTACCGGGGAACAACTTCGCTTCCCTGATCAAGACCTCGCAGCCGTTCCTGTACGAGGTGCCGCAGGCCACGGGAGGTCTCGCGGCAGGAACGATCCTGCTGGCGGGCAACATCATGCCGTCGGACAAGTCCAGCAGCCGGCTCGTGGTCTACAAGAGCACCGATCATGGCGCGACCTGGTCCTACCTGAGCACTGTGGACAGCGGCGGGCCGGCCGTCTACGACCCGAGCCCGACCTCGACCACGACCACGGTGTGGGAGCCGTCGCTCGGTCTGGACGCGGCCGGAGACCTGGTGTGCTACTTCTCCGACGAGCGGCAGAAGGCCAACGGTGTTCTGCAGGCGGTCTCTTATCGCGCGTCGACGGACGGTGGAGCCACCTGGGGCACGGAGGGCAACGTCGCCGCGATCCCGAACAGCAGCGACCGCCCTGGCATGATCACGGTCACCGCCCTGCCGAACGGGAAGTACATGGCGGTCTATGAGGTCGTCAACCGCCCGTCGCAGTCGCTGAACACCGCGGTGGTCTACTACAAGTTCTCCGATGACGGCATCACCTGGACCGCGGGCGACCTCGGCACACCGATCAAGCTCGCCAACGGCCGGGGCATCGGGTCCTCGCCCTACGTGAAGTGGGTACCGGCGGGCGGACCGAACGGCATGGTCATCGTCTCCGCGAAGTGGGGGCTGGACTCGTCGGGCAACATCAGCGGCGGCCAGAACTTCATGGTCAACTACAACCTCGGTCAGGGGCCCTGGGAGCGGTTGCCGTATGCCGTGACCTACGACGCGAGCGACACCCAGGGCGGCTACTTCTCCGGCTTCGCCCAGGCCTTCGACACCAGTGTGGACGGGAACACACTGTTCCAGGCCACCGATGTGGAGAACCCGACCACCACCTACAACGACATCCGGGTCGGATCGATCCCGCTCAACGCGCGCCACTACGAGGCCGAGCGGGCCACCCTGACCGACGCCTCGGTGGTCTCCCAGGTCGACGCGGACGCGGGCGGCAAGGTGGGCAACATCAACTACTCGGACAGCAAGGTCTCGTTCGCGCATGTCAACGTGCCCACGGCCGGGACCTACACGGTCAACGTCCGCTACGACAACGGGACCGGCGCCACCAGCAGCCACACCGTGAGCGTGAACGGGGGCACCGCCACCACGCTCAGCTATCCGGCCACCGTCGACTGGAACCGCTACCGCTGGGCGCAGTTCACCGCGAGCCTGAACGCGGGGAACAACACGATCACCTTCGGTTACAACGGCACCTACGCGGAGCTCGACGCCATCGACGTCTACCAGTCGGGCGTGGCCGCGGCAGGGGAGTTCAAGCTGGTCAACCGCACCAGCGGGAAGTACCTGGAGACCCAGTCCGCCCTGACGACGGAAGGCGCCCCGACGGGGCAGTGGGGGGACACGAACAACCCGACCCAGGTCTGGCGGATCGCCGCGTCCGCCTCGGGCGGCTACACACTCACCAACCTCAACAGCGGCAAGCTGCTGACCGTGAGCGGGGCGTCCACGGCGAACGGCGCTGCGGTCGTGCAGAACGCGTCCACCGGGTCCTCGTCCCAGCGCTGGAGTCCGACAGCGACCGACTCCGGCTACGCCACCTGGACGAACGCCAACAGCGGCAAGCTGCTGGAGATCTACCAGAACTCCACGGCGGACGGCGCGATCGCCGACCAGTGGGCGTCCACCGGGTACAACTGCCAGCAGTGGCGGTTGGTGAAGGAGGGCGTTCAGTAGCAGTCGACGGCGGTGGGCCGTTCGCGGCACGCTGTGGGCCCGAGGACCGCCGGACAACCTGTGTTCGCCCCGCCCGGCAGCCCCTGGGCGGGGCGGACGCGCTCGTTGTCGCCGCTCAGCTCGGGGACGACGCGGCCTGTGTGCTCTCGCGGACGACGAGGTCCCAGCCGCAGGGGATGTCGCGAGGCGGGACAGGGTCCTCGGAAGTCATCCTTTCGACCAGGGCGGACACCGCCTGCCGCGCCATGTCGGCGTAGTCGGGACGGATCGTGGTCAGGGTCGGGATGGTGAACCGCCCCTCGTCGATGCCGTCGAAGCCGGCCAGCGCGAAGTCGTGCGGCGCGTGCAGACCCTGGTCGTGGGCGGCGCGCAGGGCTCCGATGGCCAGGACGTCGGCGAAGCAGTACAGCGCCTCGGGACGCTCGCCCCGGGTGAGGATCTGCGCGGCGGCGCGGGCTCCGGCCTCCTTGCTGTAGTGCGCGCCGGGGACGGCCGGGGCCAGGGATTCGTCGAAGGTCAGTCCCCGCTCCGTCAGCGCCTGCCGGTGCCCCTCCAGACGTTTCAGTGCGGTCGCGGTGGCGTACGGGGCGTGGTCCTGGCGACCGATCACGGCGATCCGGCGGAAGCCCCGGCCGAGGAGGTGGCCGGTCAGCGCGCGCGAGGCGGCCGCGTTGTCGATCGAGACGTGGTCGACCGAGAGGTGCCCGTATTCGGCGTCGGGTTCACGCTCGCCGAGTAGCACGATGGGCATCGACCTGGTGCGTTGTGCCAAGGCGTCACCGCCGAGGGCCAGTGGCGACATGATGACCCCTTCGATGAGCGGGTCACGCAGGTGCTCGGCGGCACCGAGCTCGGCACCCGCTTCGCCTCCGGTCTCCTCTATCAGCAGTGTGTAGCCGGCCTCCCGGGCCGCGCCGATCATCGCGGTGGCGACTTCGGCGAAATAGGGGTTGCCCAGGTCGGGCACGGCCAGCGCGATCACATGGGAGCGTCCGGTGCGCAGCCTGCGGGCCGACAGGTTCGGGCTGTATCCGATCTCCTCGATCGCCTGGTGCACCCGGGCGGCGGTCCGGGCGGACACCTTGCCCTCGACGCCGCGGAGCACGTTGGACACCGTCTTGATCGACACCCCTGCCCGCGCCGCGACATCGTGCAGGGTGGGCTGGGCCATCTGGTCCTCCGGACTCGTCTTCGGTCGTGACACTGCAGTGGCCCTGCTGCCAGTGGCTGCGGCCCGGTTCTCTCGGCGGCTGCGGTTCGTCCGTCCGCCGCCCCTGACCGTACCGCCGCGCCGGCATACCGAGCCGCATGTTGCCGCAATGCGTCGTCCGAGTGACCACGGGCCATTGACGCAGCTGCCGCACCAAGGGTACAACGTTGGAACCTGATTGGTCGCCCACTGTTCCCACCGGGCCACGGGCGGCGAAAAACCCAGGTACGGGCCGCTACTACGGCGCTGGAGCCGCACCACCCCAGCACCCCTCGCCAGTAACCGTGCCGTCCACCCGCCTTGCCTGCCTCACCCAGCGGTCTCCGCCAGTGCGCGTGCCGCTCACTCACCCACCCTCACTCCTCACGCGCTTCTCCTGACGAAGCCGGTAGGAGTCAAAGGAGACCCGCATGTCTTCTACCAGCTCCGACCACAGAGCCGCCGTACCCGTCGCTCACTCTGCCGCCGGTACCTCCCGCCGTTCCCTGCTGCGCCTGCTGGGCGCGGCCGGAGCCGGGGCCGCCGCGACCGGTGCCCTCAGCGCCTGTGCTCCCGGCTCCTCGGCGGCCCCGAAAGCTCTCGGCTCGACCGCACCCGCGAACGCGAAGGGCACGGCCACTCTCTGGTTCCGCGACGATGACCTGCTGAAGGTGTTCCGCGGTGTGGTGCCCTCGTTCAACAAGAAGTACCCGAACGTGACCCTGAAGCTCGTCGGCGTCGACATCGACACCAAGCTGCCCCCGGCGCTGATCTCCGGTGCGGGCGTGCCCGACGGCTCGTTCTTCGGCGACGGCAGCGTGCTGGGCCAGGCCGAGCACCTGACCGACCTCACCCCGCAGATGGCGAAGTACCGCGCCGACACCGTCCAGTACAAGCTGGACAGCAACACCACCGGCGGCCGCCTTGTCGGCATCCCCTGGGACACCGACCCGGGCCTGCTCTACTACCGCGAGGACATCCTGGCCGCCGCCAAGGTCGACCCCGCCCAGCTCACCTCGTACGACGCCCTGCTGGACGCCGCCCGTGAGATCAAGGGCCGTGACGCCAAGGCCCGGCCGATCCCGCTGGAGCAGGATCCGAACCTGGCCACGCAGTGGCTGATGATGATGGTCAACCAGCAGCAGGGCACCGGCCTGGTCGACGCCAAGGGCAGGCTCACCCTCGACACCGACGCCTTCCGCACCGCGCTGACCTGGATCAAGAAGGTCGCGGACGAGGGGCTGGGAGCCCGCAGCAAGTTCGCCAGCTCCGCACAGATCGCTCAGGCCGACGGTGGCACCGTCTCCCTGGTCCCGTGGGCGATCTGGTACAACTTCCTGGTTCAGGGCACCTTCAAGAAGAGCACCGGCCACTGGCGGGTGACGCAGCTTCCCGCGTGGACGAAGGGCGGGGCGCGCTCGGGTGTCATGGGCGGCAGCTCGTTCGTCATCCCCGCCAAGGCGGCCAACCCGGATCTCGCCTGGCTCTTCTACGAGCACGCGGTCTACAGCCCGGAGGGCTACCGGGCCGTGTTCGGCAGCAACAGCGTCTACCCCAACGGTCTGAACACCGCCCTGCCGTCGGTGAAGTCCGCGCTCGTCCCGCAGACCTCGCTCTTCAAGCCGCTGGCCGGCCTCGGCAACCAGAACCTGTGGGAGGTCGGCACCCGGGCCTCGCTCGCCATTCCGTCGGGCTACCGCGTCCCGTCCTGGTTCAACCAGGCCGCCACCTCCTACCTCGGCGCGAACCTGCAGAAGCTGATGGACGGGAAGATGAGCGTGGACGAGGTCATCAAGAAGTCCGCGTCCGACATCCAGACCAACCTCGTCGACCGGGCCTGACCGGCATGACGAACCTGACATGGAACACCCGGGCGCCGAGGACCGGGGAGCAGGCCCCGGCCTCCCGCCCGGCCCCGGGCGGCCGGCGTCGGCGCCTCGGTCCGGGCCCCGGCTCGGTCCGGGCGCGGCGGGAGCGCTGGTGGGGGCTCGGCCTGGTCGCACCGTTCCTGCTGCTCTTCGCCGCGTTCACGGCCTACCCGCTCGGCTACGCCCTGGAGCTCAGCTTCAGCGACTGGCACGGCGCGGGCGACCTGCGCTGGGTCGGCTGGTCGAACTACACCTACCTGCTGACCAACCACGACTTCTGGGATTCGCTCGGCAACACCGGGATGATGTGGCTGCTGATCGTGCCGGCCCAGACCCTCGGCGCGGTCGCGGTCGCCAGCCTCCTGACCCGCTCACACCTGCGGTTCAAGAAGGCCCTGCGCACCGTCGTCATCCTGCCCTACGTGACACCTCTGGCAGCGATGGCGCAGGCATTCCTCCTGATCTTCGACGACCACTTCGGCATGCTGAACCGGATCCTCGACGTGCTCGGCGGGCCGCAGATCGGCTGGCTGACCACGACCACCTGGGCGAAGCCGGCCATCGCCCTCTTCGTTCTCTGGAAGACCAGCGGATTCGCCCTGATCATCATGCTGGCCGCGGTGCAGGGCATCCCGCCCGAGGTGTACGAAGCGTCGGCCCTCGACGGGGCCGGCCCGGTGCGCACCTTCTTCTCCGTCACCCTCCCGCTGGTGCGCCGCGCCGTCGGCTTCTTCCTCGTCATCTCCACCCTCGGCATCTCGCAGATGTTCCTGGAGCCGTTCATGTTCACCAAGGGCGGTCCGTACAACTCCTCGACCACCTCGGGCCTGTACCTCTACAACCACATCTCGGCCTCCGACCTCGGCACGGGTGCGGCGAACTCCTTCCTCCTGGTGGTCCTCGTCCTCCTGCTGTCGCTGGTCGCGATCCGTGTCCTGCGAGCCAAGGAGGACTGAGCCGATGACAAGCACCCTGACCGGCTGCCCGCCCGCCGTCGCCACCACCGCATCGGTCACCGGGTCCGCCTGGCGGCGCGTCCGCACCGTGGCCGGCTATGCCTGCATGCTGCTCGCCGCGGTCGCCTTCCTGTACCCGCTCATCTGGATGGTCACCTCGTCCTTCAGACCGGGCGCGAGCATCCTGAACGACCCTCTGGGCTTCGATCCCTCCGCGGCGACGTGGCGCAACTGGACCGGCATGTTCGCCAACACGCCGATCCTGCACGCCCTGGCCAACACCGCCATCGTGGTCGCGGGCAAGGGCGGGATGCTGCTCGTCTTCAGTCCGCTGGCCGGCTACGGATTCGCCAAGTTCCACTTCCCGTTCAAGAACGCGCTGTTCGGGCTGGTGCTGCTCACCCTGATGCTGCCGACCCTGGTACTGATCATCCCGCTGCTGCTGGAGATGAGCCAGCTGAACTGGATCAACTCCTACCAGGCGCTGATCCTCCCCGGCGCGGTCGACGCGTTCAGCGTGTTCTGGATGCGGCAGACCATCAGCGAGATCCCGGACGAACTGCTGGACGCCGCGCGGATCGACGGCTGCGGACCGCTGCGCGCCTTCTGGTCGGTGGTGGTCCCCGTGCTGCGACCGGCCCTCGCAGCCCTCGCCGTCCTGTCCCTGTTCAACATCTACAACGATCTGGTGTGGCCGATCGTCGCCATCAACGACCAGCAGCACCAGACCCTGGCCGTCCTCCTCGCGGGCATGTCCTCGAACGTCAGCGGCGCGCAGGCCGGCGTCAGCAGCGCCGACATGTGGGGCCAGTTGATGGCCGCCTGCACCTTCGCGACCATCCCGACCGTGCTGCTCTTCGTGTTCCTGCAGCGCCACTTCATCCGTGGCCTGCTCGCCGGCAGCAGCCGCTGACCGCTCGCGGGCGTCCGTCGTCGAGACCGTCCCTCTGCCCCTCTGCCCCCTGTCCACCGCCGAAGGAATGGCTCCGAACGTGACCACACGGCAGCACGCCCACCTCACCGTCCATCCCCTGTTCGACGTCGGCGAGATCGATCCGCGTATCTTCGGCAGCTTCGTGGAGCACATGGGACGCTGCGTGTACTCAGGGGTTTTCGAGCCCGGCCACTTCACCTCCGACGAAGCCGGCTTCCGTGGCGACGTCACCGCTCTGATCCGTGAACTGGGCGTCAGCGTCGTCCGCTACCCGGGTGGCAACTTCGTGTCCGGCTACGACTGGCGCGACGGCATCGGCCCGGTTGCCGACCGCCCGACCCGCCTCGACCTCGCCTGGCGCTCCCTGGAACCGAACCTGGTCGGCATCGACGAGTTCCTGCCCTGGGCGCACAGGAACGGCATCGAACCCATGATGGCCGTCAACCTCGGCACCGCCGGGCCGAAGGAAGCCGCCGAACTGGTCGAGTACTGCAACCTCGCCGACGGCACCACCCTCGCCCGCGAGCGCGCCACCAACGGGAACCCCGCCCCCCACGCGGTGCGAACCTGGTGCCTGGGCAACGAGATGGACGGCCCCTGGCAGATCGGCCACACCACGGCCGCCGAGTACGGACGCCGTGCCGCCGAGGCCGGCAAGGCCATGCGCCTGGTCGACCCGAGCATCGAACTGGTCGCCTGCGGCTCCTCGTTCCGTCACATGCCGACCTTCGGCGCCTGGGAGGCGACCGTGGCCGAGCTCACCCTGGACGTCGCCGACTACATCTCCATGCACGCGTACTACGACGGTACCGCCGACCGCCGCGACTACCTCGCCTCCGGGCAGCGCCTGGAACGCTTCATCACGGACGTCACCAACACCTGTGACGCCGTCAGCGCCAGGCTGGGCTCCTCGCGGAAGATGATGATCTCGCTCGACGAGTGGAACGTGTGGTCGTCGGCTGCCACCGCCTCACCCGTCGGCGAGGGCCAGAACCACGAGATCAGCCACGCGCCCCGGATCACCGAAGACCCCTACCGAGCCCTGGACGCCGTCGTCCTCGGTGACCTGATCATCGGCATCCTCAACCACGCCGACCGCGTCAAGATCGGCTGCCTCTCCCTCCTCGTCAATGTCAGCGCGCCGATCCTCACGGAGCCGGGCGGCGGTGCGAGCAAGCAGGCGATCTTCCATCCGTTCGCCGCCGCCGCACAGGCCGCCCGTGGACACGCCCTGCGCACCCGGCTCACCGCGCCCCTGTTCGAGACCCTGACGTACGGCGCCGTCCCCCAGGTGGCGACCGCCGTCACCTACGCCCCGGAGAGCGGCCAGTCGGCGATTTTCGCCACCAACCGGGGCAGCGAACCGGTCGAGCTCACCATCGACCACGCCGCCTTCGGCGCCTTCGACATCAAATCCGCGCACACCCTCACCGCGGCCGACGCCCGCGACCCCCGCGATCTCGCACTGGAACCCCTCCAGCAGATCCACCCCGGCGAGCGCATCTCGACCCTGCTCCTGCCGCCCGAATCCTGGACTTCCGCCGAAGCCGTCGCCCGAGCCTGATCCCACCGGACACCCCCGTTCCGCTGATCACGCCTGTCCCGCCGCCATGCCCGCGCACGAAAGGCCGCCATGTCCCACCCGCCCACCGCTCCCGCCCGTTTCACCCTCGACCCCGCGTTCACCGTCGGCAACGTGGACCCGCGCCTGTTCGGCTCCTTCGTGGAGCACCTGGGGCGCTGCGTGTACACCGGCATCTACGAACCGGGCCATCCCGCCGCCGACGAGGCAGGACTGCGCACCGACGTCCTGGAGCTGGTCCGCGAGCTGGGAGTGACCACCATCCGCTACCCGGGAGGGAACTTCGTCTCGGGCTACAAGTGGGAGGACAGCGTCGGCCCGGTGGAGCAGCGACCGCGCCGGCTCGACCTGGCCTGGCGCACGACGGAGACCAACGCCTTCGGCCTGTCGGAGTTCATGGGCTTCCTGCGCAAGCTCGGCCGCGACGGGGAACCGATGATGGCGGTGAACCTCGGCACCCGAGGCGTGGCGGAGGCCATCGAGCTGCAGGAGTACGCCAACCACCCCTCCGGCACCGCGCTGTCCGACCTGCGCGCGGCGCACGGCGACAAGGAACCGTTCGGGATCAGGCTCTGGTGCCTGGGCAACGAGATGGACGGCCCCTGGCAGATCGGCCACAAGAGCGCCGAGGACTACGGCAAGCTGGCCGCCGCCACCGCCCGCGCGATGCGCATGGTGGACAAGGACGTGCAACTGGTCGCCTGCGGCAGCTCCAGCCAGAGCATGCCGACCTTCGGCGCGTGGGAGTCCACCGTGCTGGAGCACACCTACGACCTGGTGGACTACATCTCCATGCACGCCTACTACGAGGAGAGCGGCGGCGATCGCGACTCCTTCCTCGCCTCGGCGGTCGACATGGAGGCGTTCATCGAGAACGTGGTGGCCACCTGCGACCACGTGGGCGCCCGACTGAAATCCAAGAAGAAGATCAACATCTCCTTCGACGAGTGGAACGTCTGGTACATGTCCCGCTTCCAGCAGGACTTCGACGAGAACCCGCCGGACTGGCCCGAGGCGCCGCGGCAGCTGGAGGACAGCTACTCGGTCACCGACGCGGTGGTCTTCGGCTCGATGCTGATCGCCTTGCTGCGCCATGCCGACCGCGTCTCGGTGGCCTGCCTGGCGCAGCTGGTCAACGTGATCGCCCCGATCATGACCGAGCCCGGCGGGCCCGCCTGGCGGCAGACCACGTTCTTCCCGTTCGCGCAGGCGTCGCGACACGGCCGCGGCCGGGTGCTGCAAGTCGATCCGCGAAGCCCCGTGCAGACGACCGCCAAGTTCGGAGAGGTGCCACTGTTGCACGCCACGGCGGTGCTGGACGAGACCAGCGGGGCGGTGACCGTGTTCGCCGTGAACCGCAGCCAGACCCGGTCGCTGCCGCTGGAGGTCGTCCTGCACGGCACCGACGTGTCCCGGGTGGCCGAGCACAGCGTGCTGGCGGACGCGGACCCCGACGCCCGTAACACCCTGGCCGAACCCGACCGGGTCGTCCCGTATCCGGCCACGGGGGCCAACATCGACGGCGAGATGCTCCGCTGCGAACTAGCTCCTCTCTCCTGGAACATGATCCGGCTGCTGCCGGACCATGACTGAGGAACGTGGCGGACGCGGACGCGGCAGCTCCGGGCCACGGCGGGTGCGACCGCGGATTCCTCCCGTTGCCAGGCCGCCTGCCTCTGCCCACCGCAGCGCAGCTAGCTGCTGGTCTACCTGAAGGTCGATCCGCAGGACGTCGACCTCGTTCCGGGTTTCACCCGTGACGTGTCCGGTCTCGGTCACCACGGGACGGGTGATCTGGAGGTGCAGCTGCGTACGCCGCGAGACGTGGAGCGGGCGCACGATCTGTTCCGGGCCAGCTACGCGGCGGCGTGATCGTCTGCCGGCCTCTGGCTGCTCTGTGGTCGTGGGGTGGTGCCTTTCGATGTGCGAGCAGGGCGTGGCGGTGGACTACCAATGATGCGCGGGATCACCAACACATGGAAGCCGGCCCTGGCCGAGGTCGGCGTCATTCCACCGCGCCCCAAAGGGGCAAAACCTTGGCAGTGGCAGGCGGCGCCGAGGGACGGGCTTCATGTGCTGCGGCACACCTATGCCTCGATCATGCTGGAGGCGGGGGAGTCCGTGGTGACTCTGGCGCGGTGGCTCGGTCACTCTTCGCCAGCTGTAACGCTTGGTTACTATGCCCACTTCATGCCGGAGGCCGGGAGTAGGGGGCGCGCCGCCATTGACGGCCTGCTCGGGAGGCAGGGAAATCGGCCTGGCAGTCGAAACTCCCCAGATTCTCCCCCCGGGGCTCATCGTGATCGACTCCCGACGCGGTGCGTGGGGCACGTGAGCTGCGATTGCCATGACACGTTCGGCTTCGCCAGTCTGTGATCATCGGACACGTGGTAGCAGACTCGCCCGTGGCGGGTGAGGCACCCGACAGGCTCCTGAGCTGCGATGGAGACGGCGGCCGGGCGGCGGCGGTCGCTGCCCGACCGATGCCCACCGGCGTCCCGGGCCGACTCGGCGAGGTGGAGACGGTGAGGCATTGGCGGCCACTGATCGTCCTGGGCACGGCCCAGTTCCTGATGGTGCTGGACACGTCCGTCATGAACGTCTCCATCAGCCAACTGGTCGAGGACTTCGACACCGAGGTCACCGCCATCCAGGCCGTCATCACCCTCTACGCACTGGTCATGGCGGCCTTCATGATCACCGGAGGCCGGTTCGGCGACATCCTCGGGCGCCGCCGCCTCTTCTTCCTCGGTCTCGTCGTGTACGCCACCGGGTCGGCCCTGACGGCCGTGGCCCCGACGCTGTGGGTCCTCGCGCTGGGCTGGTCGGTGATCGAGGGGCTCGGTGCCGCGATGGTGCTGCCGGCCATGGCGGCCCTCGTCGCCGAGTCCTACCGAGGCCGCGACCGGGCCGTCGCCTACGGCGTCATCGGCGGGCTGGCCGGTGCGGGCATCGCGGTCGGTCCGCTGCTCGGCGGCTGGGTGACGACGTACCTCACCTGGCGGCTGGTCTTCGCCGGTGAGGTGGTGATCGTGCTGGTCGTCCTGTGCTTCCGGCGGGTGATCACGGAGCCCCCGCGGACCGGTCCGCGCCCCCACCTGGACGGCGTCGGCGCGGGCCTCTCGGCGGCCGGTCTCGGGCTCGGCGTGCTCGGTGTGCTGCAGAGCGGGACGTGGGGGTGGGTCCAGCCCCGCAACCCGCCCTTCACCGTCATGGGCTTCGCGCCGACGCTGTTCGTCATCGGCGCCGGAGTGGCCGTACTGGCCCTCTTCGGGCGCTGGGAGCGGCGCCGGGAGGCCCACGGCACCGACCCGCTGGTGCACCTGACCCTGCTGCGCAGGCCCGTCCTGCGGTCCGGTCTGATGTCGCTGCTGTTTCAGAACCTCATCCTGCTGGGACTGTTCTTCACCATCCCGCTGTACCTCCAGGTGGTCCAGGGGTTCGACGCCTTCCAGACGGGGCTGCGGCTGCTTCCCGTGTCCGTCGCCATGCTCGTCGCCTCCCTGGTCGCCGCCCGGCTGGGACGGGCGGTCGGCGCGCGCCGGATGGTGCGGTCGGCCCTGCTGACCCTGGCCGCGGCCATCGTGTGGCTGCTGGCCACCATCGAGCCGGACATCGACGACGCGCAGTTCGCCGGAGCCATGGCCCTGCTCGGCGTCGGCATGGGTCTGCTCGCCTCGCAGCTGGGCAACGTCGTCCAGTCCAGCGCGGGCGAGGAGGAACGCAGCGAGGTCGGCGGGCTCCAGTTCACGGCCCAGAACCTGGGCTCCGCGCTGGGCACGGCGCTCATCGGATCACTCCTCATCGGCGCACTGGCCCACGCCTTCACCGCACAGGTGGAGGACAACCCACAGTTGTCGGACGAAGCCCGCCGGAAGACGAGCGTCGCCCTCGAAGCCGGGATCAGCTTCGTGCCCACCGAGCAGGTGCGCTCGGCGGCCGAGAGCGCCGGGCTGCCGCCGGCCGAGGTCGACGCCCTGACGGACTCCTACGCCTCGGCACAGCTGGACGGCCTGAAGGCGGCGATCCTCGCCACCGGGGGCGTCACGCTGGCCGCCTTCCTCGTCACACCCCACCTGCCGGCCGGGCGAGCGAGCCGCAAGGACCCGTCCGACACGGGCGCGGCGACCGACACGGTCGGCCGGAGGCACTGATCCGGGGGAGGCCGGGATGTTCACCCGGGGGGCGCGGGGCGTGAGGGTCTGTCCGGCGTCGGTTTGCTCGGTCGAGAGCACTCACCCTGGGGGAGGCCGCTGCGCGAAGGAGGCCGTGATGCCGACGACCGGGCGCCCCACGTCTCGCGCGGTGCGGACCGCCGAGCGTCGGGCCCGTGCCGACTACACCGGTGGGGTCTACGGATCCATGCTCGCCACCTCCGTGATCATCGGCGCCGGAACCTTGGGCTCGTTCCCGCGTCTGGAACTGGTGGCGCTGCTGCTGCTCACCGGCGTGGCGTTCTGGATCGCGCACGTGCACGCCCAGCTGTTCGGCGCGCGCCTGGCGCAGCAGAGCCTGGACCGCCGGATCGTGCTGCATGTGTGCCGCGACGAGTGGCCGATCGTCAAGGCAGCCGTCCCGCCGGCCGTCGCCGTGGCCGCCAGCCCCTTGCTGGGCCTCGACGTGCAGGGGGCGCTGTGGCTCGCGCTCGGAGTGGCCGTGGCGGGACAGGTGGGCTGGTCGGCGGCCGCGGCCCGACGCGCCGAAGCCACCTGGCGCCTGGTGGCGGCCACCGCCGCGGTGAACCTGCTGCTCGGTCTGCTGATCGTTTCCTTCAAGCTCTTCCTGAAGCATTGACGCAGGCGGCGCGCCGGGCGGCGGTATCACCTCCCCAGGGTGAGGCCACGCGGTGCGCCGGGGCGGACGATCGCAGGGAAAGGGCGCGGCCCGCCTGTCCCAGGCCACCCGGCGGAGAGCACTCCATGCGCTATGAGATCCGCGTCGAAGGACACCTGTCGGAGACGCTGACCAAAGCCTTCCCGGAGCTGGACCACGTGGTGATGTCCGGTCAGACGGTCCTGTTCGGCTCCGTCCTCGACGAGGCGCACCTGTACGGGCTGCTGGCACGCTGCCAGTCGCTGGGCCTGCGGGTGCTGGAGATGCGCCAGCAGCCGGAGTGAGGGAGTCCTGGGACCAGCGCCTGCTCCCGAGTCCTGGGACCAGTGCCTGCTCCCGAGTCCTGGGACCAGTGCCTGCTCCCGAGTCCTGGGACCAGCGCCTCTCCCGGTGACCGGTGAGGTGTCCTCAGTCCGGTGGCGTCTCCCGGCCCTGTCGCCGTAGGCCCGCTCGGACCGCGCCCGCGAGTACGCGTGCGGCGACACCCACGATCAGCAGCCCGCCGGTCATCTGCAGCATCGTCAGCACCCGCCCCGTCTGGGACCGGGCCGTGATGTCGCCGTACCCGACGGTGCTGAACGTGGTGAGCGTGAAGTACAGGGCGTCCGTCCGGGTCAGCGGTTCGCTGAAGGAGCCCGGGGAGGAGTGCTCCAGGAGGTAGTACATGCCGGCGAAGAGCACCAGGTAGAGCGCGAGCGTGGCGGTCAGGGCCTCGACGGCCCGCAGGCGGGGGTGAGGCGAGCGCACGATGGCCCGCAGTTCCCACAGGAAGACCAGGACGACGGCCAGCAGGCCGCACGCGAGCAACGCCGAGTCGCCGGTCTGGTCGGCCCTGTCCATGGGGAGCAGGTAGTACGCGGTGACGAGACCTACCGCGACGCCCACGGCCCGCACCATGGACACGACCGACGCACGCGGTCCCGGTCGCTCCGGACGCTTCACCTGCCCTTGCCGGGCGGGCTCGGTCCGGGCAGCCGATGGATCGTTCATCTCGTGTCTCTTCGTCCGTTGCGCCGCGCGCCGCCGCGCGGCTCCGGGCACCAGTTCACCGCCCCCCGCGACGCACAGGGATCACCCGCCTCGGGTGACCCGGTGGCGGACGGCCCGCGGGACGCTGGCGTTGGCGAGCCGCACCGGGCAGGTCACGCACCGCTCGGGCGCCGCGCGCCACGCCGAGACCGTCCGAGACACCTCCGCTCGACGCCGTGCCCCAGCCCTTCCGACCCCCGACGGCAAGGTGCCGGCCGCCTCCGGGGACGGCACGCACGACCAAGGAGAAGCCATGGTCCCCGGCAACACCCCAGGCCCGTC
The DNA here is from genome assembly GCF_042888465.1 of Streptomyces sp. NPDC002888. NCBI lineage: Bacteria > Bacillati > Actinomycetota > Actinomycetes > Kitasatosporales > Streptomycetaceae > Streptomyces > Streptomyces sp. NPDC002888. The sequence continues at coordinate 121,746 of NZ_JBIAPU010000029.1, read as the reverse complement.
CGATCCCGGCGGAACTCCGGAGAGCGGTCATGACCTGACCCCGGAGGAACGCGCCGAGTACGAGCGGCTGCGCCGCGCCGCGGGGGTACGCCACCGGCGACTGCGCAAGGCGGGGGCCGCGGTTCTGCTGGTGGTGACCCTGCTGCTCGCGCCCTTGGCCGTCGTCGCGGCCTGGGTCGACGACCAGGTCGCCGACACCGACCGGTACGTGCAGACCGTCGAGCCGCTGGCGTCCGACCCCGACGTGCAGAAGGTCGTGATCGACAAGCTCACCGCGCGCGTGGTGGCGAACGTGGACGTCGAGGCGGTGACGGACTCGCTCAAGAAGGTGCTGTCGGACGCCGGGGCACCGCCGCGCGTGGTGGACGGCGCCGACGCCCTCGCCGGTCCGCTGCGCTCCGCGGTCCAGACCGTCGTCAAGCGCAACGTCACCCGCGTGATCACCAGCGACTTCTTCCAGCAGGCCTGGGTGACCGCGAACCGGCAGGCGCACGCGGCCGTGGTGAACATGCTCACCGGCTCGCAGGAGGGCGCCATCCGCGCCACGGGCGACAGCATTCAGCTCGACCTCGGCACCGTCGTCGACGAGGTGAAGCAGCGCCTCGTCGACGCGGGCTTCGACAAGGCCTCGGCCATCCCCGCCCCCGACAAGAAGGTCACCCTGTTCCAGACGGACAAGCTGGGCGAGGCACAGGACGCGATGCGGCTGCTGGACATCATGGGCACCTGGCTGCCCGTGCTGACCCTCGCCCTCGCCGCCCTCGCCGTCTGGACCGCTCCGGGGCACCGGGTGATGCTGCTGATCACGGCGCTGGGCGTCGGCGTGATGATGGTGGTGCTGCTGGTCGGACTGGCCGTCGTGCGGCGGGTCTACCTGGACGCGGTTCCCTCCTCGACGCTGCCCCAGGACGCGGCCGCGTCGATCTTCGACACCTTCGTCCGCTTCCTGCGCGACAGCACACGCACCCTCCTCGTCGTCTCCGTGATCACTGCCCTGGCCGCCTACCTGTACGGCCCGGGGCGTGCCGCACGCGGCGTACGGGAGCTGTCCCAGCGGGGGGCCACGGCGGCCGGGGAGGCGCTGAGCGGCGCCGGCCTGCGCACCGGAGCGACCGGCCGCTGGCTGGCCGCCCACCGGTCGTGGACGACCGGCGTCGCCATCGGGGCGGGCGCCCTCGCACTCGTGCTCTGGAACCGCCCCACGGTCGGTGCGGTGGTGCTCGTCGTGGGCCTGGTCCTGGTCGCGCTGGCCGTCATGGCGGTGCTCGCGGCCGCGAATCCCACCGAAGGGGAGGGCGCCCACGCACCGGGACGAGCGGGGCCCTGACTCACCCGCCTCGGGTGAGGACGGTCGCCGCTTGCCGTGCGCACGCTGAGAGTGGCACGGAACGGCTGCCGGGCCACCGGCCCGGAACGGGCCACCGGCCCGGAACGGAGGAGAGAGATGAGTGGGATGTACCTCGCCTACGACTATCCGCTGCTGAGCGTCTTCTGGTCCATGCTGTTGTTCTTCCTGTGGATCATGTGGTTCGTCCTGCTCTTCCGGGTCGTCGTCGACATCTTCCGAGACGACGACCTGAGCGGCTGGGGCAAGGCCGGCTGGCTGGTGTTCGCCATCGTCCTGCCCTTCCTGGGCGTCTTCGTCTACGTGATCGCCCGCGGCAAGAACATGGGCCGCCGAGAAGTCGCGCAGGCGCGTTCCCAGCAGGAGGCCTTCGACTCCTACATCCGCGAGACGGCCCAGGGCGGCGGCGGACCGTCCAGCAGCGTCGACGAGCTCGCCAGGCTCTCCGAGATCCGTGCCCGCGGTGACATCTCGGACGAGGAGTTCCGCCGCGCGAAGGAACAGGTCCTCACCCGACACTGAAACGAGGCAGCAGGATGACCGCGACACACACCGGGCACCCGCACACCGCGCAGCGGGAGTGGGCGCAGGGCCTGACCGTCTTCGCGGCAGTCATGCTCATGATCGCAGGCTTGCTCGCCGTCTGCCGGGGCGTCATGGCCATCGCCGAGGACGACGTCTTCGTCACGACGAGCAACTACGCCTTCGAGTTCGACCTCACCGGCTGGGGCTGGGTCCACCTGATCCTCGGCGCGCTCGCCGTGATCGTCAGCTTCGGGCTCTTCCAGGCGGTGTTGTGGGCCCGCGTGGCCGGAGTGGCCATCGCCGGGCTCGTCATCATCTCCAACTTCCTGTCCCTGCCGTACTACCCGGTCTGGTCGGTCGTCATGATCGCCCTCTCGGGATTCATCATCTGGGCGCTGTGCGTGGCCCGGCAGGACGAGTCCTCCGACCCGTTCGACGCCCGCCGCCGGGCAGACCGTGAACACCGCCCGCACGCAACAAGTGAACCGGAAAGGCGGTAGCCATGTGCCGGTGGCTGGCGTACTCGGGAACCCCCGTCCTGCTCGACACCATCCTGTACAAACCGGAGCACTCGCTGATCGACCAGAGCCTGCACTCCCGACTCGGCGTCGAGACGACCAACGGTGACGGATTCGGCATCGGCTGGTACGCGTCCGAGCTCGACACCCCCGCCGTCTACCGGGACATCGGGCCGGCCTGGAACAACCGCAACCTGCGGGAGATCGCCGACCACGTCCGCTCCCCGCACTTCTTCGCGCACATCCGGGCCTCGACCGGTACCGCCGTGCAGCAGACCAACTGCCACCCGTTCCGCCACGGCCGCTGGATGTGGATGCACAACGGGTCGATCGCCGACTTCCACCTGATCCGGCGCGACCTCGCCGTGGCCGTCGACGCCGAACTCTTCCCCGGTATCGAGGGTTCGACGGACTCCGAGACGATGTTCTACCTGGCGCTCACCTTCGGCCTGGAAGAGGATCCGCCGGGCGCCGTCGCACGGATGGCCGGCTTCGTGGAGGCGACCGGTCGCCGGCACGGAGTGGAGTTCCCGCTGCAGATGACGATCGCCGTGACCGACGGGGAACGGATGTGGGCGTTCCGCTACTCCACCCAGGGAGCCTCGCGCTCCCTGTACTACAGCACCGAGGTGGAGACCCTGCGCGCACTCCACCCAGACCTGACCTTCCTGCGCGAGGTGTCGGACGAAACCCGCCTCATCGTCTCCGAACCCCTGGGCGACCTCCCTGGCGCCTGGAACGAGGTACCCGAGAGCAGCTACGGCATCGTCCAGCCCGGCGTGGACGAACTGCTGCCCTTCACTCCGCAGCCGGTGTAGCCCGGCGCACCGGCACGCCGGTCCGGCGTTCCCTGCCCTGGCGGAAAGGCCGTTGTGGCACGATGCGCGCGTGACCGCGGACGACGTGCCCATGGCTGCACTGGCTGAACTGCTGTGCCGTCAGTGTCTGGATCGCGGACGTCGGGGGGACGGCGAGACCGCCCGGCGTCTGTTGCTCTCCGTCGTGGCCCAGAAAGTGGATACGGAGCTGCTGGCCGCGGCCTCCGGAGGTGTGTCGGCCGCCTTCCGGTCCACCGACGACGTGCATGCCGAGTCGGCGGGGGCCGCCCTCGACGCGGCATACCGGTTGCTCCCCACCGCACTCGGGGACACCGAGCGGCTTCTCGTCTCCGTGTCGCTGGCTCTGTTGGCGAAGCAGGGGCTGAGCAACCGGTCCGCGGCGGACTTCGTGGCGGTCGCGATGTCCGCCCAGCGGATCGACCAGGACCACCTCGGCCGTTGGGCCGCACAACGGGCGTTGTCCGCCAGGGCCGATCTGACCCCGTCCCAGGAGACCGCGGCCCGTCTGGTTCTGGCGCTGATCTCCCAGGACCGGTCCGACATCCGACGAGCGTACGCACTCGCGGAGTCGCTGCCTGCGGACGATCCACGCGCGCAATGGGCCCGATCCGTTCGCCCGTACCTGTATCCGGCAGCCCCGGAGAGCCTGTCTTCGGCAGGTGACGCCGTTCGGACCGGTGACAGACGGGCGGCCGCGCTGTCCCTGGCACGGGAATTCGCCGAAACCGCCCGTGAGACCGGTGATCCCCTGGTCACGGCCATGCACAGGGCCATGGTCGCCCTGTCCCAGCCGGTGGTCGACGTGCGGGGCGCCCGTAAGGCGCTGGTCGACGTGGTCGGCCTGTTACGGGGACGTCAGCGCTACGGCCAGGTGCCACCCACCGTGAAAGCCGGCATCGACATGGTGACGGACCTGCTGCACATCGGCGCGACGCCCGAATCGGTGGATGTGCTGGCCGAGTTGTTGGAGGCCCTCGCCGACGCGGGCCTGTCGGAGATCTCTTTCCCGGACGCGACCGACGACCTGCCCGCCACGACGCAGGCCAGGCTCGCGGAAGCGGCGACAAGGCGCCCGGCCTGGCCCGATCTGCGGGCCTGCGTCGACGGGCTCCGGGGCCGTCCCGCCCTCATCCTCCGCAGGCAGCGGATGCTGTCGACGCGGCACGGTTCCGTCCTGAGCATGTATGTGGAGCCGCCCGACTCGGTCGCGATCAAGTCGACCCTGCTGAAGCCCGAGGACGCCGCAGTGCTCGGCGCGTTCGGCAGGGGGCACCCCGGGAACGTGTCGTCCACGGCGGTCGACGACGTCGAACGGTTGGTCCGATCACTGCTTCCGGCTTCCTTGCTCGACCGCCTGGCTTCACAGCGGCTTCCCTCATTGGTCATCGTGCCGGACGGCGAGCTGTGGTCGGTTCCCTGGCAGGCTTCGGCACTGCTGCGGTCGACCACGGTGAGCATGGCGCCGTCGATGTCGGTCCACGCCCGGCTACCGCCTTTCGACGGCACCGTGCACAGCGTCACGGCGTTCGTGGACGAGGAACTGCCGTACGCCGACGTCGTGGTCACGGCGTTGGAGAAGGCGCGTGCGGTGCACGGCCTCACGGTCCACGGTCTCAAGGTCAGTGATCACACCGGCTCGGAAGCGGGCGAGCACAGCGACCTGCTGCTCGTCTACGCGCACGGGTCCGGTTCCGGACTGACCTTCAGCACGGGTTCCGCCACCCGGCCGCTGTCCGTCCTGCGTCTCGCCACGACTGCCCGGGCCAGAGCCGCGCTGGTGGCGGCGTGCAGATCACTTGCGGCGCCGCCGGTCTCCTTTCCGATCAACCTGCCCGCCGCGATGCTGCTGCAGGGCATGTCGACGGTCGTCGGAGGATTGTGGCCGCTGCCCCATGAGTCGACGGCGCGGATCATCGCGGAGGTGATCTCGGGCGTCGCGGCCGGTGGGCGGCTGATGCCGGTACTGGCCGAGGCACGCGAGCACGTGCCGGACGGCTACGTGGACCGGTGGGGCCTCGCCGTGCACGGGATCGTGTGAGTCATGGTCCCTCCACACCCGCCTGGTGACCGCTCATCGGATACCGAGGACCTCGAGCACGACCTCGTGATGGCGATCACGAGCGTCCTCAGCCGGCTGTGCTTGGGTCGACCCCGCGCCGGGGACCGGGATCTCGCCGTCGCGCTGCTGACCGAGTTGCATCAGCCGCACATCGACAGGATGACCAGGGCCGCGGCGGCCGGCGGCGTCACCGTGGCGTTCACACCCGCCCGACTGACCGAGCGCCAACTCGTCCTGGCCGTACGGATCAGCGCGCGCGACCTGTGTGCGACAGACCAACCGGAGCACAGGGTGCTGCTGGGAGCTCTGGTCCTGGCCCTGATGGCACGAACGGGCCATTCGGACAACGGCGGGGCGGACTTCCTCGCCGCGGCGACAGCCATGCGTCGCGTCGAGCAGTACGACCTGGCCGCCTGGTCGGCCCGTTGCGCGATCGCGGCCGGTGGGCTCACCACGGAAGAGACCGCCAACGCCTGGATGCTGGTGGCACTGACGACCGGGGACTCCGACGCCGAAGCTCGGGCTCGCGGGTCCGCGGCGCTGCTGCCCGTCGACAACCCGGTTCGAGGATGGGTCGAGTCGAACGCACCGACCCGGACGGCTCCCCCCGATGCGCCCACGGTCCCGCGTACGCCTCTGAGAGACCGCGGGGCCGCCGCCCGACGTGTGCTGGTGGACCTCGAGGAGGTCGCCGAGCAGGGCCACGAGGACGACCTGCTCACGGGTCTGCGCCTTGCCATGGAGGCGTACGCGGCGCCTGAACTCGACCTGCCGGCCGCGAGGAAGGGCCTGGCCACCGCACTGCGTCACTGGCGTTCCCGGCGCGGGCTGGGGCAGGTGCCGTTCGCCGCGACGGCGGGGCTGCACGCGGCCATCGACCTCCTCCTCATCGACGCGTCCTCGGACGAGGTCATCCTGTTGTGCGAACTCTTCGAGGCGCTCGTGGACGCGGGCCTCACGCCGGGTGAGATCCCGTGGGCAACGGACAGCACGACACCGTCCGTTCTGCAGGCGGCGCTCTCGCGTCGTGCCGCACGGCAGCCGGCCTGGCCGGATCTCGAAGGGCTCCTGGCCTCTCTCGACGGGAGCGACCTTCTCCTCCTTCACCCGCGCCATGACCTCCACGGCGTCATCGTGGACATCACGTCCGTGTACCTGCGGACACCCGCCGGGTTCTCCCTGCGCCGAGCGCGACTGGACGCACAGGACCGGTCCACACTCGGGGCGTTCAGCGGGGGCGCGCTCGCGGATCTCTCGAAGGTCACCCGTGAACAGATCGACCGGCTCGTCACGGGCGTTGTTGCGAAGCACGTCGCGGACTCCGTCGCACGGTCCGACGCCCGGTCCGTCGCCCGGGAGTTGATCATCGTCCCGATGGGTCGACTCGCCGCGGTGCCCTGGACGACCGCAAGGGTGCGCGGGCACTCATGGGCCGCCGCACCCGTCGTGCTCGCTCCGTCGATGTCCGTCGCGGGCGCGCTGCCCCGACCGAGGACGGGGTGGACGACCGTGCACACCATCGTGGACACGCGGCTCCCGGGCGGCGAAGAACTGCTGGCCGGGTTGTGCGGTCCGGTCGTAAGACACCGCGGACTCGGCAGCCTCCCCGCTGATCCGGGCCCCGGCGATCTCCTGCTGATCCTCTCCCACGGTGGTGGGGAGGGGCTCGAGTACCGGCTGCATCTGCCTGACGGCCCGGTGGGGATGAGCGACCTCGCGCGCGCACCCCTGCCCCGCCGGGTGGTGATCGGCGCATGCCGGTCCGGCGGGCCCGCGCCGACGGCGTTCCCCCTGGCCGTCCCGACCGTGCTGATGCTGGCCGGTGTCAGCACCGTGGTCGCCGGGCTGTGGCCGCTGCCCAGCGAGCCCACCGCCCGCATTCTGTCGCAGGCGCTGCGTCACCCCGGCGCAAGCTTGTCCTCGGCGGTACGGGAGGCGATCGACCGGAACGGCCACGAGCCGGTCGTCAACCACCTCGGGCTCGCGGTGTTCGGCCGGGACGACAGCTGAGCCTCACTCGAAGCAGGAGTCGAAGGTGAAACGCTTCGAGGTCGAGGTGCGGTCACGGTTGAAGTGCACGATCAGTTCCGCGGTGAACATATGGCCGATCTCCTGTTCCGCGAACCCCAACGTGAGGAGAAAACGGTCCACTTCGTCCGGGCCGAGGCCATGGGCCACGCCGCCCTCGTTGTGGTCGCCGTCGATCAACAGGTCGTACTGAGCGCTGGGCGCGTACGCCGTCAGGAACCGCTGCCGCTCGACGATCCGCACCACGGTACGCGTGATGTTGGCCGCCCGGACACCGGAGTTGCGCACCCTGACATCGAGTACGACGCTGTCGTGTCGCTGATCGACCAGAACATCGTCGATGACCACCTCGGCACCGTCCGGAGGGGCGGGTGGTGCGTCGACCGTGGTTCCCGGGCGCTCGCTGTCCGTCCGAGCCTCCGCCAGAGAGACGTCCGACTCGGCGCGGCGTACCTGGGCTCGAGCCTCGTCGAGAGCTCGACGAAGTCGAGCGAGCTGGAACTCGTTCGCGGTGAAATCATCGATCGCCTGATAGGCGATGGCGCCCTGAGGTTTCCAACTTCCGTCGTCTTTCTGCGGGTTCAGCTTGCTCAATGCCGATGGCGTCATCGACATCTGCTGGGCGAGTTTCCTGAGCGGCAGCCCCGCCCTCTCACAAGCCTCGTCAATCGCGCGTCTGGCCCGGATACTCGCTTCCCTGAGTTCCGCGAAAGCCTGTACCTCGCGTTTCACAGCCGCCTCGTGAGCCGTGCGTGCGGCACGCAGATCCACTTCGGTCACGTCACCTTCCCCGCCCAGAGCCACAACTTTCCAGAAAGGAACCGAAACACCCGGAAAAACGGAAGCGCCGAGAAACACTGGGAAGGTCTCCACGGTTGCCGCCCGCGCTGTGGACGCGTGGGCCCAAAGTGGCTTTGGAGAAGACCACGTGCTCCCCGCCCCGCACCTCGTGAGCTCCCGCTCGCGTCAGAACCCCGCGGACGTCGCCGCGCTCCGGCCTCGGTCAGCGTACCCCTCGCGTCAGGATCCCCCCGCGTCTCAACCCGCTTTCGTGATCCTCGAATTCTTCGAGCCGCAAGGTGAGACGGAGTTCTGCCACGACTCGATCGAGGCATAGGGAGCGCGTGATGCACCGGCCGAGGATCAAGTTTCCGCATCGTCCCGTGCGCTACGGCAAGGAACACGTGCGGATCGGCGGAATCGTGCCCGGCATCCGGGGCGACCTTGTCGACCGTGATGGCTGGGTATGGGCGCTGCTCGAACTCCTGGACGGCTCGCGAACCGTCGACTCCGTGGCAGCGGCCATGACGAAGTCGTTTCCGCACAAGCCCGCGCACATGGTGCGCGCCGCCATCGACGACCTCGTGATCGCCGGCTATGTCGAGGATGCCGACGAACCTCCGAGTGGTCTCGACGAGGTCACCGAGGAGCGGTACAGCCGGAGCAGGGCGCTGTTCCAGTGGATGGACCGTTCTCCGCATCGCTCCGGTTGGGACGCCCAGGTGGCGCTGGGGCAGGCGAGCGTGGTGGTGATCGGCCTGGGCGGAGTCGGCTGCACGGCCGCCCTCGCCCTTGCCCTCTCCGGCGTCGGACACCTCCACTGTGTCGATCGCGACGTGGTGGAGTGGTCCAACCTCAACCGTCAGGTCCTCTACGCCGAGGCGGATGTCGGTCAGCCCAAGGCCGACGCGGCCGTGCGCCGGTTGCGCTCGTACAACTCCGCAGCCGAGATCACCGGCGCGTCCCTCGACATCGATGCGCCGGCCACCCTGCGCACGCTCGCGGCGGACTTCGACGTGGTGTTGCTCGCCGCGGACACGCCACGGGAGATCCGGTCGTGGACGAACCGGGTCTGCCGGGAGACAGGCACTCCATGGGTGCACGGCGGCTACCACGGGCCCCTGGTCAGCGTAGGGCTGTACCGACCTGGGGACGGGCCCTGTGCCGACTGCGGTCCGGCGGAGGAACGAGCCCGTCTCGCTGCTTTGCCCGAACGGACCGAGTGGCCGCCCGGAGTCGATACGACCGTCCCGCAGGCGGCCGGCGCGGTCGGCGCGGGCTGCGCGGGAAATCTCGCGGCGCACGCGGTGATCAGCCTGATCACCGGAGTCCCCGCCCTGCCCGCCAACCGTCAGTTCGGCCTCAACCTGCTGACGCTGGAGGAGGTCTCTGTCCCCGTGCCGGCCGCGCCCAGCCCATGGTGCGTGTCATGCGGACCGGGGGCGTGAGGTGCCCCGTCGTCCGTACCCGACCCCGGCGAAACGTCCGTACCCGCCCGTTCGCGGACGGCGTCGGCCCGGGGGTCGCCGAGTTCGGCGAGGATCGTCGCCGCCTCCCGGAGGCACCGCGAGGCACTGGCTCTCGCTCCCGTCCGGGCGTGGGAGAGCGCCGCGGTTTCCAGGGCATGAGCCAGATAGCGCTCGGTCGCGACCGCGGCTCTTAACAGCACGATGGCGCGCTCCGCGAACTCGACGGCGGAACGGTCGTCTCCCAGGGCCTGATATGCCACCGCCATGTCGTGCAACGCGTAGCCCTCACCCGCCACGTCGCCGCTGCCGCGGCGCAGCTCCAGTTCGCGCCGCGCGTGTTCAAGTGCCTCGTGGTAGCGGCCGAGCCCGACGGCGATCTGACTCAGGTTGCACTCGACGACGGCCTCCACATGCTCGCTGCCCCGCACCAACGGCAAGGCCCGGAGATAGTGGTCCCAGGCTTCGTGGAGCCGATTCTGCAGCTTTCGGCTGCGTCCCAGTCCACTCAATGCCATGCCCAGCAGGAGCCGGTCGCCACTCTCGGCCGCCCGGGCGGCGTGCTCCTCCAGGTCGGCGTCGGACTCCTCCCAACGCCCCAACATCTGGTACGTGTCGGCCCGCCTGCGCAGGAAGGTCATCTCGGCCCCCGAGTCGTGGTCCGCGCGGGCCGCGAGCAGGCCGAGGGACTCCGCATCCAGGCGGATCGGCCACAGGGCGCGCGGCTGAAACGCCAGGTAACGCATCGAGCCTGCTATCGCGACGACGACCTTGTGCAGGTCGCGGTCGACCGCCAGCTTCAGAGCGGCCAGGAGTGTGATGCGCTCCGTGTCGAGCCACGCCCATGCCTGGGACCGATCGGCCACGGGAAGCTCACTGCCCGGGTGGCCCACTTCGACCGTCAGGGACGGGTGTCCGGGGAAGAGCAGACGGTCAGCGGCGAGCGCGGCCCGCGCATACCAGGTGAGCCCGTCACACAGCGCCGCGGCTCGGCCGTCCGCCGGCTCGTCCGTCTCGGCGCGCCGGGCGGCGTACGCGTGCAGCAGGTCGTGCAGGCGATAACGGCGGTGGCCGACGGGTTCGACGAGATTCGCGTCGACCAGCTCCTCGACCTGTCGGTACGCGCCGGTCATGTCGAGGCCGCCGAACGAGGCCGCCGCGTGCAGACCGAACTCGGGAGTCGGGTGCAGGCCGAGTCGGCGGAACAGCCGGGTCAGCTCCTCGGGCAACTGTGTGTAGGACCAGTCGAAGACGGTGGACACGGCACTGCGATCATCACTCGCGCTGCTCAGAGCCAGCAGCTGAGCACGGTCCCGTCCCATCTCGTCGACCAGTTCGGCGATGCTCCTTCGGCGGCGAGCGGCCAGGCGACTCGCGGCGACCCGAAGCGCCAGAGGCAGGCGCGCACACCGATCGATGAGGTGCGCCACAGCCTCCGGTTCCCCTCCGACTCGATCCTCGCCGACCACATCACGTATCAACTGTTCCGCTTCGTGGGGGGTGAACAGATCCAGTGGCACCGAGCGAGCGGCGTCGGTGACGGCGAGTCCGGTCAAGCTCCGCCGACTGGTCACGAGCACGAAACACCCCTCGGAGCCGGGCAGTAACGGCCGGACCTGCTCCGCGCTTCCGGCGTTGTCCAGCACCATCAACACCCGCCGCCCGGCGAGCACCGACCGCAACATGCCCGCCTGGGCGTCGAGTCCGATGGGGATGCGCTCCTCAAGGACTCCGAACGCCTGGAGGAACGACGTGAGCGCCAGCGACGGGGCCAACGGTTGTTCGCGGTCGAAGCCGCGCAGGTTCACGAACAACGTTCCGCCGGGGAAGCGGCGTTGCACACGGTGCGCCCACCACAGTGCGAGCGTCGTCTTCCCCGCACCAGCCGTGCCTTCCACCACACAGGTGGTCGCCGCGTTCTCCGGTGCGGTGGCGAGCAGCGAGTCCAGCGTCACCACGTAGTCCGCACGCCCGACGAAATCCCGGGGCGCTCCTGGCAGTTGCCTCGGCACGGGGAGGGCCTCACCGGTCTGCTCCCGCAGGACCACCTGGTGGATGGTCCTTGCCTGTACCACGTTCCCCGTGATCGCCGACGAGATCTCGTTGTGGGTACTCGGTTCGTCCGCCACAGGGGCGAGTATCCCCGTCGGATCGCCGCCTCGGGACCCCATGAAGTCGAGTAGCCGAGGCGGCGAGGTCACATCACGCGACGGCGGTCCCCTCCAGCTCGACCATCTGGCCGGGGATCGCCAGTCGCGTCACCCCGAGCATCGTGGTGGTCGGCGCCACCCCGGCGGCGCCCAACCGCGCCGCCAGCACGCCGTAGTGCTGGAAAAGCAGATCGACGTCGGTCGTGTAGACGTTGAGCCGGACGAGGTTCGCGACAGTCATGCCGGCCTCGCCGAGCACGGCCTCCAGGTTGTCGATGCTCAGCGTCAACTGCGCCGCCATGTCACCGCCATGCTGGGGCGTGCCGTCGTCGCTCATCGCGGTCTGCCCGGAGATGTACAGGGTCCGTGTGTGCCCGGAGACGACCTCACCCTGGTTGAATCCCATCTCCACCGACCACGTCACCGGGTTGACCGCCGTTCGTTCCACTGCCACATCAAGCTCCATTCATTCATCGCGAGTACGTACGTCCATCGGCTCGGTAACCGCCGGCTTTGACGTCGCGTCGACGAGCCTCCCAACAAATCACGACACCCTCAGTCATGTATTCCGTTAACGTTCTCGCATGCGCGCCGACCGGTTGGTCTCACTGGTGCTACTGCTGCGCCAGCGCGGTCGGCTGACAGCGGACACGCTGGCCCGCGAGCTGGAGGTATCCACCCGCACCGTGCTGCGCGACATCGAGGCGCTGTCCGCGGCCGGTGTCCCGGTCTACGCCGAACGCGGCCGGCACGGCGGGTTCGCGCTGTTGCCCGGTTTCCGGACCGAGCTCACCGGACTGAACCACGACGAGGCCCTTGCCCTGCTGACCGCCGGATCGGGGCGCGGCGAGCAGGTATTCGGCCTCGGCTCGGCGCTCGCATCGGCCATGCGGAAGGTGGTCGACGCGCTGCCCGAAAGCCACCGGGCCACCGCGAGCGACGCGGCCCAGCGATTTCTCGTCGACCCGGAGACCGACCTGCTCTCACGCCGCCTGGTCACTGATGAGGTACCCGGCACCACCATGATCGAGGTCCGGCGCGCGGTGCTCGCCGGACACAAGCTGCGCATCCACTACGCGGCCCCGGGCCAGACACCACAGTGGCGCACGGTGGACCCGATCGGCCTGGTCACCGTACGCGACCGGAGCTATCTGCTGGCCACGAGATCCGGCGCGGACCGCACCTACCGGCTGTCGCGGGTGTCGGCCGCCGAGGAACTCCCCGAAACGGCACAGCGGCCGAACCGGGTCGATCTGGACCGGATCTGGCGGGAACGCTCCGCGCAGTTTCTCTCCGGCGGCGACCACATCACCGTGCGGGTACGGGTGAACCCGGCGCGGCGGGAGGACCTGCTGGACACCGCGCTGGCCGTCCGCGCAGAAGAACCCGACGCAGACGGCTGGCTGCGGCTGGAAGTGACCTTCCAAGATTCACGACACGCCGAATGGGCGCTGTGGCAGCTCAACACGGACGCGGAAGCCCTGACCCCGCAGTCGTTGCGCACCGCCCTGCGCAATCGCGCCGCCGCGATTGCCACCCGCTACGGAGACTCATCCTGAGCGGCTGGTGCCGGGCGAGTTGTGGAAGCTGTTCCAGCCGGTCCCACCTGCGGCGAGCGCTTACGTAACTCCCCAGAGGTCGGCTCATGCATGGGGACCAGCCGGGGGCTGTCCGGGCCAGGTCTGCTGGGCGGTCGAGGTAAAGGTGTCGCGTGTTGTTACGCGTGTCGCGATACTGCGTCGGTGACCGGTTCCGCGCTGCCTCAACTGCTTCGACCTCGTGCCCTGAGGCCCGGAGATCTCGTCGTTATCGCATCGCTGTCCGGGCCGCTCCCCGCCAAGCGTCGTATGTGTGGAACTATCTGCAGGTACTGCGGCACGCCGGCATCCTCGATCGAATCGCCGGCATGGTCGTGGGCATCCCGACCGCGATCGACGGACTCGACTCGCCCGACGCGTCCCCGACCCTGCAAGAGATCGTCCTCGACGTCCTCGGCGACCGTGCGTCGAGTTCGGACATGCCGGCCCGAATCTGCCGATGCCGGTCGGTATCCGTGTCGGTCTGGATGCGCGGCAGCGGACATTGTCGCTGCTCGAACCGGCGGTACGGCCGCACGCGATGACGGGACCGGTCGGCTGAGCAACGCGGATCAGTGAGCCGACGGCCTCAGCAGTAGCGCAAGTAAGGGGCGATCAGGTTCTGTCGTGTCTCGGCGTCGTTGGGCCCTCAGTGTGTCGGGGAGTCTGGCGATGTCGACTTGCTTGTCGATGCGGGTGATGCCGTCGCCGATCCAGAGGCGGTGACGGAGGCAGATGTTGCGATCATGGGTGGTCCAGCAGGTCACGGGCGATGCGATGCCTGCGGCATGGGTTCAGCGGCAGGCGGGACGCTGGACAGCGGGGTGCTTCGGGGGCGGCCGATGGTGCCGGCACTGCCTGGGGCGTCTGGATCGAGGAATTCGGGGCCGGTCTCGTTGTGAAACGGGAATCGGCGCGGGGAAGCGGTTGCCGCCGGGGCATCAGGCGCCGAGTTCTCGCGAAGGACCGAAAGCGGGACGCGCTCAGAGGCGCTCGCGATCGGCCGCATCGCGGCAACGGTATGACCACCACAGACAGAAGCCCGAACGACTCGGTCCGCTGAGCGACGACTCGATTGAGTGAGGCGGGACAAGTGCTGTCCTGTCTCAACGAAGTGAGTCGTCCGCGTGACGCTGACCTGCGTGGACTGAGTTGGATGAGACGGGTCGACTCGGTTCGTTGAGACGAAAGGCCGGTGTCCCGTCTCAAGTGATCTGGTCCGAAGCCGCCACTGTCACCTGGGGCGACCAGAACGGTTGAGACACCTGGGTGGGCGAAAATTTCAGTTGATCTGGACCCTGGCGTATGAATACTGGCTGTCGTCTCAGTTGATCTGGTCTGCTTCCGGCGTTTCGAATTGGACTAGTGGAAGGGCCTGCGAGAATGACTATGCACGATGACCAGGTGGACCTGACCACCGACATCGTTGCGACCTTGATCCAAGAACAGTTCCCTCAGTGGAGCGGCAAGCCGATCCGACCCCTGTCGTCGACCGGGACGGTCCACGCCATCTTCCGCATCGGGAACGACCTCTCCGCGCGTTTCCCACTGCGTCTGGTCGATGCCGCCGAGGCGCTGGCTGTTCTGGAGCAGGAAGCCCAGGCGAGCGCGGAGCTGGCACAGGTGTCCCGGTTCCCCGCCCCGGAACCCGTCGCCTTGGGAAAGCCCGGAGCGGGTTACCCCATGCCGTGGTCGGTCCAGACATGGCTGCCGGGAACGGTCGCCTTTGATGCCGACCCGAGTGGGTCGGACGCTTTTGCCGAGGACCTTGCAGCCTTCATCGCCGCCCTGCGGGACGCCGAGACGCGGGGGCGGCTTTTCAGCGGCGAAAATCGTGGCGGCGTTCTCACCGACCACGACGATTGGATGGCGAAGTGCTTCGAGGAGAGTGAGGGGCTGCTCGACGTGCCCCGGCTGCGCCAGGTGTGGAGCCACTTTCGGGTGTTGCCGCGCACGGGTGCCGACGTGATGAGCCATGGTGACTTGATTCCCGGCAATGTACTGGTCGCGGGAGACCGGCTCAGCGGCGTACTCGACACCGGCGGCTTCGGCCCGGCCGACCCCGCGCTGGATCTGGTCAGTGCCTGGCACCTGTTGCAGCCAGGCCCGCGGGAAGTGCTCCGACGGACACTGGCCTGTGACGATCTGGAGTGGGAGCGCGGCAAGGCATGGGCGTTCGAACAGGCGATGGGTGTTATCTGGTACTACGCCGAGAGCAATCCGACGATGAGCAGCATGGGGCGCCGGACACTCGACCGCATTCTGGAGTCGATGGAGTGATGTCGCCCCGGTCGTAGGCCGTGACAGAGACGATCGCTTGCCGCCCTCACCGACAGCAGCACCAACGGGAACAGATCATCTGAGACGACGAGCGAATCGGGCCAGATCATTTGAGACGGGGATCAGATCGGCTGAGACGGAACAGCCGGCGCTGGCCCGGTGGGGCTCAGTAGAGCAGGTAGGGGGCAACAAGGCTCCGTCGTGTCTCGGGATCGGTGTCCCGGGGAGCGCGTGGTCGAGGGATGGTCTCGCGCGGGAAGAACGCGTCATCGATTCGTTTGCTGCGGTGGAAAGCAATGAACTTGTGGAGGGAGAAGTACTGCTCAACCCACTGGATCAGGGGGTCTGAGCGCTCTTTGGGGACGTAGCCGAGGAGGATGTTCCGGGCTGTGATCTGCTCGACAAGCCAGATGACGTGGCCGGTGGAGACGGCGTGACGTTCCCACTGCTGGCCCGCCAGAAGTCCGGTGAGTGCCACGACTTGGGGGTGAAAGACCATGGAGAAGGTCAGCTCGCTGGAAGGTGGTTGCCCTGCGCCATCGGGGAGGATGCGGCGGGCTGTGTCGAGCAACTCGAATGGATCGGCGGTCTCCTGCATCCAGCTGAAGTAGATCTTGCGTGCATTGTGGTAGGCGTTGCGGACCCGGCGACGGCCATGACGGGTAATCAAGTTCCGATGGCGCCGTTGGGCCTTCAACGTGTCGGGGAGCCTGGAGATGTCGACTTGCTCGTCGATGCGGGTGACGCCGTCGCCGATCCAGAGGCGATGACGAACACAGACGTTGCGGTCGTGGGTGGTCCAGCAGGTCACGGGTGAAGTGATGCCCGCGGCGCTGGTGCAGCGGCGGCAGGCGGGACGCTGGATGGCAGTATGCAAGGTGCTTCGCGGGCGGCCGATGGTGCCGGAACTGTCCGTGGCGTCTGGATCGAGGAATTCGGGGAGAGCCAGTTTCAAGGTCCTGCTGGGGACGCCGACCGCACTGGCGAGGGCCTCCAGGAGCGTGCTGACGGGCGTCTTCTTGGTGCGGCGGATTTCCAGGAGAGGCAGCAGCTGGTCGGCGGGAAGATGGTTTGCGCTGGCGAGTCGGCTGAGGAAGGAAGCCACGGTCTCGTCGTGGAACGGTGAGACGGCCCGGGGAAGCGGCTGCTGCCGAGGCATCAGGCCCCGTGTTCTTGTGAAGGACCGGAAGCCGGACACGTTCTGAGGCGTTCGCGATCGGCGACAGCGCGGCAGAAGTGCGAGCACCACACCGGCGTGTTCTCACCCTCGCGAGCCGGGTCTGCCTTTTGCTGCTGCCCGCACTGCCCGCACTGCCCGCACTGGTTCCTCGACCAGCGCTCCGCAAAGGAGGCCTGCCTGCAAGGTTCGGAGCACCAGCGGAAGGGGCGGTTGCGTCCGACAACAGTGCCGCACTGGGCGCAGGGCGCGGTACGCAGTGTGTGCCGGAGGACGCCCGCTCGAACGACTCGGTCGCTGAGAAAACGACTCGATTGAGTGAGACAGGACAAAGTGCGCATATTTCCGGTGCTTGTCACGCGAGCTATTCCGATATATCGTTGAGGTATCGCGACAGATCAACGATGGAATGGAGTGATGGCGATGCGCAGCCACGGATTCGAGCGTGGACACGGAGAGGGTGGCCCCTCCCGGCGCGGCCGGGGCGGCTTCGACGGGCGCCGTGCCGCTTTCGGGCCCTTCGGGCCGGGCGGTCCCGGGCCCTTCGGTCCTGGAGGGCCGGGCTTCGGCCCGGGCGGACCCTGGGGCGGGCGAGGGCGCGGCGGGCCCAGGGGAAGGGCGCGGCGTGGAGATGTGCGGGCGTCGATCCTGGCCCTGTTGAGGGACCGGCCGATGCACGGTTACGAGATGATCCAGGAGATCGCCGAGCGCAGCGGCGGGGCGTGGAAGCCCAGTCCCGGCTCGGTGTACCCCACCCTCCAACTGCTGGAGGACGAGGGGCTGATCACCAGTGAGAGTGAGGGCGGCAAGAAGCTGTTCTCCCTCACCGAGGCGGGCCGCGCCGCGGCCGACGAGGGTCCCGACGCGCCCTGGGAAGAGGCCGGGCGCGGGGTCGACTGGGAGGCCCTCGGTGAGATCCGGCAGGCCGGGTTCGGTCTGATGGAGGCCTTCGGTCAGGTCTGGAAGACCGGCAGCAAGGAGCAGCGCGAGAAGGCGCTGGCCGTGATCAACGAAGCCCGCAAGAAGCTGTACCTGATCCTCGCCGACGAGGACTGACCACCCGGTGGTCGTGGCAGGCGCCCCGCGGAGACCTCCGCGGGGCGCCTTCATGCGCCCGGCCTTCGGGCCGCCGGGCCGCCCAGGTTCTCAGGCCACCAGCCCGCCCAGCTTGCGCAGCGACTCGTTGAGCGCCGCCGTTGCCGAGTCCTTCAGTTTGCCCGCCATGAGCGACACGGCCGCGCCCGTGAACTCGCCGTCGATACGCACCGTCGTGGCGTCGCCGTCGGGGGTCAGCGTGTAGCGCGTCGCGACGGTCACCGCCATCGGGCCCTTGCCCCGGATGGCGAGCACCCGGGCCGGCTCCAGCTCCTCGACGGTCCAGTCGACCTCGGCCGGGAAGCCCATCAGCTTCATGTTCTCCTGGAAGGTCGCGCCCAGTTCGAGGGCCTCGGGACCTCCCTGGGGGAAGCTCGTGTGCGTCGCGTTCCACTCCCCGTACGCCGGCCAGTCCGTGAGCTGCGTCCAGACCTTCTCGGCCGGTGCCCCGATGCGTGCCTCCGCGCTGACTTCGGCCATGCGACCACCTCTTCGTGACGGGCTACGGTGTCGCGGAACGTAGCCGCAGACCCCGCAACATTCAATACTGATGAACCGTCAGAACATCCTGATCTCCTCCGTAAGGAGGAGATGCCGCCGGGCGTTGTCCACTTCCCGTCGGACGGGAAAATGCTTCCCACCGGGGATGCCCCGCACCTGCCGGGACTGATGAGGTGGGGGGTGTGCAACCCCGTATCCCCCGGCAGTCGGCCCACGACCACGGCCTTCGCCCCCAGGGCCCCGGTGACCAGGGCCCCGATGACCTGGGCCCCGGTGACCAGGGCCCTCGCGGCGCGGACTTCGGTACCGGGCTCGGTGATGAGCTGGCGGCGGTGCTCGGTGCCGCCCGCCGACGTGCCGTCCGGGACGGGGACCGGCAGATCGACACCGCTCATCTGCTCCACTCGCTCCTGGAGTACGACCCCGAGACGCGCGCCGTCATCGACGACGACGGTGCGCAGATCGCCCGGCTCCTCGGTTACCTCGTGCAGCGCAGCATCGGCTACGGCCTGCGCTGGCAGGGCAGCGTCGAGGACTCCGGCGGCGTACCCGTCGTGACCGAGGTCGAAGGCTTCTCGCCGCTGGCCGCCGCCGCGCTGGCGGACGCCCGCACCCGCGCCGCGCACCGCGGTGACGCGCCCGTGGGTGGCCTCGACCTGCTCGCGGCCCTCGTCGCGGATCCGCAGGCACGGGCCGTCGAGGTGCTGGCGCGAGCCGGAGTCGACGCCCGCCGGCTGTCCGCCCGCATCGAGCGCCGGCCCCAGGAGTACGCCGCGGGCGGCGAATCGGGGCACTGAGGTGCCGTCCACCCGGTGAGACAGGTGTCATTGAGGGTGACGCTCATGTCGTCGGCTGTCATCATGCGTACCGTGCATACGTCTGGGAGCAGTCAGGCCGGCCGCGGCAAGGGTGTCGGACTCGGTCTCGCGGTCGCATCGGCTTTCGCCTTCGGGGGATCCGGTATCGCGGCCAAGCCGCTGATCGAGGCGGGACTCGACCCGCTGCACGTGGTGTGGCTGCGGGTGACGGGCGCCGCCCTGGTGATGCTGCCGGTCGCTGTGCGGCACCGCGCGCTCGTGCGCCGTCGGCCCGCGCTGCTGCTGGCGTTCGGGATCGCCGCGGCCAGTGTCCAGGCCTGCTACTTCGCCGCGATCTCCCGCATTCCCGTCGGTGTCGCGCTGCTCGTCGAGTACCTCGGGCCCGCCCTCGTTCTGCTCTGGGTGCGATTCGTGCAGCGCAGGCCGGTGACGCGGGCCGCGGCGCTCGGTGTGGTCCTCGCCGTCGGCGGGCTCGCCTGCGTCGTCGAGGTCTGGTCGGGGCTGCGCTTCGACGCCTTCGGACTCCTCCTCGCGCTCGGCGCCGCCGGCTGCCAGGCCGGCTACTTCATCCTGTCCGACCAGGGCAGCGACTTGGGCGAAGACACCCCCGACCCCCTTGGCATCGTCGCCTACGGGCTGCTCGTCGGCGCCGTCCTGCTGACCGTCACCGTGCGCCCCTGGGCCATGGACGGGTCCGTACTCGCGCACTCCGCGGACGTGAGCGGCGTCTCGGTCCCCGCCTGGCTGCTCCTCGCCTGGGTCGTGCTCGTCGCCACGGTCATCGCCTTCGTCACCGGCGTGGTCGCCGTCCGCCGGCTCTCCCCGCAGGTCGCGGGCGTCGTCGCCTTCCTGGAGGCGGTCGTCGCGACCGTCCTGGCCTGGATCCTCCTCGGCGAACACCTCTCGGCCCCCCAGGTCGCGGGCGGGGTGCTGGTCCTGGCCGGAGCGTTCATCGCCCAGTCGTCGACGCCCGCGAAGGCATCCGCGGACCCGGTGGCGACGGGCGGCCCGGAACGGGAGGCGTCCGCCCGGGAGACGGCCTCATAGAGATCCGCTCGGGAGAGTGGTATCAGAAGGTTCGTTCAGGAGGCGCCCTCATGGAGATCCGCCCGGGAGGGTGGTCTCAGGAGGTTCGCTCGGGAGGCGGCCTCATGGAGATCCGCCCGGGCAACGGCCTCATGGACACCGGGGATAATCCGCTCCCGGACCCGCGTCACGGGGCCGTCAGGTAGGCGGGCACCTCCGTCCCCGGTGCCAGTTCGGGGTCGGCCACCGGGGTGCCGTAGCCCTTGTTCAGCGGGACCACGCCGGCCCAGTGGGGGAGGGCGAGGTCCTCGGGCTCGTCGTTCACCCCGCCCGTGCGCATCTTGGCGGAGACCTCGTTCAGGTCGAGGCGGATCACCGCGGTCGCAGCCAGCTCCTTCTTGTTGGCGGGCCGGGAGTCCGCGGCACGCCCCGGTACGACGTGGTCGACCAGGGCGTCCAGCGCCGCCCGCTTCTCCTCGGGGTCCGTCACGTCGTAAGCCGTGCCGTGTACCACGACCGAGCGGTAGTTCATCGAGTGGTGGAAGGCGGAGCGGGCCAGGATCAGCGCGTCGACATGGGTGACGGTGAGGCACACCGGAAGGCCGGGGTCGGCCTGGCCGGTCATGCGCAGCGGGCGTGAACCCGTCGAGCCGTGCACGTACAGCCGCTCGCCGACCCGGCCGTACAGCGTCGGCAGCACGACCGGCGCGCCGTCGCGGACGAAGCCGAGGTGGCAGACGTGGCCCTCGTCGAGGATCGCGTGCACCAACTCCTTGTCGTACGACGCCCGGTCGGGGGAGCGGGTGGGGACGGTGCGGTCGGACGGGGTGTAGGCGGCGGGTGTCGTCGTCTCCGGCTCTGCCTCCGGGGTCCCCTGCATGGCGCTCTCCATTGCACTAGTGCATAATTGGCTTTGTGCTAGGAGACTATCCGATCAAAGGTCGGCGCGCAGCAGAGATTTCCGCGAGCATCGAGAGCGCGGTGGGGGCGGGTGAGCTGAATCCCGGCCAACTGCTGCCACCCATGCGTGAGTTGGCTGACCGGCTCGGGGTGAATCCCAACACCGTCGCGGCCGCGTATCGCACGTTGCGGGAGCGCGGGGTCATCGAGACCGCCGGGCGGCGAGGCAGCCGGGTGCGGTCTGCGCCGGCCACGACGAGCCGTGAGTTCATCCGGCTGGACGTGCCGGAGGGCGTGCGTGACGTGGCGAGCGGCAACCCGGATCCGGCGCTGCTGCCGCCGCTGGCCCCGGCGTTCGCCGCGGCCGCCGCACAGAGCGACCGGCGGCCGGTCCTCTACGGAGACGCCCCCGTGGAGCCCGAGCTGGCCCGCGCCGCCCGGGCCGAGCTGGACGCCGACGGGGTGCCGGCGGGGCCGGTGGCCGTCACCTCCGGCGCGCTGGACGCCGTCGAGCGGGTCCTCACCGCACACCTCAGGCCCGGGGACACCGTCGCCGTCGAGGACCCCGGATGGGGCAGCCTGGTGGACCTCGTGCCGGCGCTCGGGCTGCGCACGGTCCCCGTCGGCCTCGACGACGACGGACCGCTTCCCGAGGACGTGCGCCGCGCCCTGGCGGACGGAGCGCGCGCCCTGATCGTCACCGACCGGGCGCAGAACCCCACCGGCGCCGCGGTGAGCGCCCCACGCGCGCGTGCCCTGCGTTCCGTGCTCGAGCAGTACCCCGCGACCCTGCTGGTCGAGGACGACCACGGCCACGGAATCGTCGACCTGCCGCTGCATCCCCTCGCGGGTGTCACGCACCACTGGGCCTTCGTGCGTTCGGTCGCCAAGGCGTACGGGCCCGACCTGCGGCTCGCCGTCCTCACCGGAGACGCCGTCACGCTCGACCGCGTCGGTGGACGCCAGCGGCTCGGGCCGGGCTGGTTGAGCTGGATCACCCAGCGAGCGGTGCTGCGATTGTGGGCCGACGGGGCGGTGGACGCGCGGGCCGTGGCGCGCTCGTACGGCCGGCGCCGTGACGGGCTCATCGAGGCGCTGGCCCGGCGGGGGATCGTGGCGCACGGGCGCAGCGGCATGAACGTCTGGGTGCCCGTCCGGGACGAGACCGGCGCCGTCGCCCGCCTGCTGCACGCCGGCTGGGCGGTCGCCCCCGGCGCCCGCTTCCGGATGAGCGCACCGCCCGGCGTCCGGATCACCGTCTCGACCCTGACCGCGGACGAGATCGAGCTCCTGGCGGACACGGTCGCCGCGGCGGTGGGCCCGGCGCCGGTGCGCCGATATGTCTGAGCGTCCAGGCCGGTACTACGTCTGGGCCGCTCAGCGCCGGGCGCGGGCCTGCGTCAGCGCCGCGCCCGCCAGCACGATCACCGCGCCGACCGGCGTCGACCAGCTCAGCGACTCGCCGAGGATCGCGACGCCCGCGGCCGTGGCGATGACCGGGGTGAAGTACGTGACCATCTGGGCCGTGGTCGGTCCGACCTCGGAGACCAGGCCGTACTGGAGGAGGACGGCGAGGCCGGTGCCGAGCGCGCCCAGTGCCGCGACCGCCAGCAGGGGGACGACGGGGAAACTCGTGGGCAGGGTGGTGAACAGCGGCGTGACCACCGCCAGTTGGAGTGCGGCCAGCAGCAACTGCGCGCCCGTCAAGGACAGGTGCGACTCGCGGGACCCGGCAAGCGTGCGGCGGACGTAGATCCAGCCGATCGGGTAGCTGAGCGAGGCCAGCAGGGCCATCGCGGTGCCCGTGACGTCCAGACCGTTGAAGCCCTGCCAGGCACCGAGCACCGTCAGCACGCCGAGGAACCCGAGGCCGAGCCCGGCGACCCGCAGGCGCGTGGGCCGGTCCTCGGAGAGGGCCACCAGGGACAGGGCCATGCCCCACAGCGGTGAGGTCGCGTTGCAGATGCCCGCGAGCGTGGACGGGATCGTCAGCTCCGCGTACGCGAACAGGGAGAACGGCAGCGCGTTGAGCAGGAGGGCGGCGACCGTCAGATGCGCCCAGGTCCGCGCACCGCGCGGAAGCCGCTCCCGCTTCGCCACCAGCACGGCCGCCAGCACCGCCGTGCCGAACACGAGACGGCCGAGGGTGACCTGGAAGGGCGCGTAGGCCTGGGTGCCGACCTTGATCAGGAGGAAGCTGAAGCCCCAGATCAGCGACAGGGCTCCGAAGCGCAGGCGCCAGTCGAGGGTGCGGCGGGGAGGGACGGTGGTGGTACGGGCCCGGGCGGTGGGAGTGGTGGCGGTGGTCATGCAGCCAACGATGCTGGAGCGGATCGCGTAGCACAATCGAGATTTCGCACGCTGTATCTCGTAGCAATGCTTACGTGTTGCGTAGCATCGGGACCATGCTGAACCTCGAACGTCTGCGCACCCTCGACGCCCTCGCCCGGCACGGCTCCGTCAGTGGTGCGGCCGCGGGGCTGCACATCACGACGTCGGCCGTGTCGCAGCAGTTGGCCAAGCTGGAGCGGGAGGTCGGGCAGCAGCTCCTCGCCAAGCACGGACGAGGCGTGCGGCTGACGGACGCGGGCCGGCTGCTCGCGGAGCACGCGGGGCGCATCCTGTCGCAGGTGCAGCTCGCCCAGTCCGACCTGGAGGAACAGCGCGGCCAGGTCGTCGGCGAGCTCAGACTCTCGGCGTTCCCGACCGCCGCACGCGGACTGTTCCCCGCCGCGCTGGCCGGGCTGCGCGTGGATCACCCCGCATTGCGGGTGCGTTCCTGCGAGCTGGAGCCGGAGGACGGCATCGCCGCCGTCGTCCGCGGTGACCTGGACCTGGCCGTCGTCCTCGACTGGTACAACAAGCCGATGGCGCTGCCCGACGGCCTGGTGAAGGCGTCCCTCCTGGACGACCCCGCCGACGTGGCGATGCCGGCCGGGCATCCGCTCGCCGACCGCGACGAGGTGGACCTCGCGGAGTTCGCCGAGGACGAGTGGATCACCTGGGGCGAGGGCGAGTTCTGCCACGAGTGGCTGATGTTCACCCTGCGCTCCCGGGGCGTCGAGCCGATCATCGGCCACCGCGCGGGCGAGACGCACACCCAGTTGCAGCTGGTGGCCGCCGGGCTCGGTGTGTGCATCGCCCCGCTGCTCGGCCGCCATCCGACGCCCCCCGGAGTGGTCACCGTCCCGCTCCGCCAGCACGTGCGCCGCCATGTGTACGTCGTCTGGCGGGCCGAAGCCGACCGCCGCCCCTCGATCCGCGCGGCGGTCGAGTCCCTTCAGACGGCGGCACGACAGGTCGGCTGAGTGGCCGTTACGCCCCGACCGGCTACGCCCCGCCCAGCTTGCGGAAGTCCCACGAGACGACCTTCTCCGGCGTCAGCCGTATCCACGCGTGCCGGCCGTCGTGCGGCATCTCCTCCAGGTTGAAGTTCTTGCGCGCGAACAGCGTCTCCGGAACGTCGAGTTCCGCGCACAGCTCCCCGATACGCGGGTGCTCGCCCACGAAGTCCACGGTCCCTGACAGCTCGACGCCCTGAAGTTCGTCGTACTCCTCGCCCGTGTCGACCACGATCGCGACTCTGGGGTCGCGGCGCAGGTCGGTCCAGCGCTTGCTGCGCACCACCGAGTACAGCCACAGCGAGACGCCGTCCCACGCGTACCACAAGGTGCTCACGTGCGGGGCACCGTCGGCCGAGACGGTGGCCACCCGGCAGGTGCGCTGGGTGGTCAGGAAATCGTCCAGCTCACCCGGTGTCATCATGATCTTGCGGCCCCGGCGCTGAGTGGCGGTCATGCGGCCCCCTCTTCCTTCTCCCACGTCGTGCCAGAGGAGATCCTCTGACATCACGTCAGAAAAGGATGGGTCGTCTTCCCTCAACATGCAATGGTGACTACGCTCACCCGCCCCACACCGCAGGCGACCAGGGGGAATCATGCCCTCGTACGAACAGCTCGGTGAACTCCTCGACCAGGCGACCACGGCCCTGCTCACCGTCGAGTGCCAGCAGGGCGTCGTCGGCCCCGACAGCGCCCTGCCCGAACTGGCCCGCGAGGCGCGTGCGTCGGGTGCCCTCACCAATGTCGCCCGACTGGTGGCGGCCGCGCACGACAGCGGGATCCAGGTGATCCACGCCATCGCCGAACGCCGTCCCGACGGCCGCGGCGCCGGCCGCAACGCACGGCTCTTCCGCGCGGCGGAACGGCTGCCCGTCCAGCAGCTGGCCGGAACCACGGCGGTACGCGTGGCGGCCCCGATCGAGGTCGCCGAGGAGGACTTCGTCGTACGAAGGCTGCACGGCCTGTCGCCCCTCGCGGGCACCGACGTCGACGCGCTGCTGCGCAATGTGGGCTGCCGTACGCTGATCGTCACCGGCGTCTCCGCCAACGTGGCGATCCCCAATGCCGTCTTCGACGCGGTGAACCGCGGATACACCGCCGTCGTGCCCGCGGACGCCATCGCGGGGGTGCCCTCCGAGTACACCCCCGCGATGATCCGCCACACCCTCGCGTTGGTCGCCACGGTCGCGACCACGGACGAGGTGCTGGCCTGCTTCGAGCGGCAGCGCGGTGGTGTCAGGCGAGGGTGATCTGGTCCCCGCTCACGGTGATCTGGACGGGGGGCAGCGGCTTCTTCGCGGGGCCGCTCTTCACGCTGCCGTCGGTGACGGAGAAGTTGGTGTTGTGGCAGGGGCAGTTGATCACTCCGTCGGCGATGCTCTTCACCGCACAGCCCTGGTGGGTGCAGACGGCCGAGAACGCCTTGAACTCGCCGGCCGTGGGCTGCACGACGACCACCTTCTGGTCCGCGAAGACCTTGCCGCCACCCTCGGGGATCTCGGCGGTCGTCGTGAGCGCCGTTCCGCCGCCCGCGCCGCTCGATGCCGCAGCGCTCGGGCTGCTGCCCGCGTCGGTGCCGCCGGTCGAGCCGGTCGAACCCGCCGAACCGGCGGAGGAGGACGTGTCGGTCGAGCTGGAGGAGCTGTCGTCAGAGCTTCCGCACGCGGTCAGCGCTGCGGTGAGTCCCGCGGCTCCGGCCGCCGCCACCACGGTTCGACGGGCAGGTCCCGATGCGGGCTTGAACGATGCGCTGGTCATTGCAGACGTTCCCTTCCGGGGAGGTTCATGATCTGTGCACAGGTACGGGCCGACGGCCCGGGCTGTTCAGACTGTGTCGAGATCTAAACCTGTTCGACGTGTGCTGTGGGTAAATCACAGCTGTCGGTGTGCTGTCACCCGGCCCCACCACCCAGCCGGGACTCGGTATGCGTCGTGTCCACCTCCAGGTCGTAGAACACCCCCTGGCGCTTCCCGCACGGCACGAAACCGGCCGGCTAACGGGGTTGGAGATGTACGGGAAGGGTCTGGTGGCCGTTGCTGATGAGGGAGGGCACTGGGCGCAGCTCTGAGTCGGGCACGGCGAGCCGGATGTGGGGGAAGCGGTCGAAGAGGCCCTCCAGGGCGGTGGCGACTTCGAGGCGGGCCAGGGGTGCGCCGAGGCAGTAGTGGACGCCGTGGCCGAAGGCCAGGTGCTCCTTGAGGGAGCGAGCGGCGTCGAAGGTGTCGGCGTTGTCGCCGTGCCAGTCGGGGTGGCGGTTGGCGGCCGCGTAGGAGGCGAGGAGGGCTTCGCCGCGGGCGATCGTCTGCCCGTCGGGCAGAGGGATGTCGTTGACGGCGTAGCGCAGGGGGAGATGCTTGACGGCCGGCTCGTGGCGCAGGGTCTCTTCGACGACGTCGTTCCAGCCGATTGCCCCGGTGCGTACCAGGTCCAGCTGGTCGGGGCGCGTGAGCAGGGTGTAGATGCTCTGGTCGATGACGTTGACGGTGGTCTCGTATCCGGCACTGACCATGAGCAGCAGCGTGTCGCGCAGCTCCGAGTGCGTCATGCCGGTGCCGTCGGTCTCGTCGTCCCGTGCGGCGATCAGCAGGGACGTCATGTCGTCGCCGGGGTCGCGGCGCTTGGCGTCGATGAGCTGGTCCAGCTGCTCGTACAGGGCGGCGGCGTTGGCCTGGGTCTCGGTGGGGGTGAGCGTGGTGTCGAAGACGCCGTCGACGACCCGTCGGAACCCGTCGCGCCGGCTCTCGGGTACGCCCATCATGTGGCCGATCACCGCGATGGGCAGCGGGTAGGCCAGGTGCTCGCGCAGGTCCACCGGTTCCTGTCCGGGCAGCGCGGCCAGTCGGTCAAGGAGGGTGGTCACCACGCGGTCGACGGCGTCCTTCAGGGTGGCGATGCGCCGGGCGCTGAAGGCGGGGGCGACCATGCGGCGCAGGCGCCGGTGGTCGGGACCGTAGGCGGTGAACATGCTCTCCACCGCGATCCAGAGCGCGAGCGGCCAGCGGCCGACCGTCTCGGCGAAGGCGGGCCAGTGGGCGCGGCCGTCCTTGGACACGTCGGGGCTGGTCAGCAGGTGCTTGAGGAGGGCCGGGTCGGTGACGGCCCACGCCTGGACGCCGAGGATGTCGACCCGTGCCGCCGAGCCTTGGGCGCGTAAGGCCTTGTGTTCGCCGTGGCGGTCGAATCCGGTGGGGTCGAGGACGAGTATCTGCTGCTCGGGCACGAGTATGGGCTCCTCGAGGTGGGGGCAGGAAGAGGGCCGGAAGGGCTTCCACGACGCGGTGGAAGGGGCCGGGCCGCCAGCCCAGGTCAGCGGCGGGAAGATCGTCGAGGAGGCAGCTGATCTGCTCGTATGGAGTCATTTCCGGTAGCCGAGGACGGTCATCATGCCGGACTCGGAGTGGTACTGGTTGTGGCAGTGGAGCATCCACAGGCCCGGGTTGTCGGCGTAGAAGTCGACGACGAGTTTGCGGTGCGGCAGTACCAGGGCGGTGTCCTTGCGGGCTCCGGCCGCGTCGATGCCGGTGAGCGCGAAGGTGTGGCCGTGCAGATGCATGGGGTGCCACATGTCGGTGGCGTTGATGAGGGTCAGGCGGACCCTTTCCCCCTCTCGGACAGGGTGGCGCTGTTCGATGGAGTAGGGCCTGCGGTCGAAGCTCCAGTTGAATTTCCTCATGCTGCCGGTCAGCTTGAAGCGCAGCTCGCGGTCGGGGTCGTCCTCTCCCAGGGCCACGGATTCGTCCGGAACGAGCCGTCTGGCCGGCACGATCCGGCCATCGAGCTCCTCAGGATGCACGGAGCGTCCGGGGAGGCTTCCGCTGCTGGTGCGCAGTACTGCCAGGGCCCTGGCGTTCTTGCCCTCGGCGAGCGCGACCAGCGGGAACATCCCGTCCTTGGCGGTGATCAGCACGTCGTAGCGTTCGGCCATGCCCAGCAGCAGTGCGTCCGTCTGCTTGTGCTCGACCGGGTAGCCGTCCGTGTGCGTCACCGTCATCTTGTGGCCGCCCAGTGCCACCCGGAAGGCCGTGTCGCCCCCGGCGTTGATGATCCGCAGCCGGATCCGGTCCCCAGGGCGGGCCCGGAACACGGAAGGGGTGTCCGGCAGGCGGCCGTTGACCAGGTAGTACGGGTAGTCGACATGGCCGCCCTCGCTGTGCAGCACGCGGCTGTGCGAGTTCCGCAGGACGCGAGAGGGGTCGCGCTTGCCCGAGGCCGATGCGTGCGCGCGGGTGGACATGTCGTGGCTGGAACCGTCGTGTGCGGTGCCCTCACCCATGTCCATCGGCACGCCGCCCTTGCCGTGGCGCAACTGCGCGAGCACGGCGTCCGGGGTGGAGCCGTCCACGCCGTCCACCCAGTCGTCCAGGACGACGACCCACTCCTTGTCGTAGGACAACGGCTCCTTGGGGTCCTCGACGATCAGCGGGGCGTACAGACCGCGGTCGAGCTGCATTCCCGAGTGTGAATGCAGCCAGTACGTGCCCGGGTGCGACACGGCGAAGCGGTAGATGAAGTCCGCGCCCGGCTTGATGGAATTCTGGGTCAGGCCCGGTACGCCGTCCATGTCGCAGCGCAGACGGACACCGTGCGAATGCAGCGTCGTCGCGACGGGCAGGTGGTTGGCGAGCGTGAGATGGAGAATGTCACCCGCGGTGACCCGGACCTCCTTGCCGGGCAGCGTGTCACCGTACGCCCATGACCTGACGGTCCGCCCGCCCAGGTCGAGGGACGTCTCGGTGGCGGTCAACGTGAACCTGCGGAGAGGGCCGGACCCGCGTTCTCTCTCGGTGGCGTCGACCTTGGTGTCGGACGGGTTCACGTATCCCGTGGGGCCCTTGGGTACGAAACTGCTGCCGCTGCGGCCCCCGGCTGCCGGGTGAGTGCCGGTTCCGGAGTGCGAACCGGACGCGGAGCGGGGGCCGGGCCCGGAGTGCGAGCCGGACCCGGAACAGGCGGCCAGGACTCCCGAGCCGGCGACCGCGATCGAGGCACCGAGCAAGGTGCGCCGCGTACGTGTGTGCATGACCAAATAACACATGTCTTATGGCCATATTTGCGAGAACTGAGGCGGCGCGTCTCGTGAATCGCGTGCAGAAGCGGGTCACGATGGCTCCCGTACCGCACGCTCCGGCCTCCCCGACGGCGCGCTGCGCCAGCGGCGGCGCACCGCACCGGCGTGTCCGTCCGAAACGGCCCGGTCCGAGCCGAGTCCAGTCACCGGCCTCCCGCTTCGGCGGGCGCGGGCACCGCGGCCTTACGGCCCAGCAGGCCGCGGCAGGCGAAGGCGACGAGGGCGGCGACCAGCGCCATGCCGAAGGCGGCGGCGAAGACGCCGCGCGGACCGGCCGGTTCCATGAGCAGGCCGCCCGCCTGCTGACCGAGCGCGTCGCCCACGACGGTGGCCACGGACGCCCAGGTGAACGCCTCGGTCAGGGACCGGCCGTCCGCCACCGTACTGACCAGGGTCATCTCGCTCGCGGCCATGAGCGCGATGGGCACGCTGCCCACCGCCAGCGCGAGCCCCAGTGCCAGAGGGGTCGTCGCGAGCAGCGGCAGGGCCGTGCCGAGGGCGAAGGCGAGCACCAGGCGCGGGAAGCGCAGATGCACGGCGACCTGCGACTGGGAGTGGCCCAGCCACAGGGCGCCCACGGCACTGCCCACGCCCCAGCAGGCATACACCAGGCCGGTGCTGCCCCGCGAACCGTGTGCGTCGACGAAGGCGGGAATGGCCAGCGTCATCAGCCCGATGGGAACGGCGCCGAGCACCATGACGCCGGCCAGCGCGAGCATCGGCTGCGACCGCAGTGGGCCCAGCAGGCTGCCCCGGCTGGTCTCGTCATCCGCATCGCCGGCTGCCTCGGCTCCTGCCGCGCCGTCCGTGTCCTCGTCCTCCGGCACCCGGACGAAGGCCAGCCCGATCGCGCCGACACCGCCGATCGCCGCGACCATGGTCAGCGCCCTCCCGGCGGAGCCCGTCAGCATCAGCGCCGCCAGCATCAATGGCGCCCCGATCACCAGCACTTCGGTGAGCAGCGCTTCCCACAGGTAGGCGGTGTCCCGCTCGTCGTCCCGGAGCCGCAGGCGTGCCCACAACGACCGCATGCAGGCGTTCGCCGGGGGCAGCACGACACCGGCGAGCACAGCCAGCAGTGGCTGCGCCCAGTCGCCCGGTCCGGTCGTCCACACCAGTGCGGCCAGTGCCGTCGGGTAGAGGACACCGGTCGCCAGCAGCACGGTCCGTTGCCCCCGCCGGTCGGCCCAGCGCGCGATGAGCGGGCTGCCCAGCGCCATGCCTACGGTGTAGAGCCCCGAGACCAGACCGGCCTGCGCGTAACTGCCGCCCTGCTCACGCACGACGAGCACCATGGCGAGGGACATCAGATAGACCGGCAGCCGGGAGACCACGCTCCACCAGGCGGGGCCCGCGACGTGACGGCGCGTGAGCAGGGCGGCGAGACGACGGGCCAGCCCGTTCGACTTGGCTTCCATATTTCCTGTTCCGTGGTGGCCCGGTGCGGGCCTGCGAGTGCTGACGCGGGGCATGCCCCGTGGCAGGGCCCGCGCGGGGGCAGGACGGGCCAGAGGGCGGGCGGTTCGGCCCGGGACTGTTCCGGTCGCCGGGGCCGGGTCGCCGACGCGATCGGTCGTGCGGGCACCGAGTACGCCGCGCAGGTGGTTCTCCGCTCGGCAACTGATCCTCCGGTCAGTGAACGTAGCCCGACGCACGGTGCCGGGCGCGGCGCGTGGCCACGGCGTCCTCGGCGCGGCCCCCAGACCGCTGTGCGCGACGCGTGGAAGGCGCGGCAATGCCTCCCGGGAGGTGACCTGCCGTACGCATACCCGTGGTGGGCGGTGAACGTGCATACGGGGGACCGGTACCGCCGTGTACGGTGATCAAAAGTGGCCGCACGCGTTGCCGCGCGATTTTAACCCGCGAGACCGCGATCTCCAGCCGGGACACGGGTATCTGCGCCTGGAACTCATGAGAGCGAGAAACGCCGCCTATGGGGCATGTGGAAGTAGCACACCTTGAGTACTACCTGTCCGACGGGCGAATACTCTTCGGGGACGCTTCGTTCAAGGTTGCCGAGGGTGCCGTCGTCGCGCTCGTCGGTGCCAACGGCGCCGGTAAGACCACTCTGCAACGGTTGATCGCCGGGGAGTTGAAGCCCCACGGGGGCACTGTGACCGTCAGCGGTGGTCTCGGGGTGATGCCGCAGTTCATCGGGAGTGTCTCGGACGAGCACACCGTTCGGGACCTGCTCCTGTCGGTGTCGCAGGCACGCTTACGGGAGGCCGCCGCGGCCGTGGACGCGGCGGAGCTCCGGCTGATGGAGCGGGACGACGAGTCGGCACAGCTCAGTTACGCGCAGGCGCTGAGCGACTGGGCCGAAGCCCGCGGCTACGAGGCGGAGAACCTGTGGGACATGTGCACCACCGCGGCGCTCGGTGTCCCCTATGAACGAGCGCGCTGGCGTGAGGTGCGCACCCTGTCGGGCGGTGAGCAGAAGCGTCTGTGTCTTGAGGCTCTGTTGCGTGGACCCGAGGAAGTGCTGCTGCTCGACGAGCCCGACAACTTCCTGGACGTGCCGGGCAAGCGCTGGCTGGAGGAGCGGTTGCGGGAGACCCGCAAGACGGTGCTGTTCGTCAGCCACGACCGGGAGTTGCTGGCACGCTCCGCGGAGAAGATCGTCAGTGTGGAGCCGGCTCCCGGGGGAAGCGACGTCTGGGTGCACGGCGGCGGATTCGCGACGTATCACGAAGCGCGTGAGCAGCGCTTCGAACGGTTCGAAGAGCTGCGCCGGCGCTGGCACGAGAAGCACGCGCAGCTGAAGCGGCTGGTGCTGGACATGCAGCAGTACGCCGCGCGCAGCGACGTGATGGCGTCGCGTTACCACGCGGCGCAGACCCGGCTGAGGAAGTTCGAGGAGGCCGGGCCGCCGATGCAACCCCCGCGGCCGCAGAAGATCACGATGCGGCTGGGTGGCGGACGTACCGGCGTCCGTGCCATCACCTGCCGGAACCTGTTGCTGACCGACCTGATGAAACCCTTCGACCTGGAGATCTTCTACAGCGAGCGAGTTGCCGTACTGGGCGCCAATGGCTCCGGGAAGTCCCATTTCCTGCGGCTGCTCGCAGGGGAGGGCGTCGAGCACTCCGGGGAGTGGAAGCTGGGCGCGCGTGTCGTGCCCGGACACTTCGCACAAACGCACGCCCACCCGGAACTGATGGGCCGTAAGCTGCTCGACATCCTCTGGAAGGAACACGCGCTCGACCGCGGCGCCGCAACCTCCGCGCTGCGCCGCTACGAGCTCAGCGGGCAGGGCGAGCAGCCTTTCGACCGGCTGTCCGGCGGGCAGCAGGCGCGCTTCCAGATTCTGCTCCTCGAACTCCAGGGCACCACGGCGCTGTTCCTCGACGAGCCCACGGACAACCTGGACCTCGAAAGTGCGGAGGCGCTGCAGGCAGGGCTGAGTGCCTACGAGGGCACCGTCCTGGCGGTCACGCACGACCGGTGGTTCGCGAGGAGTTTCGACCGCTATCTGCTCTTCAGCGCGGACGGACACGTCCGCGAGACGGCGGAACCGGTATGGGACGAGGGCCGGGTGGCCCGCCGCCGGTGAGCGCGGGAGTGCGGGGCCCGCTTGCGCGGCGGGCCCCCGAGGGTCTACGCCGTCACAGCGGTTTCCGTACATCCGCCGGGGACGCGGAGTTGCCCGGGCCGGACAGCAGGCCGGTCATGCCGATGAGATAGGCGAGTTGGGGCCGACTGCGGCTGCCCAGTGCGTCCGCGGTCTTCTTGATGTGCGTGGCCACCGTACGGACGCTCATGCCCAGTCGTTTGGCGATGGCCTCATCCGTGAAACCGTCCACCATGAGCCGGAGGACCGCTGTGCGTGTCTCGTTGCTGATGCGTGGCGACCGCTGGGACACGGCCTTGGGGTCGACGGGCCGGCCCCGAGCCCACATGTACTCGAACATGGTGGCCAGGTAGTTCACCAGGCCCGGGTGCTGCACCGTGAGCGCCGAGGTGCTGCGGTCGCCCTCGCCCGGAACGAACGCGATCCGCCGGTCGCAGATGATGACACGGTCGAACACCTCGTCCAGCGTCCTGACCTGTCCGCCTGCCTCGGTCACACGCTCTATGTACGCCATCGTGGGGCCATGATTCCGTGCGGTGTGCCCGTACAGCGTTCGCTGCGAGACGCCCCGTTCGTTCAGCTCCTGGTCCCGCCGCAGCGCCTGCTCGAGCATCTGGGGTGACCGTCCGCCGCCGGGCTGGGCGGTGAGCAGCTCCTCCCGGCAGGACTGGACCTCCTGCTCCAGGACGGAGGCGATCACGGCCGGGTCGTCCAGGGGCTCCACCGGTGCCAGGCGTTGTCGATGCGCCTTGTCGTAGATGGGGCGTATCCCGTCAATAGCGAGCAGGGCATCCGCTAAAGCTTCTTGATGATTCTTTATCCTGCGTTCGATGGGGCGCGCCGTCTTGGCGTAGGCGACGTCCGGAGAGACGGCAAGAAAATTTTCGGCTGATTCGGGGGCGGGGCGGAGCAGGTCCAGCTCCAGTAAGCACCGGGGAATGTCCCCGGAGATACTCCCCTCGTAGATCGCGGATTCGTAGGCCTTCAGTCCCCGGTCACAGAGTTCGACCATGCCCGCCTTGTCCATTTCGTGTATATTCTTACACATTTTTTCTCCCTTCATGTTCTGTCCTGCAAGGTCATGCTCGCATGATCCCCTTGTCCATGACACGTGTCAGGGGATGTTCTGATCACTCCGCGAACGCCGGCAGAAATGGACCGAGGTGTTCAGGCATATGTCGCATGTCTTTCTCGCTGCCCCATACACACAGTGGATGGACTGGTCTACCGGAGAGCTGAATCCCGGCCGTAAGAACTACCTTCAGACACTTCGACAGGCATTCATCGACCGAGGGCACGCGGTATTCAACGCGCATCAGAACGAACAGTGGGGCAGGGGCTGGCTCGCGCCCGAAGTCTGCACACCCGCGGACTTCCTCGCCGTGTCGAACGCGGATGTGCTGTGCGTCATTGTCAGCGAGCCGCCGTCCCCCGGCGTGATGGTCGAGGTCGGCTGGGCGTCGGCACTGGGGGTTCCGATCGTTCTGCTCCAGGAAGGCGAGTCCGTTCCGGCCCTGGTGGCCGGTATCGGCGAAGTCACCAGTACGACGCGCTGCCGTCTCCCGCAGGAGCTGACCGAGGACAATCTCGCCGACATTCTGACGGCCGTGGAGAAGGCGGCTTCGGCCCAGCGGACTCCACGGGTGACCGAGCCGGTCGCCGGCTATCCGAAGACCTTGCTCCCGTACGGCTACGAGGCAGCCCAGCAGCCCATCGACCATGTCTGACCAGCAGGCGCGCGCAGGCTCGCGTCCGCTGCGGATCCTCGCTTCGGGAGTGAACTTCGGGTGGGGGAGCGCCGGCAAACTCTCCAGCGTGCTCCGGGCGCTCAGCTCCCGAGCGGACCTGGAGGTCACCGGAATCGGCACCGAGCTGGGGCGGCCCGTCCTGGCCGGCCTCGGCATCACACGCTGGCGGACCGTCGACGCCTCGGACGCGGCTACGGTGGACGCGCTGGTCTCCGAACTGGCGCCGGACCTGGCGCTGGTGATCCTGGACCCGGAACTGGCCACAGCATTGCAAGGCGCCGGCTGCCCTGTGGTCTACGTCGACAGCCTCCCGTTCCTGTGGACCGAGCACGACCCCTTGCCCGTCGACGTCGAGCTGTACTGCGCCCAGCGCACGCTGCCCCTGCCGCCCGCCGCCAAGACCGCCATGGGCCGGGTGAGGAACCTGACGTGGGTCCCGCCCATCGTCCCCGACTCCGCCGGTCTGGCACGGGCGGCGCTACGGGCCGAGAGCGGCGCGGTCGGCCGGGACGCCGGCCTCGCCGTCCTCAACCTCGGCGGGCTGCACTCCCCGTTCACCGGCAGCACCGACGACTCGTATCAGCGGCTGGTCCTGAAGCCCGCACTCGACGCCGTGTCGAGGGTGGGAGTCGAACGGGTGGTGATCACCGGGAACCTGCCGCCGGATACCGAGCTGCCCTCGCCCGGCGCGATGACCGTGGAAGCCCGCAGGTGCGCCCACGACGACTTCGTCGACCTTCTGCTGAGAGCCGGATGGATCGTGACGTCACCGGGGCTGACCACCCTGCTGGAGATCGCGGCGGTCGACAGGAACGCGGTGCTGCTGCCGCCGCAGAACCTCAGCCAGGTGCTCAACGCAGACCTGGTCGAGCACGCCTGCTCCGCGCGGCTGCGTACCTCCTGGCCGGACCGGGTGCTCACGCGCGCGAGCATCGACGCCTGGCACCGCCAGGGCGAGGAGTACGCCGTCGAGCGCATGCGCGCGCGCATCGCCGCCGCCCGCGCCGGGCACCTGCGCCACGTCGTGACGCGCGAGCTGACCACCGGCATCGACAAGGGGCTCGACCTGCTGGCGAACGGTGCCCCGTCCTTCGCTCGCATCGCCCAGGACTTCGGCGGCGCCGAGCGAGTCGCGGCAGAGATCCTGTCCCGCGTGCCCGCGACCGCTGCTGCTTGAAATGTGGGGACCCATGACGAACACCCGGAACAAGTACCTGTTCATTCGCATCCTTGAAGCGTGCAATGCCGACTGCTTCATGTGCGAGTACGCCCTGTCCCGTGACACGTACCGGTTCTCGCCCGAGGATTTCGCCGAGTTGCTTCCGGAAGCGGTCTCGGCCGGAGTGGGATACGTGCGGTTCACCGGCGGTGAGCCACTGATGCACCGCGAGATCGTCGAACTCGTGCGCATGGGCGCCGAGCACGGGATGAAGATGTCCCTCATCACCAACGGCATGTTCCTGCCGCGCTTCGTGGACCGGCTCGCCGAGTCCGGGCTCGCCCAGGTGATCGTGAGCATCGACGGATCCTCGGGAGAAACCCACGACGTGTACCGCCGTTCCCCAGGAATGTTCGCAGCCGGCTTGGAGGGCCTGCGGCGGGCCGGCGCACTGGGAATCGTCCCCCGGGTCAACACCGTCGTCGGCCCGCACAATTACGGGCAGATGCACGAGCTGCAGGGCGTGCTCACCGAGGCGGGCGTCCAGCAGTGGGAGCTGTCGGCCATCAAACTCGGCCGGGACATCCGCTACCCGGATCCCGCCGACGTCCTGGCGGCGTGCGAGCCCCTCTACCGAGCCGACCCGGAGACAACGCTGGTCCCGCTGGGAAAGCGGTTCTACGGTGACACCCCCGAGGAACAGAGGCTCTACTTCGAGGAATCGATCACGCCCCGGCCCTCCGGGCCGCTGTGCCTGGTGACCGACGACGTCATCTACCTCGACGGCAAGAACGGCCGCGCCTTCTCCTGCAGTTGCCTCCCGCACGCGGAAGACGACTTGGGCCCCGGGGGCGCCCCGCTGCACAACGCCTCCGGCAAGGTGGAACTGGCCGGTCCCGTCTTCCGCGAGCACGCCGACGCCTTCAAGACGAACGGCCCCACCATGTGCAACGGCTGCTCCGCCACTGCCGCCGGGTACAGCGACGACCTCGCCCGGCTCGGCGCCGTCCCGGAATGGAGCTACTGACCCATGGGGACACGGCTCAGCTCCGTACAGACGGGCCTGACGGTCCTGGCGGCCGCCTTGCCGGACGATCCCGAATCGCAGACCGTACTCGGCTGGATCTGCGCTCATCTGACCGAAGTCGAGCTGGTGCCCGGCCAGGCGCCAGGCAGCCCCGGCGCCGAGTCGCCGGGCGCACCGGCCCGTGTCGCGGTCATCTGCGACGACACCCACCTCGCGGAGCACACCGAACGGGCCAGCACTCCGGTGGTCTTCGTGTCCAGTACCGGGGTTCCGCCCGCGAAGGGCTGGCCCGCCGCCCGCATCCGCAGCCTGCACCGGCCCGGCTGGCTGCCAGGCGCACGGCACCCGGGCGTCCACCAGGCCGGGACGGTCGCGCCGCCCCGTGCGGTCCGGGCCGGGAGCGGCCGCGGGGCCCTGATCCGCCTTGCCGTGCCGGAGGCCGGGGGCACGGCGGACAGCTCCCGTCTCCTGCGCACGGCAGCGGACGCGCTGGCGGAAGCCGCCGACTTCCCGGTCTTCGCCGTGCACCTGTGCGGCCCGGGGAGCGCGCAGGCCACCGAAGAGGTCACCGCGCTGGTGCCGGGGGCCACCGTGTACCAGGACCAAGATCCGGCGGCCGAACGGGCACTCTCCGATGCCTCCCTGCTGGTCTCCTCGCCGGCCCTGACGAGTGTGACACTGGCCCAGACGGCGCGGATTCCGCTCGCCCTGCTGCCCCCGCTCGGCGCCCACCAGCAGCAGGCCGCGGCCGTGCTCGACTCCGCGGGCGCTCCCTTGACCATGCTCAGCGGCGACCGCGCCCGCCGGACGGACGAGGCCGAAGCACTGCGCCGCGCCCTCGACGCGCCGGACGAACTGGCGCACTGGGCCGACACCGGTCAACAGGCCGTCGGCGACGACCGGCGCGGGGCACAGCGCATCGCCCGCAAAGTCCGTCAGCTGCTGCTCGCCCCCATGTGACCCGGATCAGCCGACGTGCCGCGGCAACGCGGCGCCCCGCACCGATTGTTGGAGCCACCATGCTGCGCAGACTGCCTTACGGAGCGAACTACCTGCAGTGGGAGGAGATGCCGGAGCTTCGCGGCGCCGTCGAGGACAAGGCGCTCTTCAGGTACATCTCTTCCGACATCAGCGTCTCCAGCCGGTTGGAGCAACTGGTCCAGGAGCGGCTGGGCGCCACCAGGGCACTGGCCGTGCACAACGGAACCGAGGCACTGCGCCTCGCCCTCATGGGCACCCGCCCCTCCGCAGGGGATCCCGTGTACATACCGGCGGTCACCTTCGTCGCCGTCGCCGGCGCCGTGCTCTCCTGCGGCCTCGTGCCGGTGCCGGTGGACGTGGACGAGCGGTGCGCCCTGGACCCGACGCTGCTGCCCGCGGACGCGCAGCGTGTGATCGTCGCCCACATGGAAGGCATGGTCGGGCCCCTCCCGCAAGGCATTCCCTACCTGATCGAGGACACCGCCCAGGCCATGGGCGGTCGGCACGCCGACGGCCGGCACGCCGGAACGGCCGGATACGCGGGAACCTTCAGTTTCCACCACGCGAAGGTGCTCACCTCGGGCGAGGGCGGACTCGTCGTCGTCCGGGACCCGGACGACTGGGAACTGCTGCGCTCGTACCACGACCACGGATCCGACCGGGAGCACGGCAAGTACCCGGTCTGGCGCGAAGGCGCCTTCTACGGTGAGAACTTCTGCGCCAACGAGGCAGTGGCCGCGGTCCAGCTCCAGCAGTTCCGGCACCTCGACGAAATCCTGGCGAGCCTGGAGCGGCATCACCGGATGCTTTCCACGGAGCTGCCCGACCGTCCGGACATCCGCCAGGTGTCCCGTACCGACGGGGACGTGAAGGTGAGCGTCCGGATCGAGCTGGAGTCCCGCGAGCTGCGGGACCGCGCGCTGACCGCGCTGACCGACCGTGGCCTGCCGTGCTGGACGCTGGACAAGTACTTCCTGCCCGAGCATCCCGTGGTGCGGGACCGTGCGTCCGTCTACGCCGACGGGTTCCCGTGGAACCTCGACGACGGCTCGGACCGCTACCGGCCCCGCAGCCGTGACGGCTTCCGGGCCACCAGCCACCGGCTCGGGCGCACGCTCTGTCTGCCCCTGGCCCCGGAGCTGGACGGGACCGGCCAGGCCCAGGCGGCCAAGGAAGTGGCAGCCACGCTGGCCGCGCTGTAGCCCGACCGCACCCCTGCCGCATCCCGCCCCTCGAAGGAAGAGACGTGTCCTCTGGCGTTTCCCGGTTCACCGATCTGCTGCGCCACCGCCTCGTGCAGGGGCCTGTGCTCTGGGGCCTGATCGGCCGGCTGCCGCTGTATCTCGTGAGTCTGGCGCTGACTCTTCACCTGCTGGACGAGGGTCTGAGCTATGCGTCGGCCGGACTCGTGCTCGCCGCCTACACCGTGGGCACGGCCACGCTCGGTCCCGTGATCGCCCGCCGTATCGACCGGCACGGCCAGCCGCCGATGCTCGTCCTGACAGCCGTCGTACATCCCGTGGCACTCGCGGGAGCGGTGTACGCGGCGTCCGGCCCGAGACTCGTGCTGCTGGCGCTGGCCTTCGTGGCCGGCGGCACGATCCCCCCGGTCAGCCAGGTGATCCGGGCGCTGTGGAGCACCCTTCCACTGAGCAGGGACGAACGCTCCACCGCGTACTCACTGGAGTCCGTCTTCGCCGAACTCTTCGTCATCGGCGGCCCGTTGCTGCTCAGCGTGCTGATGGCGCTGGGCGACTCCGGCACTGCCGCCGTGGTGGGCGGAGTCCTGTCCGGCTTCGGCGGCCTCGGTCTGGCCACCACGCGAGCCTCCCGCCAGTGGGTGCCCGAGCCCATGGCGCGACGCGATCTGCTGGGCGCCCTGCGCTCACGTCCCCTGCTGATCCTGCTGGTGCTGCTCGCCCTGTCCGCCCTGTGTCTCGGGGTGCTCAACCTGGCGCTCGCGGCCTTCGTCGAGGACAACGGCTCGGCGGGCGACGTGGGGCTCCTGTTCGGCGCCTCGGGCGTCGGCGGGGCAATCGGCGGTCTGTGGTACGGCAGTCGGCCCGGCACGACCCCGAAAGGCCGTCAACTGCCCGTTGCTTGCGCCGCCTTCACCCTGGCCGGCGCGGCACCCTTGGCGGCCTGGGACTTCTGGTCGATGGCGGTGGCCATGGCGATCCAGGGCTCCTCGATCGCCCCGTTGACCGCCATCCTCTACGACCTGGTCGGCTCGGCCGCTCTGCCAGGCACCGTCTCCGAAGCCTTCACCTGGGTGCTGACCGCCACCACCACAGGCGGAGCGGTGGGATCGCAGCTGGCCGGGGCGTTGATCGGCCGCTTCGGCTGGTCCGCCGGATTCGTGCTGGGAGTGCTCAGCGGCTGCTGCGCGACGTTCCTGGCCTTCGCCGTGAGCCGTCGCATGGTGGCCCTGACCGAGGCGAGCCTGTCCGGCGCCGCGCACACGGATCCGTCCGCCCTGGAACTCGACACGTGAGGAGAAGCAACGGAAACGACGACGCGTTCCTCCGCGGGGCATCCACGCGTCAGCCACCCCACCGGTCCACTATCACTGGAGTTCCCTCATGACGACCCACATGACGACCCCGGCCCCCGGGGCATCCGCCCTCCCGGTAGTTCTGCTGGTGGACGGCAGGCCGTCCACCTTCGTGCGCAACGCGCTGAGCAGGGACGACGTGCACATCGTGCTGCTGCGGTTCGCCTCGGCCATCAAGGACCTCCCCCAGGACTACCTGGACCTCACGGCCCACCTGCCCGTGTTCCTCGCCCAGGACGAGAATCTCGCCGAGGAGGCGGAGCGCTACCTGAAGTGGACCGGGACGCTGGAACACGTGCCCACCTACTTCTGCAATCCGCAGGAGCCGCTACAGGAAGTGGCCCAGCCCTTCGCCGAGTTGGTGGGGCTGCCGCATCTCACGCGGGAGCAGGTCACGTGGGTCCGGCACAAGACGGCGATGAAGGACAGGTTCGCGGAGATCGGGCTGCGGTGTGCTGCCTACCGGGAGATCGAATCGCTCGACGACGTGGCCCGGTTCGCCGACGAGCAGGGCTGGCCGGTCGTCCTCAAGCCCATCGACTCCTTCGCCTGCATCGGGACCTACCGGATCGAAGGGCCGGACGACCTGGCGAAGGTCCCGGAGCCGGATCCGGGACGCCGCTGGATGGTGGAGGAGTACATCCAGGGTACGGAGTACCAACTGTGCGCGCTCGTCTCGGGCGGCAAGGTCGTGGACTCCTACCTGTCATTGAACCCGGCGCCGATCCTGGAGGTCCTGGACGGGGCGATCAACGCCAACATCACCTTTGCCCCCGGCGAGGAACTGCCGCTGGACGTACAGTCGGTCACCCAGGAACTGGTCGACGGTCTCGGCCTCGACCACGGCTACTTCCATGCGGAGTGCTTCCTGATGCGCGACGGGACGCTGTGCGTGGGCGAGGCCGCCGCCCGGATCACCGGCTGCGAGGTGCCGGCGAACCACGGTCTCTCCCGTGGCTTCGACATCCACCGGGCCACGCTCGACACCTATCTCGGACGCACACCCGCTCTCGCATACTCGGAGGACCGGGCCGTCGGCGATCTGCTGTTGCCGGTGAAACCGGGGAAGGTCGTGCGCATCAGCACCGAGGAGGAACTGCTCCGGCTGCCCGGCGTCCTCGCCGTACATCTGAAGCTGGCCGTCGGGGACGTCGCCGAGCCGCCGCGTGCCTCCCACGCCTCGTCGGGATACGCCCACGTCACAGGGCGTACGGCCGCCGAGGCCGAGGAAAGGATGCGGGGCGTACTGGAACACTTCGTGCTGCAGACGGAGTCCGTGGAGCCATGACCTGGGCCGCGACCCCCGGCGGGGTCGCGACACTGCCTCAGGATGTGAGGGTGCGCTCGGTGATCCGGCGCGCGTGAGGAAGGGCGTCACGGAAGCCGGACCGGCCTCCGTGACGCCCTTCCTCAGGGACTTCAGGTCGTCATGGCGTCACGCCGAGGGCCCGGCGGCGGGGAGGACGCCGAAGTCCCAGCGTGCCACCGAGAGCCCGAGGTCCTGAACGGCGAAGGCCGTGAGGTAGTACGCCTGCGGGTACGCCCCGGCATCGACGACGAGGGAGAACTCCACCTCGTGCCACTGCCCGCCGACCGCACGGATCTTGCGCTGCTGCGGAGTCACGGTGCACTCCGAGCGCAAGTGACGGGGCACGAACACCCCGAGCCGCACGGGCCCCCGCCGTTCGGCGCGCACCCGCACGCGTGCGTTCAGGTGCGCGCCCGCGGACACCTCCTCCGCGGCCTCGACGTGCAGTTCGGGCGAGTCGGCGAGCCGGTACGCCATGTCACCGCACCGGACGCAGACGGTGCAGACCGTGTCCAGTGCCGTGGGCACCAGAGCCCGTTTCACGAACTGCCGGGCAGGCCGGCCACAGTGACACAGCACGTCGGCGACGGATTCGGGGTCGACGGTGCTGCGCTGCCCGAAATAGGCGTGGCAGTCGGCGAATTCGGTTTCCGGGTTCCCCACGATCTCCGCGGTGATCGCGTGATCGAGCGACTGGAGATCGTCGGACAGCCCCCGCAGGATCGCCGACTCGCCCTCCGCGGCCGTGGCCTGGCGGGTCACCCAGCGCTCGGCCTTGCCCGCGAGCCTGGTGAGCCGTGGACGCAACGGATGCCTCGCCGGAAGCAGGCCGCCGGCGAGGTAAGCGGTCAGCCGGGAGGACGTGGACAGCACCAGCGGGTCGGGAACCTGGGGCGTGGGATCGGGGCGGGCTCCCCGGTCGTCGGCCATGCCGAAGTGCCAGTAGGCGGGGTCCGGCTGTGCGGTGGTGATCGTGGCGTTGAGGCTCGTCGCGGAGGGGGCTTCGGCCTCCACCGCTCGCATCCAGATTGCGTTCTCGGGGCGGGCCGAGTCGTGCACGGTCG
Source organism: Streptomyces sp. NPDC002888 (assembly GCF_042888465.1). Lineage (NCBI taxonomy): Bacteria > Bacillati > Actinomycetota > Actinomycetes > Kitasatosporales > Streptomycetaceae > Streptomyces > Streptomyces sp. NPDC002888. The sequence continues at coordinate 78,839 of NZ_JBIAPU010000029.1, read as the reverse complement.
GTGCGGCCACGACGTCCCTGGCCGCACCGTCGATGGCGTTGAGCAGCAGCTGGTACCTGGGGTCGTAGGCGACGGCATCGGCGAACGGACCGTTGTTGCACGAGCTGAGCACGACTTCGACGGCCTGAACCTGGTTCAGGGGGATCAGCTTCTCCCGAGGCTTGTAGCAGTCGGGTCCGTAGGCGCAGCGCGGACCCAGCAGCTCCGGACGGCGGGGCGCCGCGGGGTTGAGCCCACAGATGGTGAAGTCCGCGAGGTTGACCGAGTCGTCACGACCGTGCCCCTGCAGGAGCAGCCGTCGCCAACGCCCCTCGAGGAGCCGGGCGCCGATGTCCTGGCGCTCCAGAGCGCGGTCGTCGTAGACCTGCACCTTCCCCAGGGCATCCGGGCGGTCGGTGGACGTGAACAGGCCCGACGCGTCGACCGCGGGATCCGGCAGGCAGAACTGCTTGGCGGTGAACCACGCCATCGACGCGACGTCCCGGCCGGTCAGGAACCCCACCTGCTGGCCACCGCCCCGATGGGCCTGCCGCACGAGCTCCAGGACCGGGTCCGAGGTCAGGCGCGGGTACACGGCGACGACCAGCAGGGACCGCGCGCCGGGCGGGCCTTCGTCGAGGAGCCGGCTGCTCAGTTCCTTCTCGTCCAGCCATTGACGAGCAAGCGGCCCGATCAACGACCGCAAACCCGCCGGGAGTTCGTCGCCCCCCAGGAGCACGCCCCGCGCGTACGGCGCCGGCCGCGCGATGCCGCAGTAGAGCCCGGCCGCCAGTTGCATGGCGGACAGCAGATCGGCGCGGCCGTCCACCCACACCGGGACGGATTCCGGGCGGGGGGACGCGAGGAAACGCGCGACAGCTTCGGCGTATTCGGCATCCCCGTCGATCGGGGTGAACAAAGTCGTGGAAACCTCGGTCAGAGAACTTGACATGGTTGGTCGGTTCCTCGTGGAGTCGGGCGCCTCCCGGGACGGGCGAGTGCGGTGAGCGCGGCGGACCGGTCACGCACATGGATGCGGCGAGGGCGCCTGCTCACCGCCCCCGCCGCGCATGTCATGACGTCGATCCGTGGCAGAACGGGCTCGCGTCCGGCCCGGCCGTCAGTCGGTCACCGGGGCCGGGAAAAACGCCGTGATGTCGCTTTCCGGCACCCAGATCGGCCGCTCTTTGGCGATGATCAGGTACCGCTGGAGGTTCTTCTCGTCGTCCCAGGAAACGGCGAGTACGCGGTACTTCGCCTTGCCCCCGATGTTGACCTCGACGTCGCCGGCTACGCCGGTGAAGTGGAGCGGCATGACTTTCTCCTTCGGGGTCAGTGACGGTTGGTGAAGCACTGGAGGTAGGCCATGCCGGACGGCTTGCCCTCCAGATAGCTGGTGGTCGAGTAGCTGCCGTAGGAGTGACGCTCGATCAGAACCTCGTCGAAGTACGGCTCCCAGCGGGGTTCGATCTTCGGTTCGGTCACGAAGAAGGACATGAAGCGGCCTCCGGGGGCGAGGACGCGCGTGATCTGCTCGCGCATCAGCGTGTCCCACCAGTCCGCGTCGTCTCGCATGTCCTTCGGGAGCCACGGGTCCAGCATGATGCCGTCGATGCTCCCCGTGGGAACCGACTCGATGTACTCGAAGAAGTCGGCCCGGACGATCTCGAGATGGGCCGGGAGGTCGGGGGTCGACTTCTTGAAGTCCTTGACCACCTCGTCGTAGACCTCGACGACGGTGTGCTTCTTCACGTTCGGCTGTTGGGCGATGGCCACGGCGGAGAGCCCGAAGCCGAGCCCGCACTCCAGGAATTCGCCCCCGTTGCGGCACAGGATCTCGGCCGAGCGGCGCATCAGAGGCGCTTCCCACTGCTGCATGGCCTGTGACCCGTCGATGTACAGGGTCTTCTCTCCGGACTCGGAATTCCTGACTGCGATATCCGGCGCAGTGGGCTGTGCAGGATGCTTCACGATGTTTCCTTACCTGTCGGGAATCACTGGTTGAATGACGCAGAAATACGGCGTGCATTCACGTGAACGAATCGCACATGAGGCCGCGTTGTGAGTCCGGGCGCCGCTTGGCCGGTTGTTTCGTTCACCGTAGCCAGGTGCCTGGACGAGCGGTGGGAACGGCAGGGTCGGGCATCTGCAGTGCGGGAACATGCAGCATGCCCAAAGGTGGGCAAAGACGTTTGAACCACCCGGATCGTCGGGCCCGGTGACCGTACGGGTCAGCCGACCGCCGCGGAACGGCGCAGCCGCTCACTGACTGCGGAAACGGCCTCCAGGGACCGGGTGAGGAAAGCGGGTTCCACACCCGTCGGGACACGGATGTGGCGGGAGCCCGCGGGATGGTAGTGGGCGCTCGTGGTGACGACGAGCCGGTGCTCCGCCATCAACGCGTCCGCCAACGCCTCCGTGTCCGGCACCCCGGGTTCCACCCACACATGCGTACCGCCCTGCGGAGGGGAGAATCGCATACCGTTCGCCCGTGCCCAGTCGAGCACCAGTCGATGGCCTGCCCGCACCCGCTCCGCCAGCGGCTCGTTGCCCAGTTTGCACAGCTGGGCGGCCTGGCTCTGGGCCCGCGTCGACACGGCGATGCGTTCCCACTCCATGCGTGCGGTGAGCCGGTCGACCTCCCGCGGGTCGGCGGTGATCCAGCCGACCCGCAGTCCAGGGGCGCCGTAGTTCTTGGAGAAACTGTTCAGCCCGTAGACGCCGCGCCAGTCCTCGACCAGCGCCAGCGGCGCGGCGAGGGCCGCGGGGTCGTGGACGAAGGCGTCGTAGACCAGGTCGAGGACCAGCGTGAAGCCGAGGCGGCGCTGGGCGGCGAACAGGTCGCGTGCCGTCGCCTTGTCCAGGCAGGAACCGGTCGGGTTGTGCGGGGAGTTGAGGAAGAGCAGGTCGCCCGGCCCGAGCGCGCTGAAGGAGCGCTCCTCGACGAGGTCCGGCCAGTCCAGCACCTGCAGGCCGAGCCCTACGTCCCGCAGCAGATCGGCGACGCTCAGCAGCACGGGCCCGCCGCACACCGCGCGCCGCACTCCCTTTCCGGCGAGATGACGGGCGATCAGCCCGAGCCCGTCGAAGGCACCGTTGGTCACGAGCAGCGACTCGGCGCCCACGTCGACGCCCTGCTCCCGCTGCCTCAGCCGCAGCGCCTCCAGCAGCTCCTCCGTGCCCTGGCTCGGGGCGTACTGCGCGTCCAGATCCCAGCCGACCGCCTGCAGCCTGGGTGGTTCGGGCCAGACAGGCACGTTCTCGGCCAGGATCTCCCACGGCTCCTCCGGCGAGGCCGCGACCCTTGAGAGGCGCTGTCCCAGTGGGGTCAGGCTCACTGTGCCGCACCTTCCTGCCGGGTCAGCAGGTATCCGACCTCCAGGCCGGTGGAGTCGACGCGCGGGTCGGCCACCCGCCGGGCCACCACCTGAGCGCCGGCCTCCCGGAACAGCTCCCGCCAGAACGCGTCGCTCTCCAGCCGCTGCTCGGTGAGGACGTGCAGGAGGTAATACGGGTTGTAGTAGGCCAGACCGAGGCCGTGCCGCATGACGTGCGGGTCGGCCGGGCGGTGGTCCACCTCGACGACGGCGAGGTGGCCGGAGCGGCGGAGGGCCGCGCGGACCAGTTCCACCACCGCGCCCCGTCCCTCCTGCTCCAGTACCTCCTGGAGCAGGAACGCGGCGAGACAGAGCTGGGAGGAGTCCGGCCCCGATTCCGGTGCGGCCGCCTCCCGGAGGTAGTCGGTGGCGCCGGAGCGGACGAAGCGCAGTCCTTCAGTCGCTGACTCCTGCGGGGCGTACGGGTCGATTCCGATGCCGGTGACCTTGCCCGAGCCGCCGACCAGGCCGGCGAGGAAGGTGCCGTCACCGCAGCCGAGATCCACGACGGAAGTCGGCGCGGCCGGCAGGTCGGACATCAGCTCGCGGACGAGCGGCAGCGCGTCGTACGCGCTCATTCCGCAGCTGCCGATACCCACGAGCCGGCCGTCGCGGGTCGCGTAGCCCTTGCCGTGCAGGACATTCGTGATCTGTTGGAAGGTTTCCGCGTAGCCGCCGACGAGCAGCTCGTACCAGGGCCGGTACGGGCCGAGGGCGCGCCCCTTTTCGGTGAGGGCCACCGTGTCGCCGCTCAGCGACACATAGTTCTCGTTGGCGAGGTAACGCAGGAATCCGCTGGTTCGTGACGCGTCGAGCCCCAGAGACGCGGACATGCTGGGGATCTCCCGCGGACCGTCCGTCATGCGTTCGTACAGGCCGCTGTTGAACAGGTGGTAGATGCCCTGCGCCAGCGCGAAACCACGGACGGGCTGAAGTGCCTCGATGAGCCGCAGCTCGAATCCCTCATCCATTGTACTGTCCCTCATCCGGTGAACTGCCGGCCATGGGTTGGAAGTCGATACGGACGATTTCGAGATCGCAGGTGTGCTGCAGTAGTTTTCGGAAGCGGTCGGCACGCTGCTCGGATCGTGTGCTGACGCGGATGAACGGGCGACTTCGGCCCTTCCAGTCGAGAACGCGGGAATCCGCCGCCGTAACGAAAACACAATCCTCGCGGAACTCTTCTTCCGTCAGGAGTGCGCGAATCCGTTTCTCCAGCGAGTCGCGTACTTCGCGGTGCATGCCGAAGAACTCTATCGTCGGCATTACTGCCTCATCGCCCCGTGCCCGGGGTAACTCATTGCGCTGGCGGACATCCGTCCCCAGGCGGAGTCGTTCGAGTGGTTTGACAGGTCGTCAAACATTGTCACCTGGATTCCGGCTGCCGAGAAAAGGTTACCCATGAGATCCCGCATTTCTGCATCTCGCCTCTTGTGACGCGTTGAAGCTATCAAGGCCGGGTCTCTGATGGTCGGTGAGGAAATGGGCAGGACCTGCATTGCCGAATCATGAAGAGGTGGCAAGAGATAATTTTTTGGGTGTAGGTGGAACAAATCAGGCAGGGTGGAGAGTCTCGACCGTGTCCGCCCTCCCCGCTCGGAAATCTCCTGCTCACGGCCAAGGCGCGACGCTAGGGTCTCGTGTCATGCAACTGACGGTTCTCGGTGGCTGCGGTGCGTGGCCCACAGCAGTCCAGGCATGCAGCGGCTACCTCGTCGAGTACGACGGATTCCGCCTGCTCATCGACCCCGGATATGCCACATTCCCGCGCCTGCTCCAGCACAGTACCGTCGACGCGGTCGACGCCGTGCTCGTCACCCATGGGCACCCCGACCACTGCGCCGACCTCAACCCTCTACTACGGGCCCGGGGGTTGAGCGATGACCCGCCGCCCGCTCTGCCCGTCTACGCCCCGCACGGCGCGGTCGATGCCGTTCTGGCGCTCGACAAACCGAGCATGCTCGCCAAGGCGTACCACCTTCACGGGTTCAACCCCGGCGACCGGTTCGCTATCGGTCCCTTCACCACCGACACCTGGCTCCTGCCGCACTTCGTACCCAACGCCGGCATTCGGCTCACCACACCCGAGGCCGTCCTGGCCTACACCGGCGACACCGGCCCCAGCTCCGACATCCCGCGCCTTGCGCAAGGCGTCGACCTGTTCTTGTCGGAAGCCACGTACATTCACCGAGTACCAAACGCCGACGCACCATACCTGCTGACCGCACGATTGGCCGGCCAGTACGCCCACCAGGCAGGCGCCGCCCGACTCATGCTCACCCACCTTTGGCCGGGCACGGATCCGGCCATCGCCGAAGAAGTAGCCGCGGAAGCCTTCGAGCGCCCCATTGGCGTCTCTGCCCCCGGTCTCGTCACCCACCTTCGCGAGGAGGGGCGGACGTTCGACAGCGCGATTCGGTAACGCCGTGGCGGTGAACACGTGGAACACGTCCACGTGGAAGGCCTGCTGCCCGCTGTCACGCTTGGTTACTATGCTCACTTCATGCCGGAGGCCGGCAGCAAGGGCGCAACGCCATTGCAAAACAACATGGATAGATGGCCTGGGAAAATGCTGACTGAAGTCACCGCGACCCGCTACATCACGCCCCTGCGTGAAGGGGGTTCGCTGCCGGGGCTCGTCGAGGCCGACGATCTCGGAACCTACGTCATCAAGTTCACCGGTGCGGGACAGGGGCGCAAGACGCTCGTCGCCGAGGTCGTCTGTGGTGAACTCGCCCGCCGGCTGGGCCTGAGGATGCCCCGCCTGGTCGTCGTGGGCCTCGACCCCGTGCTCGGACTCGGCGAGCCCGACCCGCAGGTGCAGGAACTGCTCAGGTCCAGCGGCGGCACCAACCTCGGCATGGACTTCCTCTCCGGCGCCCTCGGCTTCGACCCGCTCGCCTTCCCGGTGAGCCCCGAGGAGGCCGGGCGGATCGTCTGGTTCGACGCGCTGGTGAACAACGTGGACCGCTCCTGGCGCAACCCCAACCTGCTGATGTGGCGGGGCGAGCCGTGGCTCATCGACCACGGCGCCACCATGATCTGGCACCACAACTGGCCCGGCGCCGAGGCCTCCGCCGCCCGCCCCTACGACGCCTCCGAGCACGCGCTCGCGCCCTTCCGGCCCGATGCGGCGGCCGCCGCGGCGGAGCTGGCCCCGCTCGTCACCGAGGAACTCCTCGCCGAGGTCACCGCGGAGATCCCGGACGTCTGGCTGACGGACGAGCCCGGCTTCGATTCGCCCGACGACCTGAGGCGTGCCTACGCCCGCCCGCTGCTCGCGCGGGCCGCGACCATCCACGAGCGCATCCACGGCATCGAGGGGACGAAGTGACCGACCGCTACATCACCAGGGCCGGCCAGGGCGGCGACCGGGACGTCTTCGAGTACGCCCTCCTGCGCATCGTCCCGCGCGTCGAGCGCGGCGAGTGCATCAACGCCGGGGTGCTCGTGTACTGCCGCGCCCAGGCGTACGTCGGCGCGCGCACGCACCTCGACGAGACGAGGCTGCTGGCCCTCGACGCGGACGTGGACGTGGCCGGCGTACGGGCGGCGCTGAGGGCCGTGGAGGGCGTGTGCACCGGGGGTGCCGCGGCCGGGCAGGCGGCGCAGGACGACGCCGGACGGCGCTTCCGCTGGCTCATCGCGCCCCGCTCGACCGTCGTCCAGCCGGGCCCCGTGCACACCGGCCTCACCACCGATCCGGCGGCCGAGACCGAGCGGTTGCTGGACCTCCTCGTCAGGTAATGGATCACACGCGCGCCGTGTGCCGTTGACACCGCGTGCCAGGGCTTCTAGCGTCACGTCTGCTGAAGGTACTAAGCGGTCGCTCACCACATGGGCGCACTCCCTCTAGGGCGAGGAGAACCAGGAATGTCCACCACTGAGCAGCGGGTCGCCGTGGTCACCGGCGCGGCGCGCGGCATCGGCGCCGCCACCGCCGTACGACTGGCCGCCGAGGGCCGAGCGGTCGCCGTTATCGACCTCGACGAGGCCGCCTGCAAGGACACCGTGGAGCAGATCACCGCGGCGGGCGGCAAGGCCATCGCGGTCGGCGCCGACGTATCGGACGAGGCCCAGGTCGAGGCCGCGATCGCGCGGGTCGTAGCGGAGCTCGGCGCGCCGACGATCCTCGTCAACAACGCGGGCGTGCTCCGCGACAACCTGCTGTTCAAGATGAGCGCCTCCGACTGGGACACCGTCCTGAACGTGCACCTGCGCGGCTCGTTCCTGATGACCAAGGCCGTCCAGAAGCACATGGTGGACGCGGGCTTCGGCCGCGTCGTCAACCTGTCCTCGTCCTCCGCGCTCGGCAACCGGGGCCAGGCCAACTACTCCGCCGCCAAGGCCGGCCTCCAGGGCTTCACCAAGACCCTCGCCATCGAGCTCGGCAAGTTCGGCGTCACCGCCAACGCCGTCGCCCCCGGCTTCATCGCCACCGAGATGACCAAGACCACCGCCGACCGCGTCGGCATGGGCTTCGAGGAGTTCAAGGCCGCGGCCGCCACGCAGATCCCCGTGCAGCGGGTCGGCGAGCCCGAGGACATCGCCAACGCCATCGCCTTCTTCACCGCCGACGCGGCCGGATTCGTCTCCGGCCAGGTGCTGTACGTCGCCGGCGGACCGCTCGACTAGGGATCACGGACATGACTGAACTGCCCGCACTCTCCGGCAAGGTCGCCCTCGTCACCGGCGCGAGCCGCGGCATCGGCTACGGTGTCGCCGAGGCGCTCGTCGCGCGCGGCGACCGCGTCTGCATCACCGGCCGCAACGAGGAGGCGCTCAAGGAGGCCGTCGAGAAGCTCGGCTCCGACCGCGCCATCGGCGTCGCCGGCAAGGCACACGACGAGGCTCACCAGGCCGAGGCCGTCGAACGCACCATGGAGGCGTTCGGCCGCGTCGACTTCCTCGTCAACAACGCCGGTACGAACCCGGTGTTCGGCCCGATCGCCGACCTCGACCTCCAGGTGGCGCGCAAGGTCTTCGAGACCAACGTGATCTCGGCGCTCGGCTTCGCCCAGCGCACCTGGCACGCCTGGCAGAAGGACAACGGCGGCGCGATCGTCAACATCGCCTCCGTCGCCGGCCTCTCCGCCTCGCCGTTCATCGGTGCCTACGGCGTCAGCAAGGCCGCGATGATCAACCTGACCCAGCAGCTGGCGCACGAGTTCGCGCCCAAGGTGCGGGTCAACGCGATCGCCCCGGCCGTCGTGAAGACCAAGTTCGCGCAGGCCCTGTACGAGGGCCGGGAGGCGGAGGCCGCCGCGGCCTACCCGCTGGCCCGCCTCGGTGTGCCCTCCGACATCGGCGGCACCGCCGCGTTCCTCACCTCGACGCAGTCCGACTGGATCACCGGCCAGACCCTCGTCGTGGACGGCGGCATCTTCCTCAACGCCGGCGTCGCCTGACGCGCCCCCGGTCCGTTCGTCGGCAGGGGCGCTGTTTCCCCTCAGGGAACGGCGCCCCTCTCGACGTAGATGTACAAGAGTGAGCGGCGCAAGAGGCGCACAGGGCGATGACAACGTCGTCACACAGAAGGTGATCAAGACCCCTTCGCGGACCCGGTTCGTCCGGCGTGGCACTGCGGTATGGTCTGCCGACCCTTGGTATGGCAGATCGAGGAGCGTGCGCGTGTTCAACCGGAACCGATGCCTGCGGCAGATGGCGGCTGTCGTGTCCATATCCCTCGCGACCGGATGTGGTGTTTTCGGGGACGAGGGGTCCGACGAGGCGGGGCCGATCGTCGTGGGCACGACCAGCTCTCCCAGCACGCTGGACCCCGCCGCCTCCTGGGACGGCTCCTGGGAGCTGTTCCGCAACGTCTACCAGACGCTCCTCGCCTACCCGGTCGGGGCGGCGGCTCCCGAGCCGGACGCGGCCAGGAGCTGCGAGTTCACCGACGACTCCAACCGCACCTACCGGTGCGAGCTGCGCGAGGGCATGACCTTCTCCGACGGCCACAAGCTCGACGCGCAGGCCGTCAAGTACTCCATCGACCGGATCCGGAAGATCAACGTCTCCGGCGGCCCCGCCGGACTCCTCGGCAGCCTCGATCGCGTCCAGGTGCGTGGCGACCGCGAGGTGACCTTCCACCTCAACCAGACCGACGCGACCTTCCCGTTCGTCCTCGCCACGCCGGCCATGTCCATCGTCGACCCCGAGGACTACCCGGCCGACCGACTGCGCCAGGACGGCGACATCAGCGGCTCCGGGCCCTACCGGCTCGCCTCGTACGACGAGGGCAAGAAGGCCGAACTCGTCGGCAACGACAAGTACAAGGGCTTCGCGGAGCGCAAGAACGACGCGGTGACCATCCGCTACTTCCAGGACTCCGGCGCCATGGTCAAGGCGCTGCGGTCCAAGCAGATCGACGTGACCTATCGCGGTCTCGGCGCCGACGACATCGTCGCTCTGGAGAAGAAGGGCCCGGACGCCGATGGCCTCGACCTGGTCGAGGGCTCGGGCACCGACATCAACTACCTGGTGTTCAACCCCAAGGACCCGTGGGCGAGAAAGAAGGCCGTCCGCAAGGCCGTCGCCCAGATCGTCGACCGCCCGGCGATCACGCACAAGATCTACAAGGACACCGTGGACCCGCTCTACTCCATGGTGCCGAAGGGCCTCACCGGCCACACCACCGCCTTCTTCGACGACTACGGCGACCCGGACACCGGCAAGGCCCGCAAGCTCCTCACCGACGCCGGCATCACCGAGCCGGTCCCGCTCACCCTCTGGTACACCACCGACCGCTACGGCTCCGAGACCGCCACGGAGTTCAAGGAGCTCAAGCGGCAGCTGGACGCCTCCGGTTTGTTCAGGATCACTCTCAAGAGCCGCCCCTGGAAGACCTACGTGGCGGGCTACCAGAAGGGCGAGTACCCGGTGTTCGGGCGCGGCTGGTTCCCCGACTTCCCGGACGCCGACAACTTCATCGCGCCGTTCGTCGGCGAGCAGAACGCGCTCGGTACGCCCTACGAGTCGCCCCAGATCACCAAGGTGCTGCTGCCCCGCTCCCGGCAGCAGAGCGACCGCGCCGAGGTGGAGGAGGACTTCGACGAGGCCCAGCAGATCCTCGTGAACGACGCGCGGCTGATCCCGCTGTGGCAGGGCAAGCAGTTCCTGGCCGTGAACGAGGACGTCTCCGGTGCCGAGCGCGCGCTGGACCCGTCGACCATCATGATGGTGTGGGAGCTGTCCCGGAAGACGAGCTGGTAGGACGCCGGGCGACGGTCCGGGCGGCCGGTTGTCAGTGGCCGCCTGTAGGTTCTGTGGCCTGGAACCGACCGTACGACTGAAGGACGTTGACGTGACCGACACCTCCATGCTGCCCGAGTCCTGGCGCGGGGTCCTGGGCGAGGAGCTCCAGCAGCCCTACTTCAAGGAGCTGACGGAGTTCGTCGAGGAGGAGCGGGGCAGGGGGCCCGTCTACCCTCCGCGCGAGGAGGTGTTCGCCGCGCTCGACGCGACGCCGTACGAGCAGGTCAAGGTCCTGGTCCTCGGTCAGGACCCCTACCACGGCGAGGGCCAGGGCCACGGCCTGTGCTTCTCGGTGCGCCCCGGCGTGAAGATCCCTCCGTCGCTGCGCAACATCTACAAGGAGATGCACGCGGAGCTGGGCACGCCGATCCCGGACAACGGCTATCTGATGCCGTGGGCCCAGCAGGGCGTGCTGCTGCTCAACGCGGTGCTCACCGTCCGCTCCGCCGAGGCGAACTCCCACAAGGGCAAGGGCTGGGAGAAGTTCACCGACGCGGTCATCCGCGCGGTGGCCGACCGGCCCGACCCGGCGGTGTTCGTCCTGTGGGGCAACTACGCCCAGAAGAAGCTCCCGCTCATCGACGAGTCCCGTCACGTGGTGGTCAAGGGCGCGCACCCCTCCCCCCTCTCGGCGAAGAAGTTCTTCGGCTCCCGTCCGTTCACCCAGATCAACGAGGCGGTGGCGCAGCAGGGCCACACCCCGATCGAATGGACGATCCCGAACCTGGCCTGACGCCTGGGGGCGGGGGCGTCCTCGGGTGGATGGCTCCCGGGCCGGTGCCGCCTGATCGGGTTCGGCGGCGGGTGCCGTTAGCGTCGTCGCAGAACAGTCGACGTGGGCGCGGAGGGCGCGGTGGCGGAGCGGCAGGGGCAGACGGCGCCGGACGCGGTGTTGACGCGGATCGGGCAGGTCGTGATGTTGCATCACGGAGGGGACCGCGAGGAGGCCCGGCGCCGCTTTCTGGAGCTGTGGGCGGAGATCGGCGAACACGGCGCCCCACTGCACCGCTGCACCCTGGCGCACTACCTTGCCGACACCCAGGACGACCCCGCGGACGAACTCGCCTGGGATCTCAGGGCGCTGACGGCCGCCGAGGAACTCACCGACGGCCGGCTCACGGGGGAGAAGCACGAGCCCGAGGGTGCCTCGGCGGTACGGGCGCTCTACCCGTCGCTGCACCTGAACCTCGCCGCCGACTACGTGAAACTCGGCCGCCGCGAAGCCGCCCGCGTCCACGTACGCCGGGCCCGCGGCGCGGCCGGCGCCCTGGGCGAGGACCGCTACGGCGACGGCGTGCGGGCGGCGATCAGCCGACTGGAGTCACGGTTGGAGTCACGGCCGGACCCACGGCCAGGGGAGGAGGACGGCTCCGGCGGCGACCCTGGCGACGGTCCCGGCGGGGGCCCCGGTGGGAGCGGCGGCGGGAGTTGGGGGCCGCCGCGTCAGCGACCGTAGAAGCAGCGCGTCAACGGCCGTACGTCTGGTCGCAGATCGTCGCCTCCTGGCTGCCCTGTCGCCAGCCGCCGTACTTCCTGCCGAGGGAGCAGACGTCGGAGTCCTTGGGGGCCGGCTTGGAGACGTCGGGGATCTCGGTGCGTGGCCGGGGGTGCCGGTGCTGCTCCGGGTGATGGGGGCCTCGGGGCTGTGGGTGGGGATGCGGGTGCTGGTCGTGGTGCTGCTTCGGGTGGGGGTGTGCGCGGTGGGACGGGGGGTGGTGCGGTGCGGCGGGTGCCTCGGCCGGGTCGGGAGGGGTGGGCTCGGTCCGCCGGGGCGGACCGACCATCTCCAGCGCCTCGCGTGCGGGCGCCTGCACGATCTGCGGCTGCGACTCGGGTGCAGGCGGCGGCACCACGGGCTGCGGGGGCACGGACGGCCTGGCCGGTGCCGACGGCTGCACGGGCGCGGGCGGCTGCTGGATCGTCACGCAGCCGGCGAGGGCCGAGACGGCCACGGTGACCAGGAGCGTTGCGGTGGTCGTCGTTCGATGCACCCGCGTCACTCTGGTGGGTCAGGCATCCCGAGGCCCAGCGGACGAGCGGACAATGCCCCACACGGGTGATCCGTACCCCCGTACGAGGGATGCGGGCCCGCCGTGCTGACGTCAGTGGCCGGTCGCGCCGTCGATGCGTTCGCGGATCAGATCGGCGTGCCCGTTGTGACGCGCGTACTCCTGGATCATGTGCGTGTAGATCCAGCGCAGGCTGAAGGGCTCGTCGGTGAACCTGCTCGGACCCTTGGAGAGATCGTCCAGTCCGAAGCCGGCCGCGTACCGCCGGGCGACCTCGATCTCGGCCTGCCAGGTGGCGTGGGCCTCCTGCCAGGTGTCCGCCTCGGTGAGACGGAAGTCGCCGTCCTGGTCCTCGGCGCGGGGGTAGATCGGCCCCTGGTCGTCGCCCACGAGCACCTTGCGGAACCAGGCGCGCTCCACCTCGGCCATGTGCCGCACCAGGCCCATCAAGGACAACGCGGACGGCTCGACCGAGGCGGTCCTGAGCTGGGCGTCGGTCAGTCCTGCGCACTTCGACGCCAGGGTCTGCCGGTGGTGGTCCAGCCAGCCCTCCAGCATGGTCCGTTCGTCGGCGTTCAGGGCGGGTCGACTGCGCTGCGTCGTCATGTCCGCATCGTGGCCCAACTCGACTGAACCGACCACGCGTTTCCACGCCCGCCCGCCCGGGCGACCAGCGACAGCACCTGCCCTGCGGCGGCCACCGCGGCCGCCGTATGCTGCCGTGGAAGCAGGCGCGGACCAGCAGTGAGCCAGCAGTGAGCAAGCAGTGAGGGAGCCCCCGTGAAGGTCGGCTGCATCGGACTCGGTGACATCGCGCAGAAGGCGTACCTGCCGGTGCTCGGCGTGCAGCCCGGGATCGCACTGCACCTGCAGACCCGGACGCCGGCGACCCTCACCCGGGTCGCCGACAGCCTGCACCTGCCCGACGCGCAGCGGCACCCGGACCTCGACTCCCTGCTCGCCCAGGACCTCGACGCCGCCTTCGTGCACGCGCCGACCGCGGCCCACCCCGAGATCGTGAGCCGGCTGCTGGAGGCGGGCGTACCGACATACGTCGACAAGCCGCTGGCGTACGAACTGGCTGAATCCGAGCGGTTGGCGGCGCTCGCCGAGGAGCGCGGTGTCTCCCTCGCCGTCGGGTTCAACCGGCGCCACGCCCCGGCCTACGCGCAGTGCGCCGACCACCCGCGCGAGCTGATCCTGATGCAGAAGAACCGCGTCGGGCTGCCCGAGGAACCGCGCACGATGATCCTCGACGACTTCATCCACGTCGTCGACACGCTGCGCTTCCTGGTGCCCGGGCAGGTCGACGACGTGACCGTGCGCGCCCGTGTCGAGGGCGGGCTGCTGCACCACGTCGTGCTCCAGCTCTCCGGGGAGGGGTTCACCGCGCTCGGGGTGATGAACCGGCTCAGCGGCTCGGCCGAGGAGATCCTGGAGGTCTCCGGGCAGGACACCAAGCGTCAGGTGCTCAACCTCGCCGAGGTGATCGACCACAAGGGCCAGCCGACCGTGCGGCGGCGGGGCGACTGGGTGCCGGTCGCCCGCCAGCGCGGTATCGAGCAGGCGGTCCTCGCGTTCCTGGACGCCGTGCGCGCGGGCAGGCTGCTCAGCGCCCGGGACGCACTGGCGACCCACGAACTGTGCGAACGGGTGGTACGTGCGGTGCGGGAGCGCGCCGGCGCAGCCTGACCGCCCGTCCGCCCTCCAGCAGCGCCACGGCGGCGAGCACCAGCAGGGCCACGTGCGCCGGCCAGTCACCGAAGCGGACGTACGGGGTGACACCGTCGGCCAGCGGTACGTCGTAGACGGCGGTCGTGCTCGTGTCCGTCCCCAGCCAGGATCCGATGCGTTCCCCGCTGGGGCCGTAGACGGCGGATACGCCCGTCAGCGTCGCGTGCACCATCGGACGGCCGGTCTCCGCGGCGCGCAGCGCGGCGAGCGAGGCGTGCTGCTCGGGGGCCCAGCTGTGCTGGAACGTCGACGTGGACGACTGCCCGACCAGCACGTCGGCGCCGTCCTTGGCGAGGTGCCGGGTCATGTCGGGGAACGCGGTCTCGAAGCAGACCATCGGGCCGATGCGCAGCCCGCGCCCGGCGTCCATCACCACCTGCTCGGTTCCGCGCCGGCGGTCCTCTCCGGCCGCCTTCCCGACGGAGGACGCCCAGCCGAGCAGTGAGCGGGCCGGGATGTACTCGCCGAAGGGGACGAGCCGCATCTTGTCGTAGCGGTCGCCGGTGAGGCCGTCGGGGCCGACCAGGATGGAGCTCTTGTAGATGCCGGGCCGGTCGGAGCGGCGGGCGTCCACGTTGACGAGGATCTCCGCGCCGGTCTCGCGGGACAGGGCCGCGATGCGACGGGCCAGGGCGGGCCGGTCCTCGAGGTCGTAGCCGACACTGCTCTCGCCCCAGACGATCAGGTCGACGCCCCGCCCGGCGAGTTCCCGGGTCAGCCGCTCCTCGCGGTCGAACCGGCGGTCGGCGCCGTCGAGGACGCCGGCCTGGACGACGGCTATCCGGGCCCGGCCGTCGGTGTCGGGGCGCGGCGACCACACCCAGGCAGCCGAGGTCGCGGCGGCCGTGGCGACCAGACCGGCCACGGCCGGCACCCGGGATTCGCGCACCGCGATGAGAATCACGACCGCGACGTTGACGGCCACCACCAGGAAGCTCAGCAGCCACACCCCGCCGACCGAGGCCAGCCGCAGCGCGGGCTCCACCGTCCACTGACTGGAGCCGAGCATCCCCCAGGGGCCGCCGAGCCCCTGCCAGGAGCGGACGAGTTCGATCGCGAGCCAGCCCGACGGCAGCACGACCAGGGCGGCCGCCGTCCGCCCCCGTGAGGCGCCACCGCCCAGAAAGCGGCGTACGAGGACGCCCCACGGCGCCCACAGCACGCCGAGCAGCACCGCGATGACCAGGGTGAACACATGCAGGAACGGCATCAGCCAGTGGTGCATGGCCAGCATGAAGCCGACCCCGCCCCACCAGCCGTCGTATGCCGCCCGCCGCCAGGCCGGCGCGGTGCGCGTGAGCAGGATCCAGGGGACCAGGGCTATGGGCGCGAACCACCAGAGGGACGGGGCGGGGAACGCGAGGACGGGCAGGGTGCCGGACAGCGCGGCGACGGCCGAGCGCCGCCACGGGGAGGTGAGCCAGTGGTCGAACGTCTTCATATGGCGTCTCTTCTACCCAGCGGGTGGCTCCAGTGTGCGCCTCGGAGACGATCTACGACACTTGGCCCTCCGGATCCGGCCACTGATGGGAGGGCCTGACCGCCCGGTCGCCCACCGGTGCCGCGGGCCGGCCGGGCAGGCGGCGCCACTTCTCCTGGACGACCACCTCGCTCAGCCGCCACCCGTCGTCCGTGCGCCGCAGCCCGAAGGCGTAGCGGCCGCCGCACACGAAGTCGGGGGCCGCGCCGTCGCCGTCGCCGTCGGAGGCGAACCGCATCGGATTGACGTAGTCGGCCCGGACCAGGGCGGTGTCCCCGGTGTCCCGTTCCAGTACCCCGAACCGCACCCTGCGGTTCACGATCAGATGCTGGCGCATCGGAAACATCCGCATGCTCTCCGCCAGCCACGCGGCGACCTTCCCCGAATCTCCCTCGATGCCGCCGGCCGAGCGGTAGTCCGCCCGGCCGTCCGGGGTGAACAGCCCCCGGTACGCCTCCCAGTCCCCGTCGTCGACAGCCACCGCGTAGTCGGTGATCAGCCCGTCCACGGCCAGCCGGTCCATCACGGTAGCGAGTTCCACACGCTGCGTCATGGGCTGAGTGTTGGCCATACGCCCCGTCGAGCCAAGAGGCATGCGTCTGTTTCGGTGACCCCCGCCATGTCCCCCGGGGGTCAGCGACTCGTCGCGCCGAGCGGGCGCCCGTCCTCGACCAGGTCCGTCTGCCGGCCGCGCACCCACGGCACGAGCTGGACCACGCCGAGCGCCACTTCGACGCCGAAGAACAGCCACACGATCCGCGACGCACCGTGCGCCAGCGCGTACGCCTGCCACGTCGCGAACAGCACGCGCGCGACGCCGTCGAACAAGCCGTGCGCCGCCACCGGTCTCACGACGCGCAGAACGGCCCAGACGACCACCACGGAGCCCATCAGATTCGCGTACAGGGTCTGCCACGGGTCGAGTTCGGGCAGCGTGCCCAGCCCGAGCGCGCCGCCCCACGACGACAGCGCGTCGTGCACCAGCGCGTAGGTCCACGGCGTCGCGAATCCCGCCGTGACGACGAGGTCGTACCAGGCGCTCGCGCGTACGACGCGGAGGTAGGCGGACTGTGAGGGGGCGAGAAGACGGTTCACGGAGAGGCTCCTGACGGTCTCGTGGTGGCGACGCCTCACGCTAAACAGTGGAGTACGCTCCAAGGTCAAGCCCAAGAACCGACGGAGGGTCATGCGCATCGGTGAGCTTGCCGCGCAGGCCGGCATGACCAGGGACACGATCCGGTTCTACGAGAAGGTCGGCCTCGTCGAGGGGCGACGACTGGCCAACGGGTATCGCGACTTCCCGCCCGAGACGGTGGCCTGGCTGCACTACGTCCGCACCGCGCAGGCGTTGGGCTTCTCCTTGGCCGAGATCGCACGGCACGGCGAGGAGCTGCGCGGCGCGCCGGACACCGCGGACGCGTTGTCGGCCCTGTTCGAGGAGAAGATCCAGGTCATCGACGCCCGGATGGCCGAACTCGCTACACTGCGAGCAGAATTGGCCACGCGCGTCGGTGCGGGCTGCCCCCTGCGGCCCAGCTGAGCCGTGGGCTTCCGCGGCCTCACCGGCGTGGCAGCGTCTGCTGGAGCTGCCGTCCCGGGGAAGCCGGAGGTTCGCATGACCCGTCCCGTCACGGTCGTCACCGGTGGCAGCCGGGGGATCGGCGCCGCGACCTGCCTGCGTCTCGCGGCGGACGGGCACGACGTGGCGGTGGGGTACGTCCGGGACAGCGCGGCCGCCGAGGTGGTGGCGGACGGGGTGCGCGGGGCCGGCGGACGCTGTGTCACCGTGCGGGTCGACACGTCGGTCGAGGCGGACGTGGAGCGGCTCTTCGCCACGGCGGAGCGGGAGTTGGGGGCGGTGACCGGGCTGGTGAACAACGCCGGGGTGACCGGGCCGCTGGGACGCCTCGCCGACGCCGACCCCGCCGATCTGCGCCGGGTCGTCGACGTCAACCTCCTCGGCACGCTGCTGTGCGCCCGGCGCGCGGCCCAGCTCATGACGCTCCGCGGTGACGGCGTGATCGTCAATGTCTCCTCGGCGGCCGCCACGCTCGGCAGTCCCGGCGACTACGTCCACTACGCGGCGACCAAGGCGGCCGTCGACGCCCTCACCCTGGGCCTGTCCAAGGAGCTCGGCCCGCACGGCATCCGCGTCAACGCGGTCGCACCCGGCATGATCGACACCGAGATGCACGCGGCGATGGGCGACCCGGACCGCGCGCAGCGGGCCTCCGCCGCGATTCCGTTGCGCCGCCCCGGGCAGGCCGAGGAAATCGCCGCCGCCGTGGCCTGGCTGATGTCCCCGGACGCTTCCTACACGACGGGCGCGGTGCTGCGGGTGGCCGGCGGGCGCTGAGCGTCAGGCCGCCGCGCGCAGCTTCTCGAACGCCGTCGGGGTGGGGCGGTCGGGCAGGAAGTCCCTGATGCGGCGGGCGCAGGCGAGCGGGTCCAGGCGGCTCGTGTCGCACTCGACGTCGTAGACGCCATGGGAGTGGACCTGCTCCAGTTGCCGCGCCGCGAGCCCGCTCGGCCGGTCGCCGCGGGCCTGCTCCCGCCGCTCCAGCTCCTCCAACGGGCAGCGCACGCCGACGAGAACCACGTCCTGCGGCACGAACAACGACAGACAGTCCCGCAGCCGCCACTCGGCGCTCAGCACATGGTCCACGACGACGTTGTTGCCGGCGGCGGCCATCCCGGCGACCGCGCGGTGGAAGCCCTGCCAGGTCCGGTGCAGGACGGCGCCGAGCCGGTCGGGCGCGACGGGACGGCTCGAACGCATCGCGTGGAACGCGTCGACGGCCATGTGGAAGTACGGCTCGTCGAGTTCCCGCAGCAGCTCGGCGGCGATGCTCGACTTGCCCGAACTGGATGTGCCGTTGAGGAAGATGATCAGGCCGCGGCGCGGCGGGACGCTGTCCAGGTGTTCCACGAAGCTCAGGCCGCCGTGATGATCTCGCCGCGGATCGCCGCCGCCCACTCCACCACCAACAGCTCGTACTCCGCGCGCTCCTGGGCCGAGAGGGATCCGCCCGCGCGCTGCCAGAGCGCGCGGATCTGCTCGTTCACTTCTTCGGCAGACCGCACGGAACCAAGGGCAAGGGATTGGGGGGCCATGCGGACAAGCGTAGGGGCAAGCACTGACCGTGCGCTACCGGGCCGCTACGCAATCCGTATGGGCTTGGTCACGGGCGCTCAGCCCGCCGACTCCGCCGCGTGCGGGCTCAGTGCGCCCGTCGCCACCAGGACGATGATCAGGATGCCGAGCGCGATGCGGTACCAGACGAACGGCATGAAGCTCTTGTTCGAGATGAACTTCATGAACCAGGCGATGACGGCATATCCGGTCACGAAGGCGATCACCGTCGCGAAGATCGTCGGCCCCCACGACACGTGGTTGCCCTCCATCGCGTCCTTGAGCTCGAAGGCCCCGGAGGCCAGCACCGCGGGGATGGCGAGCAGGAAGGAGTAGCGGGCCGCGGATTCGCGACGGTAGCCCATGAAGAGGCCGCCGCTGATCGTGGCGCCGGAGCGGGAGACGCCCGGGATGAGTGCGCAGGCCTGGCAGAGGCCGAAGATCAGGCCGTCCTTGACGCTCAGGTCCTCCAGGGATTTGCGCTGCTTGGGTGCGCGGTGCTTGCCGCCCGCCTCGTCGCGCGCGGCCAGCCGGTCGGCGATGCCGATGATGACGCCGACGACGATCAGCATCGTCGCGGTGATCCGCAGATCGCGGAACGGGCCCTCGATCTGGTCCTTCAGCGTCACACCGAGCACGCCGATCGGAATCGAGCCGACGATCACCAGCCAGCCCATCTGGGCGTCGTGGTCGCTGCGCATCGTCTTGTCGAACAGCGAGCGGGTCCACGCCGAGATGATCCGGCCGATGTCCTTGCGGAAGTAGATCAGCACCGCGGCCTCCGTGCCGATCTGGGTGATCGCCGTGAAGGCGGCACCCGGGTCCTTCCAGCCCGAGAAGGCGGCGGTCAGCCGCAGGTGCGCGCTGGAGGAGACCGGCAGGAACTCGGTCAACCCCTGGACGAGTCCGAGGATGAGGGATTCAAACCAAGACATGAAGTTACTGAGTCCAAGTGCCGATCGTGGAAAAGGAGATGGACACACCGGGCCGCCGCGTGCGGTGATCGCGGGGTGTCGAAGGGCAGCGTAGCGGTCCGATGTGACAGGCGGGGAACAGGGGTTCCCCGGACGGCCGGGCCACGACGGGCTCTCGCCGGCCTCGGACCTATGTCATCGACGGTCCCGCCACCGTCCAGCCCGCGGCCTGGGGGTGGGCGGTCAGGTCGTCGTGGTGGACGGGGCTGCCGCAGGACTCGCAGGTCACGACCGGGACCAGTTCGTTGCCGCAGGTGTGCTCGATCACCATGGGGCGGTCGTCGTCCTTTTGGAGGTGGCGGTCGCCCCACGCCATGAGGGTCATCAGGACCGGCTCCAGTTCGAGGCCCGCCTGTGTGGGCCGGTACTCGAAGCGCTGCGGGCGCTCGCTGTAGGCCCGCTTCGTCAGGATCCCGGCGTCGACGAGGCGGCGCAGCCGGGTGGCCAGGATGTCGCGCGGGGCACCGATGTTGCGCACCAGCTGGTCGAAACGGCCGTTGCCCAGGCACACCTCGCGCAGGACGAGCAGGGAGTACTTCTCGCCGACGAGCGCCAGGGCGTCGGCGATGGAACAGGGGCGCGGGTCCTTGGGGGCGGCCATGCGGCCCAGTCTAGGGGAGGGTTTGGTTCTCCAACTTATGGGTTTGATTTCCCAACCCGCAGGGCTATGGTGAGTTTGGATTTCCTACTCACCAGTAGTCGCGGAGGCCCGCACATGCGTGACGCAGTCATCGTCGAAGCCGTACGCACTCCCATCGGCAAGGGCAAGCCGAACGGCTCCCTCGCGCACGTCCACCCCGTCGAACTCCTCGCCCACACCCTGCGCACCCTTGTCGAACGCTCCGGCGTCGACCCGGCGCTCATCGACGACGTCATAGGCGGCACCGTCGACCAGGTCGGCGAACAGGCCATGAACACCACCCGCTACGCCGTCCTGTCGGCGGGCTTCCCCGAGACGGTCCCCGCCACCACGGTGGACCGCCAGTGCGGGTCCTCCCAGCAGGCCGTGCACTTCGCCGCCCAGGGAGTCATCTCCGGCGCGTACGACATCGTCGTCGCCTGCGGGGTCGAGTCCATGAGCCGCGTGCCGATGTGGTCGAACGTGCCGCCCGGCAAGGACCCCTTCGGCCCCGGAGTCGCCGAGCGCTACCGGGAGGGCCTCGTCCCGCAGGGCATCAGCGCCGAGCTCATCTCCGCCAAGTGGTCCCTCACCCGCGAGCGGATGGACACCTTCGCCGTCTCCTCGCACCACAAGGCGGCCGCCGCCTGGGCCGCGGGCCTCTTCGACGCCGAGGTCGCGCCCCTGGAGGGCGTCACCCGCGACGAGTGCGTACGCCCGGGCAGCACCCCCGAGACCCTCGCCGGCCTCAAGCCCGCCTACCACGACCCCGGTTTCGCCGAACGCTTCCCGCAGATCGAGTGGAACGTCACCGCGGGTAACGCCAGCCCGATCAACGACGGCGCCTCCGCGGTCCTCATCACCTCCAGCGACACCGCGGCCCGCCTCGGGCTGCGCCCGCTGGCCCGCCTGCACAGCTTCGCCGTCACCGGTTCCGACCCCCTCCTCATGCTCACCGGCGTGATCCCCGCGACCGAGCAGGTGCTGCGCCGGGCGCGCCTGACCCTCGACGACATCGACCTGTTCGAGGTCAACGAGGCGTTCTCCAGCGTGGTCCTGGCCTGGCAGCAGGAGACGGGCGCCGACCTCGCCAAGGTCAACGTGAACGGCGGCGCGATCGCCCTCGGCCACCCGCTCGGCGCGAGCGGCACCCGCCTGACGACGACGCTCGTCCACGCCATGCGGGAACGCGGCGCCCGCTACGCCCTGCAGACGATGTGCGAAGCGGGAGGACTCGCCAACGCGATGATCCTGGAAGCCGTATAAGCCACGTAAGTCGTGTAAGCCACGTAAGTCGTGTAAGCCGTGTGACGGGCGGTCAGCGCAGGCGCAGCTGATGACGCTTGCGCCACGCCACCACCGCGCCCACCAGCGCCGGTGCGGCGATGCAGGCCATCGCGATCAGGAAGGCCGGCGACGTCGGCGTGGCCGCACGGGCGCCGGCGACGACGTATGCGGCGGTGTTCGGGATCGACCCGAGCGCCGTCGCGAGCAGGAACGCCGGCCAGCTCATCCGGGAGACCGCGGCGCAGTAGTTCGCGGCCCAGAACGGCACCCCGGGGAAGAGCCGCGCAACCAGCATCGACCGGAAGCCGTGCCTGCTGAGCTGCCCGTCCGCGGCCTTCAGCCACCGGCCCCGCAGCAGCGGCCGCAGCGCGTCCTGCCCGAGGATCCGGCCCAGACCGAAGGCCAGCCCCGCCCCGAGCACCGTGCCCGTGAGCGCGGCGCCCAGCCCGAACTGCGAGCCGAACAGCGCGCCCCCGGCGAGGTTCAGCAGCGGCCGCGGCACGAACGCCACGGTGCACAACCCGTACGCCGCCGCGAACACCAGGGCCGCCGCGGTGCCGCCCCACTGCGGTGGCCAGCCGTCCGACAGCACTCTCTGCGGTTCGAAGAGCAGCACGGTCGAGGCGGCCCCGGCCAGCAGCGCGACGAGCAGCGAGAAGCGGGCCCACGGCGACATCAGGACTCTCGTGCCGCGCGCGGCGAGGCCGACGGGTGCCGGTGGTGCGGCGACGGGCACGGGATCGGCGACGGCCCGGGGGGTGGCCGTAGCGGTGCCGCCAGAGCGGGTGGTGGCATCGAACATCCGGCGACCCTAACCGACATATGTGTGTGATCGCCGTATGGAACGTCTCACCCCCGTCACTGAACGCCCGTCCCGCGCCCCCGAAAACCATTCGACGCGGCGTGCGCCGTCGGCGATGATCGGCGTCATGTTCCGGTACGCCTTCCTCCTCGCAGCATCCGCGGTCGCGGATGCTCCGAAGGCTGCCGTTCCCTTTCTCGTGGCCGCTGTCGACGGCGCCCGAAGCTGACCCTCCCCGGATCGTCCGGCGGACCCCGCAGGGGGAGGGTCGGCAAGTCCTTGGGGGTCCCCGTTCCGGCCGCGTCCCAACGCGCCGGGGCCATCACTCAGCACCACTGAGAGGCTTCGAGGTACCGCCATGTCGAAAACGGCGTACGTACGCACCAAACCGCACCTGAACATCGGCACGATGGGCCATGTCGACCACGGCAAGACCACCCTGACCGCCGCCATCACCAAGGTCCTCGCCGAGCGGGGCTCCTCCGCCTTCGTGCCGTTCGAGCGCATCGACCGCGCGCCCGAGGAAGCGGCGCGCGGCATCACCATCAACATCGCGCATGTCGAGTACGAGACCGACACCCGGCACTACGCGCACGTAGACATGCCGGGCCACGCCGACTACGTCAAGAACATGGTCACCGGTGCCGCACAGCTCGACGGGGCGATCCTCGTCGTCTCCGCGCTCGACGGGATCATGCCGCAGACCGCCGAACACGTCCTGCTCGCCCGGCAGGTGGGCGTCGACCACATCGTCGTCGCCATCAACAAGGCAGACGCGGGCGACGAGGAGCTCACCGACCTCGTCGAGCTGGAGGTCCGTGACCTGCTCACCGCGCACGGCTACGGCGGCGACTCCGCGCCCGTCGTACGGGTCTCGGGGCTGAAGGCCCTGGAGGGGGACCCGCGGTGGACGGCGTCGATCGACGCGCTGCTCGACGCGGTGGACACCTATGTGCCGATGCCCGAGCGGTATCTCGACGCGCCCTTCCTGTTGCCGGTGGAGAACGTGCTGACCATCACCGGGCGGGGGACCGTGGTGACCGGTGCGGTCGAGCGGGGGACGGTACGGGTGGGTGACCGGGTCGAGGTGCTCGGCGCGGGCGTGGAGAGTGTCGTGACCGGGCTCGAGACCTTCGGCAAGCCGATGGAGGAGGCGCAGGCCGGGGACAACGTGGCGTTGCTGCTGCGGGGAGTGGCGCGGGACGCGGTGCGGCGGGGGCATGTGGTCACGGCGCCGGGGAGCGTCAGTCCGAGTCGTCGGTTCTCGGCGCAGGTGTATGTGCTGTCGGCGCGTGAGGGGGGTCGTACGACGCCTGTCTTCACCGGGTACCGGCCGCAGTTCTACATCCGGACCGCGGATGTGGTCGGTTCCGTGGATCTGGGGGAGGTGGCGGTCGCGCGGCCCGGGGAACGGGTTGTCATGGCCGTGGAGCTGGGGCGGGACGTTCCGTTGGAGCCGGGCCTGGGCTTTGCGATCCGTGAAGGCGGTCGCACGGTGGGCGCGGGGACCGTGACGTCCGTTCTGTGAGGATGGCTGGTGCGCGTGGGGGACTGCGGGGCCGTTGTGGCTGGTCGCGCAGTTCCTCGCGCCCCTTCAGGGCGCTGCAGCACAGGCACAATGAAGAAGTGAACGACGAGCCCATTCCCGTCTCCCGTGCCGTCGATTTCGGCACCGCCAAGCTCATGCCCGACGTCGATCGGGAGCGGGCTTGGCTGTTGACCGTCGACGGGGCGCCGCAGTCGTATGTCGACCTCGACGAGCCGGCGCATCTGGAGTTCGAGTACGCGCGTCGGCTCGGGCACGCGCTGGATGTCGTGGCGGAGCCGGGGGCGCCGCTGGACGTGCTGCACTTGGGCGGCGGTGGGCTCACCCTGCCCCGGTATGTCGCCGTGACCCGGCCCGGGTCGCGGCAGGACGTCGTGGAGGCCGACCGGGGGCTGCTGGAGCTGGTCGCCGAGCATCTGCCACTTCCGGGGGGCGCGGATGTGACGGTGCACGCGGCGGACGCCAGGGCCTGGCTCGAAGCAGCGCCGGACGACTCCGCCGACGTCCTCGTCGCCGACGTCTTCGGCGGGTCACGGGTTCCGGCGCATCTGACGTCGGTCGCCTACGCCCGGGAGGCCGTACGGGTACTGCGCGACGCCGGCGTCTACCTGGCGAACCTCCCCGACGCGGCGCCCTTCGCGTTTCTGCGGTCCCAACTGGCCACGCTCGGCACGGTGTTCGCCGAGCTCGCGCTCATCGCCGAACCCGGTGTGCTGCGCGGGCGCCGCTTCGGCAACGCGGTGCTCGTCGCGTCGCACCATCCCGTCGACACGGCCGCCCTGGTCCGGCGCACCGCCTCCGACGCCTTCCCGGCCCGGGTCGAGTACGGGCCCGGGCTGCGGGAGTTCATCGGCGGGGCACGGCCGGTGCGGGACGAGGACGCCGTACCGTCACCCGAGCCCCCCGACGGGGCGTTCGGCATCGGCTGACCCGTTCTCGGTGCCGGACGCGGCCCGGGCCACGTGCTTGGTGCGCAGGGTCAGGTTCCGTACGTCCGGCACGCACAGGGCCGCCGCCGTGACCACCACGACCAGGGCCGCGCAGCCCCACAGGGCCGCCGTCCGCCCGAACGCCAGCTCCGCCGGGCCCGCCATCGCGGTCGCCAGCGGCACCAGGGCGACGGAGCCGAACCAGTCGTAGGCGGAGACCCGGGAGAGCTTGTCCTCCGGGATCTCCTGGTGGAGGGCGGTCATCCAGGACACCCCGAACACCTCCAGCGTCACGCCGGTGAGGAACATCACCGCGCACAGGACGCCGACGGGCACCGGCACGGCGAGCGCGGCGGACGGCAGGGCCAGCGGGAAGACGCAGAGGGTACCTGCGAGCAGCAGGCGGCGCGGCTTCCAACGGGTCATCAGCAGTGCGCCCGCGACCGTGCCCGCTCCGAAGCACCCCAGGGCCAGGCCCCAGGGGCCCGCCCCGCCCAGGTGGTCGCGGGCGATGAGGGGGCCGTAGACCGCTTCGGCGGCGCCGACGACCGCGTTGGCGACCGAGAACTGCACGACGATGCCCCACAGCCACGGCCGGCCCGCGAACTCCCGCCAGCCCTCCCGGAGGTCGGAGAGCAGCCCGCCCCCCGGCTCTCGGGGCGGGATGTGGCTCACGTCGAGGAACGAGCGCAGCGCGCCGGCGACGGCGAACGCTGCCGCGTCCGCCGCGAGAACCCAGCCGGGGCCGAACGCGGCGACCATCACACCGCCCAGGGCCGCGCCGCCGAGGGCAGCTCCCTGCATCGCCATCCGGAACACGGCGAACGCGCGGCCCGCCTGCTCCCCGTCGACCGTGGACATCAGCATGCCCTCGGCGGCCGGGCTGAAGAACGCCTGGCCGGTGCCGCCGAGCGCGGTCAGCAGCATCATCTGCCACAGCTGCGGCTCGCCCGCCAGGACGAGCGTCGCGAAGGCCGCCTGCGAGAGGCAGTTGAGGGCGTTGGCCGCGACCATCACGCGGTGGCGGGGCAGGCGGTCCGCGACCGCGCCGCCGATCAGCAGGAACAGCACCAGCGGCAGGGTGCGGGCGGCGGCCACCAGGCCCACGTCGCCGCCGTCGCCGCCGGCGTCCAGCACGGCGAACGCGGCGGCGATCAGCGAGCCGTGGCTGCCGAGGTTGGTGACGACCGCCGCGGCGGTCAGCAGACTGTAGTTGCGCCCCGCCCAGGCGGGTCTGCGCGGGCGGCGGGGGGAGTCGGCGGCTGAGGTCACCGGCCGACTATCCCTGCCCGGGCAGGGAAGTGCCAAACGGTTTGCGCGCTCAGCGGTTCACCCGGTTCGCGCGGATCACTCCGTCGGCTCTCCGGACAGCCGGACCGTGCTGAGGATCTTCATGATCGTCTCGTTGGAGAGCTCGTCCTTCACTCCCTTGGCGCCGTACAGGTTCCACGAGACGAAGTCACCGGCGGAGTTCTTGAAGCCGAACGTGATGGCCTTGCCGTCACTGTCGCACTTGCCGTTCTGGGGCGTGTTGTTCGACTGGCCCCAGGCGTAGCTGCCCTTGATGCCCGAGGTGGTCGTGTAGGGCGTGGCCTTCTCGGGGAAGGTGATGCTCTTCTTGTCCGGCTGGGTGTAGCCGCCGTAGACCCACACGGGCGCGGTGTTGATCGCGATCTCGTCGGTGTTCTTGGCGCCGGAGGCGCCCTTGCTGCCCACCATGGCCAGCGGGGTGTTGTCGGTCCTGCCGTCCTTGTCGTCGTCGGACGTGCACCACTTGGACTTGAGTTCGGCGGTGGCCGACATGATGATCGCGTCGTCCTTCACGCCCTCCAGGTCGAAGCCCTGGCTGAGGCCGACCTTCTGGACCTCCCAGTCGGCGGGCACGTCGAAGGCGACGCCCCGCTTGGGGTTCACGACGACCTTCCAGCCCGCGATGGTCGCCTTCTCGGCCTCGCCGCCCCGCGGGTTGTCGTCCGTTCCCGAACCCGTGGCCGTGTCACTCGGTGACGCGGCTACGGACGGGCTCGCGCTCTCGTCGGCCTTGGCGGGGGTGTCCTCGTCACCGCCCAGGACCAGGAAGCCGGTGACACCGGCGGCCACGACGACGGCCGCGGCCGCCACGATCGCGACGAGCTTCGTCCGGTTGCCGCCACCGCCGCCCTGCGGCGGCTGGGGCCCGCCCCCATGCGTCGGCGCGCCCCACTGCGGTTGCTGCGGTTGCTGCTGCGCATAGGGGTTGGGCTGCTGGAAGCCGGGCTGCTGGTACGGATTCGGCTGCTGGTATCCCGGCTGCTGGTACGGGTTGTTCTGCCCTTGCGGGTTCTGCTCGCCCCCGGGCGGCTGCTGTCCTGGCCACATGCGGAGAAACCATAGTGCCGTCCGGGACACGGATCGGTCACCGGCCCTTGTCAGGGACGTATCGAAGGATGTCCCGAACTACGAGCGGGTCTTGGGGAACTCCCGCACCGTGCTGAGGATTTTCTTCACCGTGGCGTCCGGAACCTCCTCCTCCACTCCCTCGGCGCCGTAGAACGACCAGGACGAGAAGCTGCCGTACTTGTTCTTGAAGGCGAACGTCGTCGCCTTGCCCGCGGTGTCGCACTTGTCCCGCACCTTCACGAGGATCGCGTGCGAGGTGGCGACGGTGCCCTTGAGGCCGGAGGCGGTGGTGAAGGAGGTCACCGAGTCCGTCTTGACGTTCTTGTGCTCCGGCTGGGCGTAGGCGCCGTAGGCCCAGTTCGCCGAGTCCTGCCTGGCGATCTGCTCCGTGCTCTTCGCGCCGTTGTTGCCGCGGGTGCCCGCATTGGCCAGCGCCGTGTACTCGACCTTGCCGTCCTTGTTCGCGTCCTGCATGCACCACTTGGACTTCAGGACGGCCGGGGCCCGCATGCCGACCAGCGGCTTCTCCTTCGGGTCGTCGTCCTCCGAGACGTACGTGACGTAATCCTTGGCCTGCGGCACCCAGTCGGCCGGCACGTCGAAGGCGACACCGAGGCCCGGGTTCACCACGACCTTCCAGCCGGCGACCGTGGGCTTCAGGGGGTCGCGGGACGTGGACGCGGAGGCGGACGGTGAGGCCTTCGACGTGGTCGGGCCCGGCGAGGCCTTCTTGTCGTCCCCCCCGCCCAGGAACATGACCCCGGTCACGGCCGCGGCCGCGACGACGACCACGGCCGCTGTGATCGCGATCACCTTCGTACGGCGGCTCCCGCCGTCGGAGGACTCGTAGTCGTAGTCCGGGGACTCCCACGGGGCGGGCGGCCGCTGGACGTACGGGGGCTGCTGGTAGCCGGGCTGCTGGGCGTCCGACCCGGGCTGCGGGTAGCCGTAACCGTAGCCGGGCTGCTGGGCCTCCGGGCCGGGCTGCTGCGGGTAGCCGTAGCCGTAGGCGGGCTGTTGGGCGTCCGGGCCAGGCTGCTGGGAACCGGGCTGCTGGTACGGATTCGGCTGCTGGGCCGGCTGATTCGGGTCGCCGGCCGGTGGTTGCTGTCCTGGCCACATGGGCGGAAATCATACGGCGGATCATCACACCGCCCTGGCCAGTCAACGCTACCCGTGGGTAACATCGCCGCCATGAGCGCAGACCAGATGTCCATCGGCGAGATGCTCGCCGCCACGGTGCCCATGGCCCGGACCCTGAACCTCGAGTTCCTGGAGACCTCGCCCGAGCGGGCCGTGGTCGCCCTGCCGGACCAGAGCGAGTACCACAACCACGTGGGCGGGCCGCACGCCGGTGCGATGTTCACGCTCGGCGAGTCCGCGAGCGGGGCGATCGTGCTCGCCGCGTTCGGCGACCAGCTCGCCCGCGCGGTGCCGCTCGCGGTCGGCGCGGAGATCACCTACAAGAAGCTCGCGATGGGCGCCGTCACGGCCACCGCCACCCTCGGCCGCCCCGCCACCGAGGTCGTCGCCCAGCTCGACGCGGGCGAACGCCCCGAGTTCCCGGTCACGATCGAGATCCGACGCGGTGACGGGGCCGTGACCGGCGAGATGACGGTGGTGTGGACGCTGCGTCCCAACGGCTGAGGGGCTCTGTCTGCCTCACTGCACGTCAGGGCCTCACTGCACATCACGGCCTCACCGCACATCAGGCCGCAAGCCGCTCGCGGTCTTCGTGGCCGCCGCCCTCCAGGCCCGCCACGAACTCCTTGAGCCAGGCGATGAACTCGGGTCCCAGATCCGGGCGTTCGCAGGCGAGGCGAACCACGGTGCGGAGGTAGTCGGCCTTGTCGCCGGTGTCGTAGCGCAGGCCGGTGAAGACGACGCCGTGGACGGTGTCGCCCGCGGCGAGTTCCTGGAGGGCGTCGGTGAGTTGGATCTCGCCGCCGCGGCCCGGCGGGGTGCGGTCGAGGACGCCGAAGACGGCCGGGTCGAGGACGTAGCGGCCGATGACCGCGTAGGCGCTCGGCGCGTTCTCTCGGGAGGGCTTCTCCACGAGCCCGGTGACCCGGACGACGCCCTCCTCCGCGGTCGGCTCCACGGCGGCGCACCCGTAGAGGTGGATCTGCTCCGGCGGGACCTCCATCAGGGCGACGACGCTGCCGGCGTACCGCTCGCGGACCTCCAGCATCCGGCTCAGCAGCGTCTCGCGCGGGTCGATGAGGTCGTCGCCGAGAAGGACTGCGAACGGCTGGTCGCCCACATGCTGGCGAGCGCACAGCACCGCGTGGCCGAGGCCCAACGGGTCGCCCTGCCGGATGTGGTGGATGTCGGCGAGCCGGGCCGGGTCGCGCACCGCGTCCAGCCGTACGGTGTCGCCCTTGGCCGCGAGCGCCTGCTCCAGCTCGAAGGCGTGGTCGAAGTGGTCCTCGATGGCCCGCTTGTGCCGGCCGGTGACCATCAGGATGTCGTCCAGGCCGGCCGCGGCGGCCTCCTCGACGACGTACTGGATGGCCGGCTTGTCGACGACCGGCAGCATCTCCTTCGGCGTCGCCTTCGTGGCGGGCAGGAAGCGTGTACCGAGCCCGGCGGCCGGGACGACGGCCTTGCGGACCGAAGAGAGCGAAGAGGCCGAAGAGGCCGAAGAGGCCGACGGCGGCGTGGATGAGGAGTGGGGGGTGATCATGCGGAGCATGCTGACCCACGGGGATGAGAGTGCGCCGAGAGTTGCATGGGAGTCCGCTGTGCGGCGGGCGCAAGTTGGAGATTTCGTGTGCCATCCGGCTTTTGGCGCACACGAGTTGGGCGCGACACCGGCGGCACATTTCGAATGAGGGCACGGATACCGCCGGTAACATATCTGAATTTCCCGCGTTTTGAACGTGGGTCACTCGAACTCCTTGTTTCTTGTGAGGCGCATGTGCGAAGGTGAGCCTCCCTTCGGGAAGGTCCAGGTCAGGCCAATAGGTACACACCAAGTGGGCCCCTGCTTTCCGAGGACGTGCCTTCCGTGCTCCGTCCTTCAGCTGGGAAGGAAATGGTTCAGTGCAGTCCCCCAACCCCCCACGACCGCCGTACCCGCCCCGCCCCGGCTGGACCCCCGGCGACTCCGACCGCAACCTCCTCGCCCAACTGGGCGCGAGTGGTGCGGGAAGCGGCCCGGGCGCCTGCGCGGTCGCGCTGCTGCTGGCGCGGCACTGGCGGGCGACGCTCGACTACGCCGTCGTCTGCCTCGCCTCGGCCGAGGACTCCGCCCGGATGGTGGCCACCGCCGCGTTCAACCGCGTCCTCGGCCGGGCGACGGGCGGAAAGGCCGGCGGTGCCCTGCGTCCCCAACTCCTCGTCGCCGTACGGGAGACGGTCCGGGAGTGGGCCGGGGACGAAGCGATTTCGACGGTCCTGCCGGAACTGCGCAAAACCGTGGGCGGCCGCGGACTGCGGGCGTCCGGGCGCGCGACGCTCGAAAAGCTGCAGATCGCCGAGAGGGCTTTCCGGTCCCTTCCCGGAGCCTCGCAATGCCTGTTGTGGCACACGGAGGTCGAGGCCGAACCCATATCCGTACCGGCCGGTCTGCTGGGCGTCGACATCGTCACCGCCTCGGCCGCCCGGGAACAGGCACGGGAACAATTCCGTTCGGGCTGCGTACGCGCCCACCGGGAACTCGCGCCGACCCCGGAATGCCGCTTCTACAACCGTCTCCTCGACGTTCCCATGCGCCGCGGCGGGGATCTGCTGCCGGATGTGCGCAAGCATCTGACGGAGTGCCGGTACTGCCGCCGGGCCGCCGAACAGCTCTCCCGTTTCGACGGCGGCCTGGAGGTGCTGCTCGCCGAGACGGTGCTCGGCTGGGGTGCCCGCCGCTATCTCGACTCGCGCCCCGGACGCGCCACCGAGCAGGACGGACCCGTGGGCGGCGCGACCACGCGCCCCGGCGGCGGTCGCCACCGCAGCGCTCACGCCCGCGTCCTCGACACACCACGCCGACACCCGAAGGCCGTCGCCGTGGGGGTCGGTCTGAGCACCCTCGCCCTCCTCGCGACCGTGCTCGTCGCCAAGGGCTGGTCCGAAGACAGCGGAACCCCCGGGCCCGGCATGACCTGGGGCGCGCCGGTCGGCAGCTCCGGCCGCGCGAGCACCACCGGCGAGCCGCCCCCGACCGGGTCCCCGACGGCCGCCTCCGCCGGGCAGTCCGGGGAGGTCGCACGCGGGCGGCTGCGCAGCCTCACCGACGGCCTGTGCCTCGACGCGCGCGGCGGCCGGGCCGAGGCCGGCGTGGGCACCGTGCTGGTCGAGTGCTCCTCCGCCGGATCACAGCAGTGGTCGTACCAGGACGACGGACTGCTCCGCAGCGCCGCCGACCCCACCCTCTGCCTCGACTCCGACACCGACCACAGGACGGTGACCCTCGCGGGCTGCCTGGTCCACTCCGGGGACGTCTCCTACGACCTCACCGTCCGCGGTGAACTCCTGCTCCGCAGCGCCAAGGGACTGCTCGTCGCTCCCCGACGTGCCGGGTCGCCCACGGGGGTCGTCGTCACGGCACGCGACGGGTCCCCGGAGCAGCGGTGGCAGCTGGAGCCGGGCACGGGCGCGGGCGCGGACGGAGGGCAGGACGCGGGCCCGAGACCACGGCAGCAGGACGAGCCGCGGGACCGACCGCAGGCGACCCCCTCCGCGGAGCCGCCGCGCTCCGTCGCACCGCCCGCCGACGAGCCCCCCGCACCCGCGCGACCGGCTCCGCCGCAGCCGGGCTACGAGCCGCGCGTCGCCCAAGTGGCCTGCTGCGACACACCCGGTCCGGCCGAACCTCCGGCCGCGCCGCCGGTCACTCTTCCGGTCACGCCTCGGGCTGCCGTGGGCGCCGTGGGCCAACTCCCCGCCGCCGTCGATGTACCCGGCCACGTGACCACGCTGCTCCGTTCGGTCCCGGGACGCTCGGACGACCGGTGAGGTGGCGGCCGACGTCCGGGCGATCCATGGGGCCCCGGAGCGTCCCGGTGACCGGGTAGGCTTCCCGGCGTGCGCCCACTCGGGCGCGCGCCGGGAATGCAGGGACGCTAAATCGGGAGGAACCGGCGGTGCACGTCCAGGAGTGGCTCGACACGGTGCCCGCGGCCGCCGTCTACGCCGTGGTGGGGCTGGTCATCGGTCTGGAGAGCCTGGGCATCCCGCTGCCGGGCGAGATCATCCTGGTCTCGGCTGCGCTCCTGTCCTCCCAGCACGCGGGCATCAACCCCGTGGTCCTGGGCGCGTGCGCCAGCTTCGGCGCCATCGTCGGCGACTCCATCGGCTACGCCATCGGCCGCAAGGGCGGGCGCCCCCTACTGGCCTGGCTCGGCAAGAAGTTCCCCAAGCACTTCAGCGAGGGGCACATCGCCACCGCCGAGCGGTCCTTCGAGAAGTGGGGCATGTGGGCCGTCTTCTTCGGCCGCTTCGTCGCCCTGCTCCGCATCTTCGCCGGCCCCCTGGCGGGCGTCCTGCGCATGCCGTACTGGAAGTTCCTCATCGCCAACGTCCTCGGCGGCATCCTCTGGGCGGGCGGCACGACCGCCGTCATCTACTACGTCGGCGTCGTCGCCGAGTCCTGGCTGAAGCGCTTCTCGTGGGTGGGGCTGGTACTGGCGGTGGCGATCGGTCTGACGTCGATGCTGGTCCTGAAGCGCAAGGCGAAGAAGGCCCAGGCCACGCAGCAGGAGCCGGAACCGGTCCCTGCCGGTGACTGAACGCGCCCCTTCAGGGGCGCGGGGCTGTGACATGTGCGGCTCCGCCGCGTGGGCGCGACCAGCCACACACAACCCGCAGACCGCGTACGACCATTACCCCCCGTGCACTTCCCGGTGCGCCCGAGCCAACTCCGCATACGACGTCCCGTTCAGCGTGACCCCCTGCCGCTCCTCCTCCGTCAACTCTCGCCGCACCTTCGCCGGCACCCCCGCGACCAGCGACCCCGGCGGTACCCGCATCCCCTGCGGCACCAACGCCTGCGCGGCGACGAGGGACCCCGCCCCGATCACCGCGCCGTTCAGCACCGTCGCTCCCATGCCGATCAGGCAGTCGTCCTCGACGGTCGCTCCATGCACCACCGCGTTGTGCCCGATGGACACCCGCTCGCCGACGGTCACCGGGAAGCCGGGGTCCGCGTGCAGTGTGCAGTTGTCCTGGGCGTTGCTGCTCGCGCCGACGGAGATCCGCTCGACGTCGCCGCGCAGCACCGCCCCGTACCAGACACTGGCGCCGGCGTGCAGCGTCACATCCCCGATCAGCGTGGACGTGGGTGCCACGAACGCCTCCGGATCCACCTTCGGGTCCTTGCCGCCGATGCCCATGATCAGCGCCTTCTGCGTCATCTCGCCTCCTGGTCGGTGATACACGGCACCGTACGCCACCAGTGGGGTGAAGATCACAGGGCTCCGGTCCCGTGGGCGGGGGACGCCCTGAGTACGGTGAGCGGGTGCCCAAGGACAAGAACACGTTCTCATCATGGCGGCGCCGCCTAGCGCAGCGCGCCGTCCACGCGGGCTGGGCCTGGGTGCAGCGCACGGGCTCGGTGACCGCCGAGCGCCCCGGACGCCTCCGGTTCGGCTCCCTCGGCACGGGTACGCGGCTCGCCTTCCCGCTCGGCACGGTCTTCGGTGAACCCTGGATCCACCTCGGCGCCCACTGCATCGTCGGGGAACAGGTCACCCTCACCGCCGGTCTGATGCCCGACCTCGACCTCGGCCCGGACCCGATCCTGAGCATCGGTGACGGTGTCGTCCTGGGCCGCGGGAGTCACGTCATCGCGGACACGACGGTCACCATCGGCAGCGACTGCTACTTCGGCCCGTACGTCTACGTCACCTCGACCAACCACTCCTACGACGACCCGCACGAGCCCATCGGCAAGCAGTGGCCCCGGATGGAGCCCGTGGAGATCGGCTCCGGGTGCTGGATCGGCACCGGGGCGGTGATCCTGCCCGGCGCGCGCATCGGGCGGAACGTGGTGGTGGCGGCCGGGGCGGTGGTCCGGGGCACGGTGCCCGACCACGCCGTGGTGGCCGGGGCGCCCGCCCGGGTCGTACGACGCTGGACGCCCGCCGAGGGCTGGCAGCCGCCGCTGCGGACCCCGGCACCGGTGCCGATCCCCGACGGGATCACCTCCGAGCAGTTGGTGGCCCTGTCCGAACTGGACGAGGAGACAGCCGCGAAACTGGCCGCCCTCGACGCCCGGGCCGAGGCAGGACTGCGCGGCCAGGGCCTCGAAGCCTGACACCCCCTGGGCCGGTCGTCGGTAGCCGACTCAGGGCTCCGGGCCTGTCGGCTCAGCCAGTTGCCAGGAGGAGTGTGCCCATCAGGGCCAGGCCCGCGCCCGCGGCCTGGACGGCCCGCAGCCGTTCGCTGAGGAAGCCGCGTGCGGCCAGGGCGGTCACCACGGGGTAGAGGGAGGCGAGCACGGCGGCCACGGTGACCGGGCCGTGCTGGGCGGCGATCGCGTACGTGCCGTTGGCGGCGACATCGGCGAGGCCGACGAAGGCGAGCGCCGGCAGTGAGCCCCAGCGGAAGCCGCCCACCGGGAGGGCGGGCGCGCCGCGCTGCACGGAGACGTAGAGGGCGGCGCCGCCCGCGGCCACGTTCGTCACGCGCTGCACGAAGAGGGCGAGGAAGAGGCCGGTGACGGTGGTCGACGCCTCGGCGATCAGCACGATCACCGTGCCGAAGCCGAGAGCCGAGACCAGCGTGAGGAGGATCGCCCGCCGCTGCACGGGTGCGCCTTTGAGCTGCGGCCCGCCGGCCAGGACGACCCCCGTGACGGCGACCGCGATGCCCGCGACCTGGAGCAGTCCCGGCCGCTCACCGAGCAGCAGCCCGATGGAGACCGGGACGGCCACACTCAGGGTCGCGAGCGGGGAGACGACGCCCATCGGGCCGAGCGCCAGCGCCTTGTAGAAGGAGAAGAGAGCGATCGGCCCCACCAGACCCGCCGCGAACGCGAACCACAGGAGCGGCCCGGCCTCGCTCCAGCCGCCCGTCGCCACCACGATCGCGCCGAGGACGGCCGCCGCGATGCCCTGCGAGACGACGACCACCGTCAGGGCGGGCGTTCGTCTGGCCAGCAGCCCGCCGCCGAAGTCGGCCAGGCCCCACAGGAGGCTGGTGGCCAGGGCGAAGAACGCGGTCACGGGCAGCCTCGCAGTACAGTTCGGTGGACGATCGGGTGCACCCCACCGTAGTGCATCATAATGAACTTCGTCATCAAATATATTGGACGGAACGAGTGGTGGACCCAACGTGTCGGACCTAGACCTGCTGACCCAGTCCCTGTCGCGCAACGTCAAGCACTGGCGTGCCGTGCGCGGCTTCACCCTGGATGTGCTCGCCGCCCGGGCCGGAGTCAGCCGGGGCATGGTGATCCAGATCGAGCAGGCCCGCACCAACCCGAGCATCGGGACCATCGTCAAGATCGGCGACGCGCTGGGCGTCAGCATCACCACCCTGCTCGACTACGAACGGGGCCCCAAGGTCCGGATCGTCCCCGCCGAGCGGGCCGTGAGGCTGTGGCACACCGAGGCGGGCAGCTACAACCGGTTGCTCGCGGGCGCCGAGGCACCCGGTCCGCTGGAGATGTGGGACTGGTGTCTGATGCCGGGCGAGAACAGCCCGTCGGAACCGCACCCCACGGGCACGGTCGAACTGGTCCACGTCACGGCGGGTGAGCTGACGCTGACCGTCGACGGCGTGGAGTACCTCGTCCCGACGGGCGCGAGCGCCACCTTCGAGGCCAATACTCCGCACACGTACGGCAATCAGGGCACCGTCCCGATGCTTTTGGTCATGGCCGTCTCGGTCCCGCCCGTGCAGTGAGCGGCTGTTAGCGTGCGGCCATGCGCGCACCCATCGGAGACTTCGACCAGGCCACGCCCGCCCCGGACTGCCTCGACGAGCTGACCGCCCCGGTCGCCGACGCCGTACGCCACTGGCGCGGCAGCGTTCTCGCCGAGGAGATCCTCTACGTCGACACCGACCCGCGGTGGGCCGACACCGCGGTCTTCGTGGAGCACTACGGGCGCGACCTGCTGGAGAGGTCGGCCAACTGCGTGGTCGTGGCGGGCAGGCGGGGCGGTGAGACCACGCTCGCCGCGTGTCTCGTCCCGTCCACCACCCGTGTCGATGTGAACGGTGTGGTGCGCCGCCGACTCGGCGCCCGCAAGGCCTCGTTCGCCCCGATGGACACGGCGACGGGGGAGGCCGGCATGGAGTACGGCGGCATCACCCCGCTGGGGCTGCCCGCCGACTGGCCGGTGCTGGTGGACTCGACCGTCGTCGACCTGCCGTACGTCCTGGTCGGCAGCGGGCGTCGGCGCGGCAAGCTCCTGGTACCGGGGAAGGCGTTCGCGGAGCTGCCCGGGGCGGTGGTCCTGGAAGGGCTGGGTGTGGCCTGACCTCGGGCGTCCGCGCGGGCGAGCAGGCCCGGTTCAGGCCGCCGTGTGGTGGGCGAGGGCCAGGTGCGGGTCCGCCTCGCCCGGGACCGGTGCAGGGTCGGCATGCACCAGGGCGGCGGTGAGCCGGGGCACCGCGTGCAGCAGGGCGTGTTCGGCGTCCACGGCGATCGCGTGGGCCTGCCGTACCGTCACCTCGCCGTCCACCACGACCGCCACCTCGGCGCGCAGCCGGTGCCCGATCCAGCGCAGCCGCAGCTCGCCCACCTCCCGCACGCCCGGGACCTCCCGAAGCGCCCGCTCGGCCCGGTCCACCAGGGCCGGGTCGACGGCGTCCAGCACCCGCCGGAACACCTCGCGCGCCGCGTCCCGCAGCACCAGCACGATCGCGGCCGTGATCGCCAACCCCACGATCGGGTCGGCGAGTTGCCAGCCGAGGGCCGAGCCCCCCGCGCCCAGGAGCACGGCGAGTGAGGTGAAGCCGTCCGTACGGGCGTGGAGTCCGTCCGCGACCAGCGCGGCCGAGCCGATGGCGCGGCCGACGCGGATGCGGTAGCGGGCCACCCACTCGTTGCCCGCGAAGCCGACCAGGGCGGCCACCGCGACCGCCGGGACATGTGCCACGGGACGCGGATCGAGGAGCCGGTCGAGCGCGGCCCACCCGGCGAAGGCCGCCGACGCGGCGATCGTCAGGACGATCACCAGACCGGCCAGATCCTCCGCGCGCCCGTATCCGTAGGTGAAGCGACGCGTCGCCGCCCGCCTGCCGAGCACGAACGCGATCCCGAGCGGTACGGCGGTCAGCGCGTCCGCCGCGTTGTGCACCGTGTCCCCGAGCAGCGCCACCGACCCGGACACGGCCACCACGACCGCCTGCGCCAGCGCGGTCACGCCGAGCACCGTCAGCGAGACCCAGAGCGCGCGCATACCGCGGGCCGAGGACTCCAGGGCGGGATCGAGTTTGTCGGCGGTCTCGTGGGAGTGGGGGGTGAGGAGATGGGCGAGGCGGCGGGTGACGCGGTCACGGTGCCGGAGGGGGGAGGGGGCGTGGTCGTGCGGGGGGTGTCCGTGCTCGTGGCCATGTCCCTGCGTGTGCTCGTGCCCGTGCGTGTGCTCGTGCCGGTCGCTCACGTGGATCCCCTTCCGGTGCGCGGAGGTGGACGCGCTGACGCCCACGACGCCATTATGTGCGTATGAGCGCACGCATGCACCTATCAGCTGCACATCATGCGCACCCGCGCAGCCCCGGCGAGGAACAGTTCGCGCTCGCCGCCGAACTCCTCGCCCTGCTCGGCGACCGCACCCGCCTCGCCCTGCTGCACGCCCTCACGGCCGGGGAGGCCGACGTCACCACCCTCACGGAGGCGTGCGGCGCGGCTCGGCCGGCCGTCAGCCAGCATCTGGCGCGGCTGCGGCTCGCGGGCCTGGTGAACACGCGCAAGGAGGGTCGCCGGGTGATCTACTCCCTGCGCGACGGCCATCTGCGCCGACTGGTCGACGAGGCGCTGAACGTGGCGGACCACCGGCTCGGCGACCAGCCGCTGCACGACTGACGGG
This sequence comes from Streptomyces sp. NPDC002888, assembly GCF_042888465.1. Classification (NCBI taxonomy): domain Bacteria; kingdom Bacillati; phylum Actinomycetota; class Actinomycetes; order Kitasatosporales; family Streptomycetaceae; genus Streptomyces; species Streptomyces sp. NPDC002888. The sequence goes on along the minus strand of NZ_JBIAPU010000029.1, from coordinate 40,361 downwards.
TGCGAGTGTCAGTACCGCTCGGCCGTGCCCAGGTACTGCTCCGCGAAGGCGGCCGCGGCGGCGGGCGAGGTGAACAGGCGACGCAGCCGGGCGAGGGTGGTCCCGGCGCGGAACGGATCGCCCGCGGAGCTCCCGTGGTACAGCTCGGAGAGCCACTGCGAGAACTCCTGGTAGTCCCACACACGCCGCAGGGACGCCTCCGAGTAGCCGTCGAGCCCGCTGCCGTCACCCGAGGTGAGCCGGGTGACCAGGGAGTCCCCGAGCAGGAACGCGTCGTGCAGGGCGAGATTCATGCCCTTCGCGGCGATCGGTGCGACCAGGTGCGCCGCGTCACCGGCGAGGAACAGCCGCCCGAACGCCATCGGCTCGACGACGTAGTCGTGCATGTCGAGCACACGCTTCTCGATCAGCCGTCCCTCCGTGAGCGGCGCGGCGCCGGCCGCTCCCAGCCGCTCCCGCAACTCGGTCCAGACGCGGTCGTGCGGCCAGTTCTCCGGGTCGTCGCCAGGCGGGCACTGGAGGTAGTAGCGGGTCACCTCGGGGCTGCGGGCCATGTGCCCGGCGAATCCGCGCGGATGCGCCCCGAACAGCACGCAGTCGGAGGAGGGCGGCGCCTCCGCGAGCAGCGCGAGCCAGCCGATGCCGTAGTCGTGCCGGGCGACACGGACCCGCCCCGGCGGCAGTGCGGCCCGCGACACCCCGCGCGCCCCGTCGCATCCCGCGACGAAGTCGCAGTGGACCACCTGCCGTTGACCGGACTCCGGGCAGGTGTACGACACCGACGGCCGGTCGGTGTCCAGGTCGTGCAGCCGTACGTCCCGCACCGAGAACCGGATGTCGCCGCCCCGCACGTCCGCGTACTCGCGCACCAGGTCCGTGACCAGCAACGGCTGCGGGTAGACGAAGTGGTGACGGCCCGTCAACTCTGTGTAGGCGAAGCGATGGCGCTCCCCGCCGAAGCGGAACTCGCACGCGCTGTGCGGCTGCGCCCGCTCAAGGAGGTTCTCCGCGAGACCCCGCCGCCCGAGCTCCCGCACGGCCCATTCCTCGACGACCCCGGCCCGGGGCCGCCGTTCGATGAACTCCCTGCTCTCGGTCTCCAGCACCACACAGTCCACGGAGGCGGCCCGCAGGATGTTGCCGAGCGTGAGCCCCGCGGGCCCCGCGCCCACGACGACCACCGGACTGCGATGCGAGGAGGGGGAGTCGGGAGGGCCGGAGTCGAAGGTCACCAGGTCATTATGGCGACGGTGTCGGTGCGGGCGTCCGGACCGGGCACCCGCGGCGGCCGCCGCCCTATCGCAGCCGGGGGATCTCGATCGCCGGGCAACGGTCCATGACCATGTCCAGGCCGGCCGCCCGCGTGCGGTCGTACGCGGCGCCGTCGATCACTCCCAGCTGGAACCAGACCGCCTTGGCGCCCTTCGCCACCGCCTCGTCGGCGACGGCTCCGGCGAGGTCGCTGTTGACGAAGACGTCCACGACGTCCACCTCGAAGGGGATGTCCGCGAGGGAGGCGTAGCCCGGCTCACCGTGCACCGTCTCCGCCTTGGGGTGGACGGGCACGATGCGCTTGCCGAAGCGCTGGAGGACGTCCGCGACGCCGTGGGCCGCACGCCGCTGGTTCGACGACAGACCGACGATCGCCCAGGTGTCGCCGAGCTCGGTGAGGATCTTGCGGACCGTCGCCTCGTCGCCGTACATCGTCGGCCTCCTGTGGCCTCGGGGAAGGATGTCGTCACGGACAACAGCGGAGGGCGCGCGGTGATTCCGGGCGCCGCCCGCGCCACGATGCGCGCCGCATACCTGCGCTCGCCCGCCCGGGCGCCTACGCTCGCTTCGTGCTCCGCATCATCGACGCCCGAACCGGCGAACCCGTCGACGCCGCCCCGGCCCGCCGGGGCCTGACCCGTGTCGAGGCCCACACGTCGTCCCACGACATCGGCACGCTCCGGGTGCTGCTCGTCGCCGACCTGCTCGTACGTGCCCTGGAGCTCGGCGGTACGCCGGTCCGGGCGCTGCTCACCGGCGAACACAACCGGGCGGAGCTGCGGGCCGGCGCCACGGCGCTCGGCATCCGGCCCTTCGAGGACACCAGGGACGCCGGCCTGCGGGAAGCGCAGATCCTCCACGTGGTGGGCGAGAGCGGCGCGGCCCCCGATGGCGTACGCATCGCCGTCGCCCCCGTCGAGGCGCCCCACCCCGGGCACCCACCGGCGCCCGACCCCGCCGGCCTGCTGCCCGGCGCACCGGGCAGCCTCGGGTCCCTGCCGGACAACGACCCCGCCGTCCTGCGTCTGGCCCTGCTCTCCCGGCCCCGGAGCGCCCCCGTGCGGCTGGACGTTCAGGCGCTGGAGGAGGCCCACGTCACGCTCCTGCGCTGGCGCCGTGCCGTCGCCGAGTGGGCGCGACGGCCTTCGCGGCCGGTGCCGGAGGAGGTGCGGGAGCGGCTTCGTACCGCCTGGGAGGACGATCTGGACCTGCCCGGGGTCCTGGAGGTCCTGCGGTGGGTGGAGGAGGCCGGGCCGGACCTGCCGGAGGGCGCCCGGTTCGAGACGTACGCGTACGCCGACCGGCTGCTCGGCCTCGAGCTCACCCGCGACCTGGGATCCTGGGCATGACCGCGCGCGCCGGAACGGGACCGCTGCGCCGTCTGGCCGTGCTGCGGCACGCGAAGTCCGCCTGGCCGGAGGGCGTCCCCGACCACGAACGGCCACTGGCCCCGCGCGGTCGCCGGGACGCCCCGGCCGCCGGACGCGCGCTCGCCGAGATCGACTGCCTGCCCGATCTCGCCCTGTGCTCGACCGCCACGCGCGCGCGTGAGACCTGGGAACTCGCCTCCGCCCAGTGGGGCACCCCGCCGCCGGTGCGGCACGATCCCCGGCTGTACGCGGCCGACGTGCCTGAGCTGCTGAGGGTCGTGCGGGAGGCGCCCGCCGAGGCCGCGACACTGCTGCTGATCGGGCACAACCCGGGCCTGGAGGAACTGGTCCTCGAACTGGCCGGGGACGCCCTCGACGACCTGCTGGACGAGGTCCGGCTGAAGTTCCCGACCTCGGCGATCGCGGTCCTCGCCTGGCGCGGCACCACCTGGCGCGACCTCGCCCCCGACACGGCCCTGCTGACCTGGACGGCCGTGCCCCGGGGGAGGAAGGGCGGCTGATCCGGAGCATTAGGCTGGCCGGATGCAGGACGAGTACCGCACCGTCGCCCGCGCGGGTGTGCACGAAACCGACGTCAACCGCTCCCGCTTCCTGTGCGCGCTCGCCCCGGCGGCCACCGAACAGGAGGCCCAGAGCTTCGTCGCGGCCGTCCGCAAGGAGCACGCCGACGCCACCCACAACTGCTGGGCCTACGTCATCGGCGCCGACGCGGCCGTCCAGAAGGCGAGCGACGACGGCGAGCCCGGCGGCACGGCCGGCGTCCCCATGCTCCAGATGCTGCTGCGCCGCGACATGCGGTACGTCGCCGCCGTCGTCACCCGCTACTACGGCGGGGTCAAGCTCGGCGCGGGCGGCCTCATCCGCGCCTACGGCGGCGCCGTCGGCGAGGCCCTCGACGAGCTCGGCACGATCACCCGGCGCCGCTTCCGGCTCGCCACGGTGACCGTCGACCACCAGCGCGCGGGCAAGGTGCACAACGACCTCCGCTCGACCGGCCGCGACATACGCGACGTGCGCTACGCCGAGGCCGTCACCATCGAGATCGGGCTCCCGGACGCCGACGTGGACGCCTTCCGCGCGTGGCTCGCGGACGCGACCGCGGGCACGGCGGGGTTCGAACTCGGTGGAGAGGCGTACGGAGACGCCTGAAACAGACATAAGTGGTGTTTCCGTGAGCTCTGATGACGGGGCGATACGGGAGTAACCGCCCGTGGTGTCGGACCCGGCCGTTAGTCTCGAGGATCATGAGATTGCTGCACAAATTTTCGGTGCGCTGCTTACCATAAGTGTGCATGATGCGGCAAAGGTGCAGGTCAGGGCGTTGTTGTTCGCTCCATGAGAGGCCCATTGGCGGTGCCGGTGCTGGTTGGGTGCTGACCTGTGGGCACCCCTCGTCACCCCTGGTGACCTGTCCCGTGCTGGTTCCGTGCTGGGCAGGGAGAGCTTTGAGTTGCAGGCGATGGAGCGAGGTCGGGCAGCCGCCCTATTCGCAGTCGCCGAACTGATGGGTTTGGTGAGGCGGCTTCTGACGGACCGGTTTTCATTTGCCTGCGCTCGTATGCCGCGCGCCAGTGCTGAACAGGTCACAGCAGGCCTGGATACGTCAGACGGAGCGTTCGTGTCGGGACGACAGTCGGAGAAGTCACTTTCCGCGTATGGCAGCTCTGTGGCAGATCGTCCGCTTCAATTCCGCAGCGGCCCGAATCCGGGAAATGTGGGGCACACTCTGCGAGCTCTTCCGAGGTGCGCACGCTGTGACCGCAGGCGGTAGGTGTCGGGCTGTCAGCAGATTCTTCGTCTGCTGGTGGTACACGCTCACCGTCGCCATTGACCTGTGGCAAAGGATGGAATCGTCTGCTGCTGAGCCGAGTTGGTCCGCACCTGGTCCGGATCTTGGTCCGTGATCTGTGGTGTTGGCGTGCGAGTCCTTCGAGTACGCGGAGCAAGGAGGCGGTGACGACACGTGTGCTACGGCCGACGCGTAGCACGCGGCACGGGAACTCCCCACGACGAACCAGGTCGTTAGCTCTTCGCCCGCCAGAACCCGAACGCCCTGGAAGCCTCCTCCACGCTCCCCGTTCCCTGCCAAGTCGCGCGGATGTGCGTAGGGCTGTACTGGGCGCCCTCCAGTTCGTTGGTCTGCCCCTGCATATCGGATTCTCCAGTTCTATAAGACGGCGCTGCTTATGCGCAGTCGGTGGTGTTTGAAACTGCCGCGAACGTGTGGCTCTGATGCGTGTGGCGGGTCGGTGAGCTGCGGCGGCGGCCCGGACGTTGGTCAGAACAGCAAGTGACGTGAGTGAGGTCACCCCGCATCGCGCGCTGAGGTCGATGTCGATGTGCAGGCCAGCGATGGAGGGTTAGCCCCGCGGTCCCGCGCATGTCCCGCCACTTGGAAATTTCCTACTGATCTGCCTCGTTTGAAGTGTCCCGGGGATCCCTGGGACCAGGCTGCGGAATAGCCGGAAATAAATTCGACAGCCCCTGTTGTTGACCGTCGGCCACACTGGCTGCACGGGAGGGGTAGTGCCGGACCTGAAGCTCTACAACACGAAAGGCGGCGTGACGGAGGTCATGCCGCGCCTTGCTGATGCCGAGGCGGATGTGCAGAGTCTCGTCGAGGCCAACATGGAGGCACTGCTCGGCGTCCGCTTCCTGGCGACCGAGTACAGCACCGGTCCGGTCCACGGCGGCCGGATCGACTCGCTGGGGATCGACGAGAACGGGGCACCGGTGATCGTTGAGTACAAGCGCGGCACCGACGCAGGGGTGATCCATCAGGGGCTCTACTACCTGAGCTGGCTGATGGACCACCGGAGCGAGTACCAGCACCTGGTACGCGACCGGCTCGGGGGCACGGCTGCGGCCCAGGTGCTGTGGAGCGCGCCCAGGCTGATCTGCGTGGCCGGCGACTTCACCCGCTACGACGTGCATGCCGTACGCGAGCACCGGCGCAGCATCGACCTGGTCCGCTACCGCTTCTTCGGCACTGAGTACTTTGGCCTTGAGACCGTGGCCTCCGTCATCGGACATGCGGCTGCCCCCAGGACGGCCCGTCGACGGGCGTCCGCGGTACCGAGTGCCCGAAGGCGAGACGGCGCGTTGACGGACATGGCCGCGGCGGTCGACGAGATCCTGCTCGGCCTCGGGGACGGCATCACCCGGGTCCCGCGCCAGACCTACTGTGCCTACCAGCGGCTGCGGAACTTCGCCTGCGTCTGTCCGCCGCAGAAGACCAAGCTGCTTGTCTATCTCAAGGCGGATCCGAAGGAGGTCGACCTCGTTCCCGGGTTCACCCGCGACGTGACGGGGCTCGGCCACCACGGCACGGGCGACCTTGAGGTGCAGCTTCGTACGGAGCGGGACCTGGAGCGCGCTCAGGACCTGTTCCGCCTCAGCTACGTCGCGGCGTAGCGGCTTCTCCTCCGGGTGGTTGGGCCGGTGGAATGTGTGGTTGTGGCTGTCGTCGTGGCGCTGCCTCTCGACGTGGTGGTCAGGACGTGGCGGTGGACTATCAATGATGCGGACGATCCCCTGTTTGGCTAACCGGGGATCGGGTGCTATACGCGGGTCGTCGACGCCGCTTACCCGCGAGGTGGACCGGCGTCGACGACCTCCATCGACAGTTCTAGCGGGTCGAAGTGGATCAGAGACTCCAGCCGCCAGGTCGCCCTCACCTGGGACGTCAACGGCGTCCTCACCAACTACCTGCGCCACTTCCCCGACACCCAGGTCTCCACCGGCCAGCTGCCCATGATCGTCCCCGTCGCCAAGGGCGGCTACGGCTACGACCGCACCCCCGGCTGGAACGCCGCGTGGAAGGCGGTGCCCGCCTGGGACTCGGCGTACTTCGTCATCCCGAGGGAGCTGTACACCTACTACGGCAACAGCAGCCTGTTCGCCGAGTTGTACGACCACCAGGACACACTCCTGAAGTACTACGAGACCCTGTTCACCGCAGAGAACGCCTACACCTTCGAAGCCTCGCTCGGCGCCTACTCCGGAGCGGAGGCCCCCGGCAGCAACGCCGTCATCAGCCTCGCCTTCTACATCCACTTCTGCGACTACATGGACGAGGTGGGACGGCGACTCGGCCGCACCCAACGCGCCGCCCACTACGCGCAGTTGGCGCGCACGCTCCGCAAGGCGTTCATCGCGAACCACTGGGACGCCGCCAAGGGCTGCTTCACCCAGGGCAGCATCTCCAGCGAGAACGCCATGGCCATCGCCTTCGACCTGGTCCCCGGCTCGGACCTGAGCCCCGACGACCCCCGCCACCTGGCGGGCACGAAGACGGTCGAGGAGAACAAGAAGGCCCTCGCGAAGCTGCTCGCCGACCGGATCGTGGCGGCGGACCAGCACATCCAGAACGACATGTACGGCTCGCGCTACGAGTTCAACATCCTCAGCGAGTACGGCTACACGGACATCGCGTTGAAGGCGGTCACGCAGACCGGTCTGCCCGGCTACGTGTACCAGATCGCCAAGGGCGCCACCTCGCTGTGGGAGCAGTGGACCGACCGGTTGTCGGTCAACCATCACTACCGCTCGAATGTGGCCACCTGGTTCTACCAGAGCCTGGCCGGCATCAGACCGACGGCGACGGCGTACGAATCCTTGCGCATCCGCCCGTACATCCCCTCGGCCGCGGTCAACAGCCGGGTGCCGAAGGGCGTCGAGGACACCGACCTCTCGCCCGCGACGCTGGACCACGTCAGCGCCTCGATCGACACGGCGCGGGGTCGGGTGTCCTCGGAGTGGCGCCGCCGCGCGGACGGACGGATCGACCTCGCGGTCACCATCCCGTACAACACAGAGGCCGAGATCTGGGTCCCCACCCAGAGCCAGGACAAGTCCGTCACCGCGCTCTGGGGTGTCGCCTTCCTCCGTGACGACACCTCAGGCGGCGCGCCCTACAAGGTCCACCGGGCCCGGGCGGGGTCGTACCGCTTCAACGCCGGATGACCTGAACACGCAGACAGCCGCACCGTGCCGAGTCGTCGCCCTCGGCATGGCGCGGCTTCGGCCGGCTAGAAGCCGGGGAAGACCCGTCGCAGGTCGTCGAGGGTGAGGGAGGTGCTCGCCAGAGACACCTCGCTCGGGGTGTGCGCGGGCGCGTGGCGGCCGGTGGTGAGGCGCAGCCACCACTCGGCCGGTGCGTTCAGGACGGCGTCGGGGTGCTCCGGCTCATCGGTGAGCGTGACTGCGTTCCCCACCTCCACTCCGAAGGTGCGCTCGGGTGCGGTGGTGTGGACGGCTATGCGGACCGGGCGGGCGTCCAGGACATCGGCCTTGCCGAGGAAGTTCAGGAATGCACCGGCCTGGTCGAGGAGCAGTCCGGTCACAGCGGGGAGCAGGGGCGCCTGGTGATCGAAGGCGACCCCCACGTCCCAGGTGTGGTGGGCGAACTCAGTGAGCCGCACGCCGGCCACCGTGGCGACATCGGCCGCCACGGGCAGGAAACCGAGGTCGACCTTCAGTTCCTTGCGCGTCTGCGCGTCGAGGCCCTCATAGCGGCTGACCAGCGCGTCGTTGGCCACCACGAAGCCCTCGGCCCGCTGGGAGGGTGACATGTCGTCCCAGCGCGCCCACACGGACTTGTTGAAGTCCCCGTCGGGCGTGCCGGTGGCGTTCAACGCGCCCTCCAGGACCGCCAGGCTTATCTCGGCGCCACTGCCCAGATGGCTGAGCACCTGTGACACGTCCCACCCCGACGCCCCGGAGGGCCGGGTGAGGTCAGCGGAGGCGAGGCCGTGCACCACGGCTGTCAGATAGTCGTGTCCGCTGCGCAGGGCATCGATGGTCTGGTCGGCACGGTCGGTCATATGCGTTGCTCCGTAGGGGTATGAGAAAGGGAGATACAAAGGAAAGGAAGCGTGAACGTGACGGGGGGATGACTGCATCCGCGGGTTCGCCCGCGGTCTCGGTCAGGGGATCAGGACGATCTTGCCGCGGGTGTGCCGCTGCTCCAGCTCTGCGAAGGCGTCGGCGACGCGGTCGAGCGGGTACGTGGCGGCGATCGGGATCTCGACGGCACCCGAGGCGACCAGATCGACCAGCTCCAGCAGGATCTCGCGTGCGGTCGCGTTGTGGCGGCCGTCGGTGTGGGCGCCGATCTCCGCGGCGCGTTCCATGGCGACGGTCGTCTGGATGCGGTCCGGCTTGATGCCGAGATCGACCGCGAGGTCGAGGTACTCGGGCCCGTGGAGGTCGATGAACGCGTCGATGCCGTCCGCTCCTGCCGCCTGTTCGAGCCGTTCGCGAAGGCCGTCTCCGTACGGCACCGGGATGACGCCGTGCCTGTCCAGCCACTCGGCATTGGCCGACGAGGAGATGCCGAGCACGCGCACGCCTCGACCGGTGAGCAGCTGTACGAGGAACGAGCCGACCCCGCCCGCGGCGGCGGACACCGCGACCGTCTCCCCGGGTTGGGCGGCGACGGCGCGCAGGGCCGCGTAGGCCGTGGCACCGACCATGTGCAGGGAGCCCGCCGCCTCCCAGCTGACCTGAGGCGGCTTGGCCACCAACTGGGCCGCCCGGACAGCCGCGTGCGTCGCCTGCGTGCCGGCTTTCGGCGTCCAGCCCAGCACCTCGTCGCCGACGGCGAGCCCGTCCACACCGGGGCCGACCGCGGTGACGACCCCGGCGAGGTCGCTGCCCTGGCCGGAGGGGAAGTCCACGGGGAACAGATCCCGGATCACCCCGGACCGGATCATCGCGTCGAAAGGATTGATGGCGGCGGCACGCACTTCGACGACGACCTCTCCTGACCCCGGCTCGGGCGTCGGGACGTCGGTGACGTACAGCACGTCACGATCGCCGTACCGGTCAAAACGCACTGCCTGTGGTGTTCGGTTCATGTCTTCTCCGCAGCTCTTCGGTCGGTCAGGGGACGATGACGGTCTTGCCGGTGGCGTGGCCGGCGCGGGCCTTGGCGACGATGGCCGGGGCGTCGGCGAGCGGGACTTCCGCGTCGATGCGGACGCGCAGTTCCCCGATGGCGGCGAGTTCAGCGAGTGTCGCCAGCGTCTCGGAGGTGGGACTGTTGCCGAGGTTGACGCCGAGGATGTCGCGGGCGGCCAGCGCGTCGGGATCGGTGGCGTAGTTGGTGCTGACCAGGGTGGAGCCGGCGCGGAGCAGACCGGCCATGGGGCTGATGTCGCCGCCGGTCGGGGTGACGAGGTCGACGACGGCGTGGATGCCCTCGGGGTAAGCGGCGGCCACCTGCTCATGGGTGGGGGCCACGGTGAAGTCGATGACGCTGTGGGCGCCGAGACCGCGCAGGTGGTCGGTCAGATCGGACGTTCCGGTGGCAAGGACGCGGACTCCGGCCCGGGCGGCGAACTGGATGGCCGACTGGCCCACGCCGCCGCTGGCGCCGTTGATCAGAAGCGTGTGGCCGCCGGCGAGACGCGCGGCCTGGACGGCCTGGTAGGCGGTCACGCTCGCGGTGGGAAGGGCGGCGGCGAGCGTGTAGGAGAGGGTCTGGGGGATGTGGGCGATCTTGCCGTCCTGTTCGGCGAGGGTGTACTCGGTGTAGGAGCCCTGGCCCTGGGGCAGGCGCATGAACTGTCCGTAGACGCGGTCGCCGGGGCGGAAGCGGGTGACGCCCGTGCCCGTCTTCTCGATCACGCCCGCTCCGTCGGAACCCATGACGAGGGGAAAGGCGTGCTGGACGGAGTCTTTGAGGGCGCCGTCGGTGACTTTCCAGTCGAAGGGGTTTACTCCGGCGGCGTGGATGCGTACCAGGATTTCGCCGGGGCCGGGCTCGGGCGTGGGCAGGTCGACGAGCTCGGGCTGGGCACCGAAATTGGTGACGACGACGGCTTTCATGGTGCTGCCTTTCTGGGCTGGTGGGGGGATTGCGGCGGGCGTCAGCCGACCAGGGCCGGCATCGACGTGAGGGCGATGGTGTGGTGGGTGTGCTCGACCTTGGCGTGGAGGTAGCGCAGGTTGCTGGGGGTGGTGTGGACGCCGGTGGGGACGGTGCGGGCGACCGAGACGCCGAGGCCACGCAGCTGCTGTGCCTTGTCGGGGTTGTTGGTGAGCAGGTTCAGGTCGGTGATGCCGAGGGCGGTGAGCATCTGGGCGGCGGCCGTGTAGTCGCGGGCGTCCTCGGGCAGGCCGAGGGCGGTGTTGGCCTGGTAGGTGTCGAGGCCGGCGTCCTGGAGGGCGTAGGCGTCGAGCTTGTTGTAGAGGCCGATGCCGCGGCCTTCCTGGCGGAGGTAGAGCAGGACGCCTCCGGTGGTGGCGATGCGCTCGACGGCCTCGCGCAGCTGGGGTCCGCAGTCGCAGCGTGCGGAGCCGAAGACGTCACCGGTGAGGCATTCGGAGTGCAGACGCACCAGCGGGGTGGTCGCGGCGGCGGGGTCCCCCAGGACCAGGGCGATGTGCTCGGCGCCGTCGGCCAGGCCGTTGAACGTGATCACCTCGGCGGTCACCTGGTAGCCGTCCGGGAAGCTGAGCGGGATACGGACCCGGGTGCGGACGGTGGCTGCTGCGGTGCTGGTGGTCATGATGTCTCCCGTGGCGTCGGTGATTCAAATTTGAACGCGCCACTTACGATAGACTGTGTGTTCCAATTTGAACAACTTGGATGGGGTGTGACGTGGCTCATACGCGATGGCTGAATGACGAGGAGAAGCGTGCCTGGACGGCCTTCACCACCGCGCATGCGCTGCTGTACCGGCGTCTGGAGCAGCGGCTCAAGCGCGAGTTCGGCTTGTCCGGCCTGCAGTACGAGATCATGGCCCGGCTCAGCGGGGCGGCGGACCGGGAGATGCGGATGGCCGAGCTGGCGTCCGCTCTGGTCAACTCCAAGAGCGGGCTGACGTATCAGATCGGGCAGATGGAGAAGTCCGGGCTGGTGCGCCGGCGCTCCTGTCCCAGTGACGACCGGGCGGTCTTCGCCGTCCTCACCGACGACGGCGTGGCCCTGCTGGAGCGGGCGGCGCCCGGTCATGTGGAGACGGTGCGTGAGCTCCTCTTCGACGTGCTCACCCCCGACCAGGTGCGGGCGCTCGCCGACGGCCTCGGCGAAGCGACCCGCCGGATGGCCGACGGTCCCGGCGAAGCCCGCGCCGCGGCTGAGGAGACCACGTGCTCGGGTGCTGACACCGAGGCTGCCGCCGGAATCCACGCGTGAGGGGGCGGTCGGGTCAGTGGCCGGCGAGTTGGACCGGCGGCCGGGGACCAGGAGAGCCGGCGACGACCTGCGCACGGTCGTCGCCCAGGCCGTAGGGCCCTGTCGGCAGCAGGTGGGAGCAACTGCGGGCCCACACGTGGCAGATGGTCGAGGGTGGGAATGCGGAGGGCCCGTGAGCGCGGGATCCCGAGCCGTGGATGATGTGCCCATGGATGCGGAAGAGCTGTACCCGGCCGGTGCGAACGGCGCGCTCGCGGCGCAGGGTTCCGGGGGTGGGGACGTGCGGCAGCCGGCCCGGTTCAGCCGGCGGCCGGGCGACCCGCGTGACCTGCCGGTGCGCGGCCTTCCGGAGGGTGGGCGCTCCCTCGACGTTGTGAGGATCCGATCGGGGGTGCCCGAGGACGAGACCGGCTGTCGGTCGGAGCTGCGCGAGGGCTTCCACTCGCTGTTCTGGCTCCGGTCTGGCACCGGTGTGCAGTTCATCGACGGGAAGCCGGTAAAAGTGGACTCTCCGACGCTGACGCTGGTCGGCCAAGGGCAGGTGTACCGCTACGAGGACATGGGCAACATCGACGGCGCGGTCGTCAGCTTCGGTGACGACCTGCTGTACGAGGGGTCCGCGGTGCAGGTGAACCCGGTATGGCTCGTCGGCCGCTACGGGGCGCAGTCGGTGCGCGTGCCGACGGAGGACGCGCCGCGCATCGACCTGTTGGTCGACGTCCTGGCGGCCGAGGCACAGCGCTCGCAGGACGCGTCGAGCGGGGAGGTCCAGCGGCACCTGCTGCTCACGCTGCTGTTGTTGGCCCAGCGCTACTACGACGATGCCCGCGCGGACGCGGAGACGGGCGACGACGGCGACGCGCGGCTGCACCGCCGCTTCGTGGCCCTGCTGGAGCGGGACTACGCCCGCCACCACGACGTGGACCACTACGCGAACGCGCTGGGCGTGCCGCCACCGCTGCTGGCCCGTGCCATGTCCAACAGCACTGGCCGTCCGACGAAGGCACTGATCACGGACCGGGTCATGCTGGAGGCGTCGCGACTGCTGCGGTTCACCGATCTGCAGATCGGTGAGATCGCCTCCCGGGTCGGCCTGCGCAACCAGTTCTATTTCTCACGCGCCTTCAAGCAGCGCTACGGCGAGTCACCGCAGGCCTACCGCACCCGCGTACGCGACGGCGCCCGGTCGCCGGATGCCGAATTACGCCCTGCGCTGCCGGGTCTCCAGGAAAGGTGCATGGATTCAGCGAGTTCCGTCATGGCTTGATCCGTCCCGGCTGGCGAAGCTACGTGTGTGATCGTGCAGGGCGTGAAGTCCCGGGCGAGCACTCCGACTTGGCTTTGCGAATGAACCGGAGAAGGACATGGAATCGTTGAACCGGCGGACTCTGCTGGGTGCCGCGGCGGCCGCTGTGCCGCTGGCCGTGGCCCCCGGACTGACGTCGCCCGCCTCGGCGTCACCCCGGCAGCCGACGGCGTCCGGAAAGTATCCTCAGAAGGCCGTTCTTCCCAACGTGCTGGAGACCAGCCACGCCAGCCGGGAGGCGGCGGCCCTGTTTCACGCCTACTACACCGCCAAGTCCCGCTATGACATCGATGCCTTCATCGATTTCTTCAACCCGGGGCAGATGGCCTACTTCGACTCGCCGTTGCACATCGGCGGGGTGTTTCCCACAAGGGACGCCTTCCGCGACCAGGTCATGGGCCCGACGCTGGAAGGCTGGTCGAAGGCGGGCGGGAAGTCGTACCCGATCCGCATCCTCGGCGACACCACCAGCGCCATCGTCTTCTTCCGCAACACCCCGGAGCTGTTCGGCAACGAAGTCCGCATCATCTCCTCCATGACCCTGGAGCACGGCAAGGTCGTCCGAGTGGTCGACTACTGGGACGGGCGGCGCAACGACGAAGCCCTCAAGAACCGCCCCCCGAACACCCAGAACCCCCGAAACCTCGGCGTGGAGGTCGTGAAGGAGAGCGCCGACCCACTCATCAAGACCATTGCCCACCAACTGGGCTCGGCTCTGGCGGCTGGCGACATCTCCAGCGCCCAGGAGCTGTTCTCGGACGACGCCCTCTACGAGGACATGACCACCCGGACCGTCATCACCGGACGACCGGCGATCGGCCGCTACCTGCAGCGTGCGCTGTCGAAGCTTCCCTACGGGCCGGGTTCCGAGGTGCTCCACGTCCTCGGCAGTAAGCAGGGCGGTGGCTACGAGTGGGTCACCAACAGCGAAGCCGTTCCCAATGGGGTCACCGCACTGCAACTCGACTGGGTCAGCGATTACAAGCAGCCCGACGTCCTGAAGCCCAAGATCACCAGGCTGACCACCGTCTGGGACGCTTCCCTGCTGGACGACTCCGTGGTCCGCTCCCTGGCGGCCTTGTCGATCGAGGAGTAGCACTCCGCTCGGGGATTGGGGTGCATCCCCTCCCAGCATCCTCTGGAAATGGTGCTCCAGCCTGCCGATGTGTTGAGCGGCCGTCGGCAGGCTGGTCCACGGGGCTCGTTCACGCCGGAGGAGTCGGCCTGACCGGTCTCGGAGATCTCCAGGCGCACCGGGCTGCACGTGGCGACCGCGTCGCGGCTGGCGTCCGAACTCTTCTCGTACGGGTTTCTGACCCGCGACGCCGACCGCTGGCTCCGCATTGGCATGCGCCTGTAGGGGCCAGCCACCCGGGCCTTACCCCCGCGAAGGTCGCCCCGGCCGCGGCGACTCCGTGGCCGTCACGGCTGAGGCGGCGTCGGCGACCTCGCCGAGCCGCTGGTACCCGAAGACCTTGGCGATCTGGGTGTTGGCGTGCATCCTGTCGAGGACATCGCGGTGCTCGCGCAACGGGCCGAGCAGGGACTGGTCGAGGAACCGCCGGGCCAGGGCGGCGTGCCGGTCCCTGCCGGTGACGTTGGAGAGGTCCACCAGAGCCTCGCACGTCCCACCGAACTCCGTGCGGGGCATGGCTTCGTGGTGTCGCCGTCCATCCCCGCCGCCGACCGGTCCCACCAGTCGGTCGGCCGTCGGACGGCGGTCAGCGCCAGGTCCGTGCCAGCGCGCCGATAGGCGTCCAGCAGGCCGGCGAAGAGCTTGTGTAGTGGTACCACGGCACCCACGCCCCACCGAGCTGGAAGTGCCCCGCGGCCACCCGCTCCCACGGTCGCGCTCGGCCGGGATGCCTCCGACGTAGCCGGTGCCGGGGGCGTCCTGGCACTCGACGACGCCCTGAACCAGACGCTCGACCTCGACGGTGTGGCCGTCGAGACCCAGGCTCTCCCGGTTGCCGTAGGACTCGGCAACCGGTGGCGGGTCGGCCTCGATGCGGACGGTCCGGCTCGTGGAGTGTGCCGCTCAGCCGGTGGGTCGTGTTCGGCGTGGCCCCCGTGTCACTGGTCAGGCCCTTCGAGTGGGAGGATGGGGGCCTCGAGGGTTTCGTCGCGGTCACACATGAGGGTGTCTCCGCTTACTCGTAGGCGGGCGACCTGGATCGAGCTGCGGCGGCTGTTGTGGTCGTTGGGATGTTCAGGGCCGTCGTCGGGTCGCCCGGGGTGCGCGAAGTAGAAGACGAACGCGCCGAGTTCGCTCGTGACGACATCGGCGTGGTAGCCGTACCCCCCGTCGTCCGGGCCCTGCCCGGGACGATCGAGGATGAGTCCTCGCGGTTCCCATGTCTCCAGGTCCCGAGAGTGGAGGACCCGCTGCCCGTGCCACTCGTCGATGATCATCCAGTAGCCGCCGCCGAGCTCGAAGACGTTCGGGCCTTCGTGCGTCGAGAACTCGACGACGGGCCCCCGGACGGTCCACCGCTCCAGATCGTCGCTGTCCGCCGCGTAGGTGTGCGAGTGATCGGCCTCGTCCTTGTACCACATGCGGTAGCTGCCCGTGGGGAGCCGCAGGACGCAGGCGTCGATCACTCTCTCGGACGAGAGCGACAAGGTGGAACGGTAGGTCCAGGTGAAGAGGTCGTGGCTCGTGTAGTGGCGGATCACGCGTGGGTGGCCCTCCCACTGGGTGGGAACACCGCGGATCACGCTGACGTACATGTGGTAGTCGGTTCCGTCGTCGATGATCTCGGGAGCCCAGTAGGTGTGCCGCCCGGGCTCGATGTTGAGCCCTTCGGCGATTCCCCGGTACAGCCAGGTGGCGCCGCCGTCCGCGGAGGACGCGATCCCGATGTCGGTCCCGTGCACCCAGCTCACGTCGTTCATGGGGGGCGCGTCGGTGCGGCGGTTGGTGTAGAACATCCACCACTCGCGGGCGTGCCGGTTCCAGATGAGGGTGGGGTCGGCCGCGCCGTCGTGGATGGGGTCGCGGAACAGGGGTCGGGCAACGGTGGTCATCGGTTCTTCCCAGGCGTGAGCGTGATGGTGGCCTTGGCCTTGTCCGTGGTCGTGGTCGGCAGGCCCATGAGCCGGTGTCCGCGACGTGGACGACTGCGGTGGCAGCGGCCCATGGGCAGTTGGTACGTCGCAGTGGTCAGTCCTGATTCTGCGTCAGCCGGATCATGTTCCAGGAGAGCGGTTCGAGTTCGGCGTGGAGGACGCCGTCGGTGACGGTGGTGCCGGTGGCGGGGTGCGGGGTGACACGGTCAGGCCGGTCCGCGGTGTTGGTGGCCTCCGGGTCGCTGTCGGCCAGGACCAGGTGCTCCGCCAGGGTGTGGGCGTCGACGCCGCGCAGGTCGATGTTCAGTGGCAGGGTGTCCGTCTGGCTGCGGTTGACTGCGAAGACGGTGATGTCGCCGGTCTCGCCGTCGATGACGGCGGTGGCGTGCAGCAGCGGTACGTCACCGAAGCGGGCGGTGGGGTAGGTGGGGCTGTCCACGTCGACGCGCAGCACGCGGCCGCGCCCGTAGGCCGACGCCTGGGCGAAGGGGAAGAAGGTGGTCTGCCGCCAGGCCGGGCCACCCGGCTCGGTCATGATCGGCGCGATGACGTTGACCAGCTGGGCCAGGGAGGCCGCGGTGACCCGGTCGGCGTGCCGCAGCAGGGCGATGAGCAGCGAGCCGAAGACCACTGCGTCGGTGACGGTGTAGACGTCCTCCAGCAGGCGCGGGGCCTGCTGCCAGTCCTCCACGGCGTGCGGGTTGGGGCGCCTCTGGTACCAGACGTTCCACTCGTCAAAAGAGAGGTTGATGCGCTTGGTCGCCTTGAGGCGGGCGCGGACGTGGTCGCAGGTGGCGACGACCGACTCGATGAAGTGCTCCATGTCGACGGCGGACGCGAGGAAGGAGTCCCGGTCGCCGTCGACCTCCTCGTAGTAGGCGTGCAGCGAGACGTGGTCGACCTCGTCGTACGCGGCCTCCAGGACCGTGGCCTCCCACGCGGCGAACGTCGGCATCGACGACGCCGAACTGCCGCACGCGACCAGCTCCAGGTCAGGCTGGATCATCTTCATGGCGCGGGCGGTCTCGGCGGCGAGCCGCCCGTACTCCTCGGCCGTCTTGTGGCCGATCTGCCAGGGGCCGTCCATCTCGTTGCCCAGGCACCACATCTTGATGCCGTACGGCTCCTTGCCGCCGTGGGCGATGCGGCGGTCGGACAGTTCGGTGCCGCCCGGGTGGTTGCTGTACTCCAGCAGCCGCAGGGCGTCCTCCACCCCGCGGGTGCCGAGGTTGACGGCCATCATGGGTTCCATGCCGGTCTTGGCGCAGAAGTCCATGAACTCGCCGAGGCCGAACTCGTTGGTCTCGGTGCTCTTCCAGGCGAGGTCCAGCCGGGTCGGCCGCTCCTCGCGCGGGCCGACGGAGTCCTCCCACCGGTAGCCGGAGACGAAGTTGCCGCCCGGGTAGCGCACGGTGGTGACGCCCAGCTCCCGGACCAGCTCGAGGACGTCCTGGCGCAGGCCCTCGGCGTCGGCCTGCGGGTGGCCCGGTTCATAGATGCCGGTGTAGACGCAGCGGCCCAGGTGCTCGACGAATGAACCGTAGAGCCGGGGATGGACGGCGCCGATGCCGAACGCCGAGTCGAGGGTGAAGCGTGCGGGGGTGGTCGGGCGGGACATGACTGCCTTTCGTTGGCTTTTCAGGCTGTCCGGCGTTTGCGGACGAGTCTGTTCAGGCTGCAAGGGTCTGAGGGCGCAGCCCTTGGGCGGAGGCTGGGGCGGGAGGACTGGAGAGGCAGGGGTGGCGGGGGCGGGAGAGCTACGAAAACTGCGGTGTCAGAGGACGAGCGCGCAGACCACCGACGGAACGAACATCGCCGGGCCCGCCTGCCGCAGCGACCCGTCGCCCGGGACGCGCAAGGCGACGAGCGTCCCGCTGTGCTGGTTTGGCAACCAGCAGATGATCGTCCGTTCAGGTCGGGGCCGCGCGGCCAAGTACCGCCGGCGGATCGGTGATCGACCGGTTCCATTGCGGTGCCTATGACCCGCAACGCGGCCACCGTGTCCGCGCCCCGATTGGTCACCCACACGAAACGACCGCAGGGCGAGGCGACGATGCCGCCCGGCTGGTTGGTGACGTCCAGGACCGCCGTGGCGGGCACTGAGGAGAGGCCCGTCAGGGTGCCCGTACCGGCGTCGTACCAGTGGCAGGTGACGGTCGAGGACGGTTCGTCCGCGCCGAACACCAGCTCATCGCCGAGGGCGAAGGCGAGGTGGCGAGGACCGGACCCCGAAGCCGCGTGGTGCTGAGCAGGCAGAACAGCGCCACGCGGCACGGATCAGCCTCGCCCTGCGAGGATCCCACCCCGCTCCTCGAGCGGCTCGGCGGTCGGTCACCGGAGGGCGAAGCGGATCGCGACGGGTAGCGCAGCACCGAGGCCGCCGGATGTGACGTGGACGCCCTCAGGGGCGGCTTCCGCCTCGACGGGATGACCGTCCAGGCGTTCCGCTGTGGCTGGATCCAGCAGGCCCAGCCGCGTCTTCAGGACGACACGTCCGCCGGCCGCGTCAGGGACGTCGGCCACGAAGGCGTAGGCATGGTGCTCGTCGCGGGTCCAACGGACCCACGGAGCGTCGTCGTGCGGCTCGACGTCACCGGGTTCCAGCGGCCGTGTCGCGTGCACAGCACCGGCATGGCATGCCATCCAGGACGCCATGCCCTCCAGAACGGCGCGTTGCTCCGGCGGGAGTGTGCCGTCGGCCTTCGGGCCGACGTTGAGCAGAAGGTTCCCGCCGCGTGAGACGACGTCGACCAGCAGCCGGACTGCGCCCGCCGGATCCAGCAGGTGCTCGGGGCCTTCGGTTTGGTTGTAGCCGAAGGAGAATCCGATGCCCCGGCAGTTCTCCCAGCAGGCGGCGGCCCGCTCGTTGGCCCGGCCCGCCTCGTACTCGGTGGTCAGGTAGTCGGAGTGAGCGCTGTCCCAGCGGTCGTTCACCACGCCTTCCGCCACGGCGGCGTAGTAGTGGGAGAAGAGCTCCGGCAGGTCGGGGAGGCCCGCCCGGGGCCAGCCCATGTCGTTCCACAGCACGTCCGGGCGATGGCGGTCGACCAGGTCGAGGACCTGCCGGTGCGCGTAGGCGGCGTAAGCGGCCTCGTGAGGCCGCCCCTCGTCCATCCGGTCGGAGTGGAGAACGGGGTCCCGCCGGCCGGCATACCAGTCGAAGCCGCCGGAGTAGTACACGCCGAACCGCAGGTCGCGGGCCCGGACGGCGGCGGCGAGGTCGGCGATCAGGTCGCGGCGTGGACCACGGTGGACGGTGTTGCGGGTGCCGGTGCCCGGCGCGTCCCACAGGGCTATTCCGTCGTGGTGCTTGGTCGTGGGAACGACGTAGCGCGCACCCGCCCGGGCGAACAGGTCCACCCAGTCCGCGGGATCGAAGAGCTCGGCCTTCCACGCGTCGAGGAACTCGTCGTAGGGGCGTCCGCCGTGCACGGTGCGATGGTGTTCCTGGGCGGGGCTGCCCTCGATCTGGATGGTGTTCCAGTACCACTCGGCGTACGGGTTGTGCTTGAACCACACATTGGGGTCGACGACGCCGAGCTCGCCGGTGGGCTCGGCCCACGCAGGCACCGAGTACGCGCCCCAGTGGATGAAGATGCCGAACTTGGCGTCGGTGAACCACGTGGGGACCGGTCGGCCACTCTGAGGGGTATCGCTCACGTACAGGCTCCCGATACATCGGATTGATTCCGCGAGAGAACCGTAGATGTTCGGGAAGAAAAGCGCCAGATGCGACAACCTCCCTTGATAGATCGGAGGTCTAGTCGTTTGCGAACCTCTTGGCCTCGCCCGTCCGGCCGACGGCCCTGATGGTGCGGTGAGAAACCGCATACCCGGCTGTTGCTGGGGATTCTGACCTGCCCGGCAGGGCCCGGTCGGCGCGGTAAGAGACTTGTCGTACACATTCCTGGTATGCCGACCCAACTCCCACCACCAGGAAGTTTCGTTTGTCCGAGATCACCTATGCTGCCCCTGGACAACAGCACAACTGTCGTGGAGGCCTGGCGTCGTGGGTCTGGATCTGAACCTGCTGGTGCCGTTGGACGCCCTGTTGCAGGAGCGCAGTGTGACACGGGCGGCCCTGCGGCTGGGTCTGAGCCAACCCACCGTGAGTGCCGCGCTGGCTCGGCTGCGGCGCCACTTCGGCGACGAACTCCTGACCCGAGCGGGGAACACCTACGAGCTCACCCCGCTGGCCGAGCGCCTGGCCGAGCACACCGCGCAGGCGCTCGGCTCGGCGGACCGGGTCTTCCAGACCCGCCCCGACTTCGACCCCGCCCGGGCGCGACGCGAGTTCACCCTGGTGGTGACCGACATGCATCTCGCCACCTTCGGGCGGACGTTGGCCGACCTGGTGCGCGACGCGGCGCCGGGGGTGCGGCTGCGGTTCCAGCACAACACTCCGCACATCGTGCGCCACGCCAAGGAGCAACTGCGCACCGTCGACGGCATGCTGCTGCCGCAGGGACTGCTGGCAAACGTCCCGGGCATCGATCTGTACGAGGACCGCTGGGTGTGCGTCGTCTCCTCCGACACGGCCATGCCCGCGCCGCCGACCCTCGAGCAACTCGCGGCTCGCCCCTGGGTGTTGCCCTACCACGAACCGGCGATGGGCTTCTCGCCTCTGCACGGGCTGCACGCCCGGGGCATCGAACCGCAGGTCGAGCTGGCCGTGGAGAACTTCCTCACCATGCCGTATCTGGTCGCCGGGACCGACCGGGTGGGTGTGGTCCCCGAACGCGCCACCCGTCTGTTCCCCGCGGACAGCGGCACGGTCGTCGTCGACCTGCCCTTCGGTCTGGGACACCTGCTGGAGTCCCTGTGGTGGCATCCCGTGCATGATCGCGACCCCGCCCACATCTGGCTGCGCAGGACCGCGGCCGAGGCCGGGCAACTGGTCGCCGCGGAGGCTCCCGTCCAACGGTATTGATCTCGTCTATGCCCGGCATCGGTGATCTCACGTTCCCAAAAGCCCAGGCCAGCGACCAGAGTTGGGCTCGCGGGCACGCCAGGCAGGGATGAAGAGCGTTTGTGGCCCTCATGGGCCGTGCCGAGAACTGCCCTGCGGCCTTCTCAAGAACAACTGAGCTTGTTCTCCCCGTTGTTCTCACCCCCCCCACATTTCGGTTTCTTGGAGTTGACAGTGATGCGCAGCGCTCCGCAGGCGCTACGGGCAGGCCATGTCTTCGACGGCCTGGACGTCAGAGGACCAGGCATGGTTCTCGTCGAGGACGGCGTCATCCGCGACGTGGACTTCACGGGGGCCGCGGCGCCCGAGTACGCGACGGTGACGGATTTCGGACCGGACGAGTGGCTGCTTCCCGGCCTGATCGACGCGCACGTGCATCTGTGCTGGGACGGCACCAAGGACGCGGTGGCGCATGTGGCGTCCGACGACCGCGAGACCGTGCTGGAGACCGCGCGTGCCTCGGCGGCGACCACGCTTCAAGGCGGCGTCACCACCGTCCGGGACCTCGGTGATCGCGACTATCTCAGTCTCGCGCTGCGCGAGCAGGTGCCGTCGACGGAAATCCCCGAGATCGTCGCCGCCGGCCCGCCGATCACCGCCCGCGGCGGCCACTGCCACTTCCTCGGCGGCGAGGCCGAGGGGGCCGACGCGCTCCGGGCCGCGGTACGGGAGCGCTTGGAGCAAGGCTGTGACGTGGTGAAGGTGATGGCCAGCGGCGGCAATGTGACCCCCGGCTCCAACTCCCTCGACCAGCAGTACGATCGGTCCGACCTGCGGCTGATCGTCGACGAGGCATACCGGCTCGGGCTCCGCACGGCCGCCCACGCGCACGCCGTCCAGGCGATCGCGGACGCGGTCGACGCCGGCTTCGACACCATCGAGCACTTCTCCTTCTTCACCCCCGACGGCGTCGACCTGCGCCAGGAGGTGCTGGACAAGGTCGTGAGGGGAGGAACGTTCGTCAGCCTCACGGTGGGCATGATGCCCGGAAAGGCACCGACTCTGCCGGCCGTGGTCGCCCGCTTTGCCGCCATGACGGAGCTCGTGGCCAAGGTCATCGCCTCGGGTGCCCGGGTCGTTCCCGGAACCGACGCCGGCGCCACCTCCGGCAAACGGCACGGCGTCTACCCGTACGCGCTGATCCAGCTGGCCGAGCTCGGGATGCCGACCCGTGACGTGCTGCGAGCCGCGACCACCGAAGCCGCCGAAGCGGTGGGCCGGGGTGGACACAAGGGGGTGCTGCGCCCCGGCGCGGACGCCGACCTCCTCGTACTCGGAAGCTCCCCGGTCGACGACGTCTCGGCGGTCACCGACATCCGCGCGGTGTACCGAGCGGGCCACCGGGTCCGTTGAACCACTCTCCTTCTTCCACCGGTGCCCGGTCTCCAGATCCTCACCCGACGGATGCACCCACTCCCCACATGAACGAAGAAAGAGCACACGTAACCGATGAGCACACCTCAGCGGCTCAACCGCGTACGCCGCGTCGCGCCGGCCAGAGCCATCCCTCCGCTGGCCGCCGCGTTGACGGCCGTACTGGGCGCGCCCGGTGCGGCGGTCGCCGACTCGCCGAGCAGCGGCAAGGACACCACGTACTACATCTCGATCGGTGACTCGCTGGCTGCCGGCTACCAGCCGGACGTCAACAAGGACACCCACGTCGCCTACACCGACCAGCTCTACGCACAGCTGAAGCAGCGTCAGCCCGGCCTGCGGCACATCCGCCTCGGCTGCGACGGGGAGACCACCGCATCGCTCGTCAAGGGCGGTACGTGCCACTACCCGAACGCCAGGTCCCAGCTGGACGCCGCCGTGAAGGCCTTGGCCAAGCACCGCGGCCACGTCAGCTACGTGACCATCGACATCGGCGCCAACGACATCCTGGCCTGCGCCGACGACAAGACCGGTGCCCTCGACCAGAACTGTGTGAAACGCGCCGGTCAGGCCATACCGAAGAACCTGGCCCGGACAACGCAGGCGTTGCGCCAGGCGGGTACGCCAGGCATCCAGTACGCGGGCGCGACGTACTACAACCCGTTCCTGGCGCAGTGGCTGCGCGGCGCTGCCGAGCAGCAGGCCGCCGAGCGCTCGGTGGGCCTGGTCAAGTCCGCGAACGCGGCCATCTCGCAGCTGTACGCCGCCGCCGGATTCAAGGTGGCCGACGTAGCCGGAGCCTTCGCCTCGGACGACATCAACCCCGACAGCCTGCCCGGCTACGGCGAGGTACCGGCGAACGTGGCCACGATCTGCCGGCTGACCTGGGCCTGCACCATGCAGGACCCGCACGCGAACCCTCTCGGTCACAAGGTGATGGCCTGCGCCTTCGCGGCGGTCTTGCCGCAGGGTGCGCGGGACGCCTGCGTCAACCGCCCGAAGACACGCGGCAGTCTGGCGAAGGCCGGGTCATAGAGCAGGAGCGCAAGGTGCCCGCCGCCGCGCGCGTACCTTGCCCTGCCTCCCGGATGCCGTAGGCAGCCGACCGAAGCGACGCGCACACCACCGTCGGCGAGGGGGACGCCCGCGCGTCTCGCACAGCTATGCCGCACAACACGTTGGCCCTGACCTCGCGGACTTGCCCCCCACACGAGAAGGCGCAAACCTTGCCCCACCACCGAACCGGCAGCCGCCGCCTCCGCCGCGCGACTGTCTCCCTGCTGGCCCCGGCGCTCGCCGGCGGCCTGATCCTGACCTCGGGCCCTGCCGCGCCGGCCCAACCGGCAGACCCCGCCCGGGAGGCGTACACCGCCGGCACCTACATCGTCCAGCTCCAGGACAGGCCCGTCGCCACCTACTCCAGGACGGCGCCCGCCCCCGGCGAGCGGCTGAACACGCGGACCGAAGCCGTCCGCGACTACATCGGCCGGCTGAAGCGGGAGCGTGACAAGGTGCTGGACGCGGTGGACGGCGTCCGGCCCTTCTACAGTTACCAGCTCCTTGTGAACGGATTCGCCGCGAAGTTGACGGCTCGTCAGGCCACTGAACTGGCCCGCACTCCCGGCGTCGTCTCCCTCGTCCGCAACGAGATGCGCCGACTGGCCGACTCGGCCACGCACGAGGCCGCGACGACCGCAGGCGCCACGACCGAAACCGCGGCCAGGAACGGTAGGAGTGCGGCGAAGGCCGCGTCCACCGCCGGCGTCCTGCCGCCGGCCGACACCGCCGCGTTCCTCGGCCTGAAGGAGCCGGGCGGCCTGTACTCCAAGTTCCCCGGCGGTCAACGGAACGCGGGCGAGGGCACCATCATCGGTGTCCTCGACACCGGAATCGACCCCGCCAACCCGTCGCTCAAGGCCCTCCCGGAACCCCGCCCCGACGACGCGATCATCGCCAAGAAGTGGAAGGGCGGCTGCGACCCCGGCGACGACCCTGCGCACCGGGTCACCTGCAACAACAAGCTGATCGGCGCCCAGTACTTCAACAAGGGTCTCGCCGACCCCGGCGAGGCCGACTGGGCTTCCCCGATGGACACCGAGGCCCACGGCACGCACACCGCGACCACCGCGGCGGGCAACTACGACGTGCCCGCCACCGTGCCCGACACCGCCATATCCGGCCGGATATCCGGGATCGCCCCGGCAGCCCGCGTCGCGGCGTACAAGATCTGCTTCAGTGAGGGCTGCGGCACGGTGGACATCGTC
The DNA here is from genome assembly GCF_042888465.1 of Streptomyces sp. NPDC002888. Classification (NCBI taxonomy): domain Bacteria; kingdom Bacillati; phylum Actinomycetota; class Actinomycetes; order Kitasatosporales; family Streptomycetaceae; genus Streptomyces; species Streptomyces sp. NPDC002888. Next base: position 15,571 of record NZ_JBIAPU010000029.1, on the reverse strand, counting down.
GCGGCCATGGAGAAGGCCGTGTCCGACGGCGTGGACGTCATCAACTACTCGCTCGGTTCCGGCAACGGCGAGGACACCACCTCCCCCGAGTACACGGCCATGTTCAACGCGGCCAAGGTGGGCGTCTTCATCGCCGCCTCCTCCGGCAACGACGGCCGCGGCACCACCTCCAACACCGTCCCGTGGGTGACCACCGTGGCCGCCTCCACCCACGACCTCGGCTACCGCACGACCCTCACCCTCGGCAACGGCGCCTCCTACACCGGCGTCGGCGCCAACCCCTCCGCCGTACCGTCCGCGCCGCTCGTCGACGGGGCGCAGGCCGCCAAGAGCGGCGTCGATCGGGGGGACGCCGCTCTGTGTCTGGCGGACAGCCTCGACCCGGCCAAGGTCAGGGGCGCGATCGTGATCTGCGCGCGCGGCGGCAACGGCCGCGTCGACAAGAGCGACGCGGTGAAGGCGGCGGGCGGCGCCGGCACGGTCCTGTACAACACCAGCGCCTCCGACGACCTGGTCGTCGACGCGCACACCATCCCGACCGCCTACCTCACTCCCGCCGAAGGCCAGACCGTCAAGGCGTACGCCGCCAGCGCGGGCGGCAGTGCCACCGCCACGATCGGCGCGGCGTTCACCGAGCGCCAGGAGGCCCCGAGGGTGGCCGGGTTCTCCTCCGGCGGCCCGGACCTCACCAGCGGCGGCGACCTGCTCAAGCCCGACCTCACGGCCCCGGGCGTGGACATCACCGCAGGCACCGCTCCGGGCGGCTCCGATGGCCTGTTCAAGGGCTCGGAGGGCGTCATGTCCGGCACGTCCATGTCCGCGCCGCACGTGGCCGGGCTGGCCCTGCTGCTGCGGTCGCTGCACCCGGACTGGTCTCCCCTGGAGATCAAGTCCGCGCTGATGACCACCGCGACCACCAAGGACGACAAGGGCAGGCCGATCGGCCGCTCCAACGCCGACGGACCGGCCACCCCGCTCGACTACGGCGCCGGGCACGTGGTCCCGAACGCCGCCGACGACCCGGGTCTGGTCTACAACTCCACGTCCGCCGACTGGACGTCCTTCATGTGCGCCGTCGGCGGTCACCCGGTCACCGACGACGGCGCGGACGCCTGCGCCACCGCCAGGAAGACCGACCCGAGCGACCTGAACACCCCGACCATCTCGGTGGGCGACCTCGCCGGCAAGCAGACCGTCACCCGCACGGTCACCGACATCACCGGCAGGACCGGCGTCTACACCGCCACGCTTCAGACGCCCCCTGGATACCGGGCCGAGATCTCACCGAAGAAGCTGGTCGTGCCCGCCGGCGGATCGGCCACCTACAAGGTCACCTTCACCCGCACCGACGCCGCCTACGGCGACTGGTCGTTCGGCTCGGTCACCTGGAGCGACAAGACCCACAAGGTCCGCAGCGCCGTCGCCCTGCGCGCCACCCGCCTGTCAGCGCCGACCGAGATCACCGGAACGGGCGCCACCGGCTCTGCCGTCCTCACCGCGCGGGCCGAGTGGGACGGCACGCTCACCACCTCCGTGAACGGTCTGTACGCGGGCACGGTGAAGACCGGCACCCTGACCGGCACCGCCCCCGACTTCGACCCCTCGCAGTCGCCGCTGCCGACCGCCGTAGCCAGGTCCGAGGTCACCGTTCCCGAGGGCACCGACCTCGCCCGCATCGCCATCCTGCCCTCCGACTTCCGCGCGGACAGCGACGTGGACCTGTGGGTGCTCGACAAGGACGGCAACCTCCTCTCCAACCCGACCGGAGGCAACGACGAGCACTTCGACCTCACCGAGCCCGGCACCTACGAGGTGTACGTCGTCCAGTACGCACTGCCGCAGGGCGTCACCAGCCAGCCGTACACCCTGCACACCTGGGTGATCGGCAAGGACACCGAGCCGGACCGGCCGGCCACCATGACCCCGGCCGAGCAGCGGGTGAGCGCGGGCGGCCCCGTCAACTCCACCGTCTCCTGGCGCGACCTCCCGGCCGGCCAGACCTACCTCGGCCTGGTCGAGTACGGCGACGGCAGCAGGACCGTGGGCAGCACGCCCTTGACGGTCACCCCGTAGGCCCCGCGCGGTCGAGCAGACCCGACAGCAACGGTTCCGGTCCCACCGGCCACCCGGTGGGACCGGAACCGGGATCGATGACTGATGACCGAGCAGGCGCGAAACCGCCGTAACCGCATCGCACTCCTGCACGGCGGACAACTGGTTCGGCGTGCCGCCTCCGGCGTCGGCGCCCGACACCCGTTCCCGTCCCGCGCGGCGCAACAGCCCCGTGTCCCGTGCCCAAGAGCGCCTCAGCTTCCGACGGTTACTGCCTGACTCCGGGCACGCGCAGCGAGCGGCGTGCGTGCCCGGCCCGCACCGCCCGTGGGGACGGGGCCGGTGCGGTGAACGACCCGGCCGCGGACTCCCTGTCGCCACAGGAGACCGCGGCCGGGTCTTCTCTCCGGCCCATCGCCTTCACCTCCTCTCCACTCCCCGCACACGGAGCTCACCATGGCCGCTGTACTCATAGCCGACCCCCAGGCACTCCAGCGGCTCGGCCTACCTGTGTCGTTGGAATCCCACCCGGCCCTGATCGCGGCCGGACAGGCGAAGGCCGGCCTCGAGTCGCTCTGCACAACCGTCGAACTACGGCCCGGTGTCGTTCTCATGAGCCTTCGCCTGCCCGGTACCGACGGCATCGAGATCACCCGCTGGATCGTGGCCTCCAGCAGGCGTCACCTGTGCCGCTCCTGACGGCCTAGGGGGGCCTGGGGCTGGGCCGGGCCGAGGCAGGACACCGCGGCCTGTCCGGCGTGCGGGGCGAGCATGCCCTGGAGTTCCTCCGCGGCGTCCTCGGTCCCGCTCCCACCACCTGACCCGTGGACCGCACCACTGATCACAGGGCCGCGGCCACCGCTGAGAGAAGGCGCCACAGGCGAGTGTGGGGCGTCGGGTCGGGGATGGCCCGGTTGGTGAGGAAGGCGAACGCGATGCCGGACTCCGGGTGGGCGAAGGCCAGATGACCGCCGAGGCCGTCGTGGCCGAAGGAGCCGGGGCCGAGCATGGGCTGACGTGGGGACGACAGCCCGAAGACGGTGCCGAACCGGGTGGGCTGGTCTACCAGGACCTCGTCGGGTCCGTGGACCTGCTGCTGGCGGACCCGGTCCACAGTGGTGGGGGAGATGGCACGCAGCGGGCCGTCGACCACGCTGGAGTAGAGCCGGGCCAGCGACCTGGCGTCGAAGACGCCGTTGGCGGCGGGGATCTCCGGCCGCCACAGCGCGGGGTCGTTGAACAGATCGGCAGCGATGACGGGGTTGTTGAAGGTGGCGTGGGTCAGCGTGCCCACGGCCTCGGCGGCCCTGGCCAGAGGGGCGCCGATTCCCGGTGTGGGAGAGGCGTCCTCGTACTTGACGACGCGGCTGTTGTGCTCGACGGGCAGACCTATCCATGCCTGCAGATCGCCGTCCTGGGCGAAGCGCTCGCTCAACAGAGCGCCGACGCTCTTGCCGCTCGCACGCCGCATGACCTCGCCCACCAGGTAGCCGAGGGTCAGGGCGTGGTAGCCGTGCCGGATGCCCGGGTACCACGCCGGCTCCTGTCGGGCCAGGCGTCGCACGCAGCCGTCCCAGTCGGCGAGGTCGGCTATGGTCACCGGCTCGTCGAAGGCGGGCAAGCCGGCTCGGTGCGAGGCCAGTTCACGGACCACGACGCCGTCCTTGCCGGCCGCGCCGAATTCCGGCCAGTAGGCCGACACGGGCGCGTCGAGATCCACCTCGCCCGTGTCGACCAGGCTCGCGAGCACCAGGCCCATGACGCCCTTGGTCACGGAGTACCCCACGTGCAGGGCGTCCTCGGGGTACGGCGTCCCGCTGGTGTCCCGGGCACCGCCCCACAGGTCCACGACCAGCTCGCCGTGGTGGTAGACGGCGACGGAGGCGCCGATGTCGTCGCCGTTGCGGAGGTTGCTCTCGAAGGCGTCGTGGACGCCTGAAAAGCGGGGCGACGTGTAGCCGGACGCCGACGCCACCGGCCTGTGCATTGTGCTCATGCCTGCTTGCGCTCCAGTTCCTCCATCACCGTGCCGCCGGCCATGAGGTCGATGACCTCGGCCGCCTCCATCTCGCCGCGCGCGAACGAGGCGACGAGCCGGCCGTGGGCGATGACGGCGAAGTGGTCGCCTACCCGCAGGGCCTGGTGGGCCTGATGGGTGATCAGGACGACGGCTACACCGCGGTCCCGTGCGGACTCGACGGCCTGCAGGACGATCTCGGCCTCGCGGACGCCGAGCGCCGAGGTCGGTTCGTCCAGGATCAGCACCCGGGCACCGAAGTGCAGGGCGCGGGCGATGACGAGGGCCTGGCGCTCACCGCCGGACATGGTGCCCACCAGCTGGTCGGCGTCGCGGATGCGGCGGATGCCCAGTTGCTGGATCTCCTGCAAGGCGATGCGGCCCGCCGTCGCGGCGTCGAAGCGGCGGAACAGACCCCGGCCCTTGGTGGGTTCGGAGCCGAGGAAGAAGTTGCGGGCCACGCTCATCAGCGGGACGGTGCCCGCACTCTGGTGGACGGTGGCGATGCCGCGGTCCAGGGCGTCGCGCGGGCCGCCGAGCGTCACGGGCTCGCCGTCGATGGACAGGGTGCCCTCGGTCGGCGTGTACACCCCGGAGAGGATCTTGATGAGGGTGGACTTGCCGGCGCCGTTGTGGCCGAGGAGGCAGAGCACCTGGCCGGGACGGACGGTGACCGAGACGTCGGCGACGGCGGTCACACCGGTGAACTTCTTGGTGACGCCTTGGAGTTCGATCAGGGGATGGTCGGTCGTGGGGGTCGGCATGACGGTCACCTGCCACTCAGTGCGAGCTTGCGGAAGTAGTTGTTCGCCATCACTGCCACCAGCAGCAGCGCGCCGAGGAACAGCTGGGCGTAGTCGGTGTTCCAGCCGGTGTAGAAGATGCCGATGCTGACGATGCCGTAGGTCGCCGTGCCCAGCATGACGCCGAGCGTGGAGCCGTATCCGCCCTGAAGGAGCACTCCGCCGATCACGGCGGCGATCACGCCGTCGAAGATGAAGCTGGAACCGCGGGTCACGTCACCCCCGCTGTAGGCGATGGTCTGCAGGACGCCGACGAGCGCGGCACCGGCGGACGTGGCCATGAACAGTCCGACCTTGACCCGGGCGGTCGGCACACCGGCGTCCCGGGCCACGTCGGGGGCACCACCGGTGGCGTAGATCCAGCTGCCGGTGCGGGTGCGGGTCAGCACCCACCAGGCGACGACGGTGATCGCCAGCCACCACGCGATGGAGACCTGGAACTGCCCTGCCTTGGAGCCGAACACGGCCTGCACGCTCGGCTCCGGTGTCAGCGTCACCGCGGTACTTCCCGACAGGGCGCGGCTGAGACCCAGGGCGCCACCGCCCACGACCAGCGAACTTCCCAGGGTGACGATGAAGGAAGGCAGCTTGGTGCGGGTGGCGACGAGGCCGTTGATGAGCCCCACCAGCAGACCGAAGCCGATGGCCAACGGGATCGACGCCCATTGGGGCATGGTGTAGGTGGCGCTGCCGATGGCCACGATCACCGACGTGGCGCCGACGACGGAGCCGATCGACAGGTCGAACTCCCCGGCGATGAGGAGCAGCGCGACCGGCGTCGCGACCACCCCCAGTTCAGCGGCGGTGTTCAGCCAGCTCGCGGTGCCGTCCACGCTGGTGAAGCCCGCGCCGGACGCGGTCACCAGGAAGAATACGTACACCGCTACAGCGCCGATCAGCGCGCCGAACTCCGGGCGCCGTGCCGTGCGTGCGATCAGTGAAGTGCTGAGGGGTTCGCTCTGCTCGTCCGGCACGGTGGGTGCCGGAGCCGCTTGGTCGATGGTCATGAGTGCGCTCTCCTGAAACTGGAAGTCTGCTGTGGCGTCTCAGGCGGCACCGCGGATGCCCTGGTACGTCTCGTTGATCTTCAGCACGGCGGCCGCGCTGTCCTTGTCGATGACCAGAGGACCGGTGAGCACATTGCCGGAGGGGGAGATCTGGTACTGCACGTACTGCTTGGCGATCAGGACGCCGTAGTACGTCTGCAGATAGGGCTGCTGGTCCATGGCGTACTGAATGTTGCCCGCCTGGATGTCCTTGAGGACCTTGGTGGACGGGTCGCCGCTGCCGATGGTCAGCTTGCGTCCGATGTCCTTCGCCGCGGTCAGCGCGGACTCGGCGACTATGGAGCCCGTCGTGAAGACGCCGTCGATGTCCTTGTCCGCCTTGAGCGCGCCTGCGATGGCCTGGGTGACCTTGGTCGGGTTGGTCGCGTCCTTGTACGGGATGCGCAGCGAACTCGCCGTGGCGCCGCTCTTCTTGAGCGTGTCGGTGTAGCCCTGGCAGAGCTGCTCCAGGGCGGGGTTGCCCGGGACCGTGTTGACGCACAGTCCCTTCTTCACGCCGAGCTTGGCCGACTGCTCGCCCGACCTGGTGCCGGCGACCACCGGCTCGATGCCGACGAAGGCGAGGGCGCCGAGCTGCTTCCAGTTCGACTGGCCGGAGTTGATGACGACCACCGGTATGCCGGCCTTGACCGCGGCCTTGATCTCGGGGTCCTGGGCCGCGGGGAAGAAGTTGCCCACGACGATCGCGTCCGGCTTCTTCGCCACGGCCGCCTGCATGAGCTTGGCGAGCGTCGGGCCGGAGGCGTCGGTCGACGTCGGGCTGAGGTACTCGGTGGAGACGTTGAGCTCCTTGCCGGCGTTGTCGGCGCCGGTCTTCATGGCGCCGAAGAACGGATCGCTCAGAGGGCCGGATACGACGATCACGGACAGCTTGCGGCCGGAGGAGCCGCCGGAGTTGTCCGAGCCGTTGGCGTCGGTGCGCTTGGTACACGCGGCGGTGACGGCGGTGGTGGCGACGACGGTCGCGATCAGGGCGATACGGGATCTGCGGAGACGGGGCACGGAGGACTCCTTGAGCGTGACGAGTGATCAGCGGTTGCGGTGTGGGGCACAGGGCGATGGGGGGTTCTGGTGAGGTGGGGGGTGGGGGGGGGGGGGGGGGGGGGGGGGGGGGGGGGGGGGGCCGCGCGCGGGCCCCCCCGGCGGGGGGGGGGGCCCCCGCCGGGGGGGCCCTGGGCGCGCGGGGGGGGGGGGGGTTCCGCCACGTCCGGATGCGTGGCGGAACCCCGTGGCAGCGCCCGCGGTGTCAGGGAGGCGGGCGCTGGTCTGGATCACCTGGTGGGCGCGGGCTCCGGCGAGTCGGCCGGTCGGGGTGCGTCGAGCTCGTTCCACACGGCCCGGACGAGCTTGTTGTCCTTGCCGCCGCGCAGCAGCGTCAGGCTGACCACGGTGGACACGGCCGCCACGGCGATGGGGTAGGCCACACCGGCGAGCTGGTTACCGGTCGACGTGGTGAGCGAGAGCGCGATGAGCGGCATGAACCCGCCGAAGACGCCGGCGCCCAGGTGGTACGCCACGGACAGGCCGGTGTAGCGGATCCGGGGCGGGAACAGCTCGGTCAGATAGGCGGCCGTCGGCGCGTACACCATGGCGCTGAACACGATCTGCAGCGTCACCGCCACGACGACCTGCGCCCATGACTGGTTCGTGGCGGCTTCGCGTATCCAGGCGTACAGGGGCAGGAAGCTCACGGCCGACAGGGCCAGGCCCGCGACGATGATGCGCTGTCTGCCGTACTGGTCGGACAGCCGGCCGAACAGAAGGTAGGAGGGCGTGCCCAGCACCAGCGCGACCGCCATGCAGATGTTGGTGGTGAGGAAGTCCACCTTCAGTACGCTCTGCAGGAAGTACAGGGCGTAGAACTGGCTGGTGTACCAGACCGCTCCCAGTCCGGCGGTGAGGCCGAACAGGGTGGTCAGGACGAGGCGGAGGGACCGGCGGTTGCCGAGGGTCTCGCGGATGGGCGCCTTGGAGAGGGTGCCCTCTGCCTGCATGCGGGTGAACACGGGCGACTCGTGGAGCTTCAGCCGCATCCTCAGGGAGAGGACGACGAGGACGGCGGAGAGCAGGAACGGAAGACGCCAGCCCCACGAGGTGAACGCGTCCTCGCCCAGCAGGAGCCGGCAGGCGACGACGACGCCGATGGACAGCAGCAGCCCGAGCGTGGCCGTGGTCTGCAGGAAGCTGGTGAAGAAGCCCTTGCGGTCTGCGGGGGAGTGCTCGGCGACGTAGGTGGCGGCGCCGCCGTACTCGCCGCCCACCGCGAAGCCCTGGAGGAGGCGCAGCAGCACCAGCAGCACGGGGGCCGCCGCGCCGATGGTCTCGTACTTCGGGAGACAGCCGATGAGGGTGGTGGCCGCGCCCATGACGATGAGCGTGGAGAGGAAGGTCTTCTTGCGGCCGACCCGGTCGCCGAGCCTGCCGAAGAACAGGGCCCCGAGGGGACGGACGACGAACCCGGTGCCGAACGCCGCCACGCTCACCAGCAGCGCGAGGCTCGATTCGCCGGTGGGGAAGAAGAAGCCGGAGAAGACGACGGCGAGGCTGCCGTAGACGAAGAAGTCGTACCACTCGATGAGCGTGCCGGTGCTGGATGCGGTGATGATGCGGCGCAGTTCTCTCGGAGAGGTCTGCGGGGGCAGGGGACTGGACATGGAGATCCCTCCCGACGCCGGTGCGGCGGTGTCGCATGAGTGCGGGAACGAGCGGATGTGCCGAAGCCGGATCGGTCCGGTCTTCAGCCGGGTGCGGAACCGAGCACCTTCTGAGCCGTGCGGGGATCGGTCGCCGAGCGGCGACCGCTTCCACTCGCCGAACGAGCGGAAGAACTCAGGGCGAGCAGTGGGACGTTGAGTCCGATCGCGTCGCGCGCAGTGCTAAGACGCAGGGGTGCGCGGTATGCCCATGCTCACGCTCAGGAGACAGGCCCGGAGTTCGGGCTGCTGGGCCAATGGCGTGGGGATATGACGTTCCGGTCATCAGCGGGACCTCTTGGACAGCGCTGGCTCAGCCGCTGACCGCGGCGGTCTGCGGAGCCCACCGGCCGAGACGGGCGGCGGCGTCCTGCGCCATCCGGCGCACCACCTCCCCGGCGGGCAGGATCTTCTGGACCAGGCCCACGCCCTCGCCGACGATCATGTTCGCGATGTCGAAGTCCTGCTGGGAGACGGCGTCCTTGAACTCCTCGGCGGCCTCGGCGAGATGCGCGGCGAGTTCCGCCTCCCGCCCGTGCCACCGGTCGATGAACCGGTTGCGCAACACACGACCGTTGTACTCGGCGGGCCAGTCGTACCGGCGCACGATGTCGTAGACGCTGGTGCGGATGGTCTCGTCACCGCCGGCGGCCACCGCTCGGGCGTGGGCGCGAGCCGAGACCACGGCTTCCTCGGTCGCCCAGAAGCGAGTGCCGACGAGGACACCGTCCGCGCCGAGGGCGAGCGCGCCGGCGAGCCCACGACCGTCCGCCACCCCGCCCGCGCCCAGCAGGAGAGTGTCCGGGGAGCGGCCGGCGATCAGGTCCGCGATATCGGGTACGAGGGTGAAGGTCGACCGCGTGCCGACTCCGTGCCCGCCGGCCTCCCCGCCCTGCGCCACGATGACGTCGGCTCCGGCGTCGAGGGCCTGACGGGCCTGGTCGAGCGTGTGGACCTGACACAACAGCGGTACGGCCGCGGCGCGGATCCGGTCGGCGAAGGGCGTCGGGTCGCCGAAGGACAGCATGACCGCGGCCGGCTGGTGCTCCAGGGCGACGTCGAGCAGTTCGGGGTGGCGGGCCAGGCTCCAGGTGATGAAACCGCACCCCACCCGGGTGCCGGTCGCGGCGGCGAACTCCCGCTTCAGCCACTCTGCGTCGCCGTAGCCTCCGCCGATCATGCCCAGTCCGCCCGCGGTGGTCACCGCGGTGGCGAGCCGGGCCCCGGAGACGAGGTCCATGGGGGCGAGCACGACGGGGTGCTCGATTCCGAAGGCGTGGGTAAGGCGCGTTGTCAGCAAGGCGAAGTCCTCTTCGTCCAGGCATCCGCCCGTTGGTGCGGTGGGCGGTGCGGCGTTAAGGGGACAGTAGGTTCGCCGAGATTTCAGATCCAACGATTGCTTGTGATGGCTGCCATCACCAGTAGAGAACTTTTCGATGGCCAACGAGCGTCAGGCCGGTGAACTAGGCCATTTCGGCAAGGTCATCGGATCGTTGGTCTGGGCGGGTCGTTGGCGGACGCGCAGTGGGCGCGGATCGGGCCGTTGCTCCCGGACCGGACGGCAACTGGCGGGGCGTCTGCGACCGGCTGCGGATGTGGGCCGTCGACGGCCCCTGGGAGCGCGTGTTCACCGCGTTGATGGCCCAGGCCGAGGCCGACGAGGACCTCGACTGGGCCGTGTCGGTGGACTCCACCAATCGTGCGCACCATCAGCACGCGGTCGGGGCTCGTAAAAAGGGACCCGGCAGGCGAGCCCGACGACCATGCCATCGGCCGGTGCTGCGGCGGACTGACTACGAAGATCCTGTGTAGACGAGCCATCACTCGCCGGTCTGGCGGTTCCAGACGGCGACAGGGGCGGCGGCCCCGTCGTACACAGGGTCACGGAAAAGCGGGGCGCCGGTTACGGGGCACCGGGGTCTCCTCATGTTTGTGGAGGGGGCTCGGGCGGCTCTGCAGCCGTCACGACAGTTGGCACACCGGGCTCCGAAGGACAGCGGTGATATGAGTAGTGCAGGATCCCCTGACCAGTCGCACGGCCAGTTTCCCAGCGCGCGTCGCTCGGTCGGGCGAGTTCAGCCGCCCGTCGACTCCCGGATCACGAGCGAGAAGTCGCCCACGGACTCCGCGTGACCGGCCGGGGGCTTGGTCTGCTCGATGCGTCTGATGAGCAGGTCGACGGCGCGCTCGGCCATGCCGTCGTGGTCCGGATCGACGGTGGAGAGCGACGGGATGAGGAATCTGCTCTCCTTGACGTTGTCGAAGCCGATCACCTTGACCTGGTCGGGCACTCGTATCCGGGCGTCGGCCAGGCCTCGCAGCACGCCCATGGCCAGGGAGTCGTTCACGCAGAACACGCCGTCGAAGTCGAGCCCGCTCCCCACCATCTCCCGGACGCGTTCAGCACCCTCGGGCATGTCGAGCCTTGCGACGTGCTGGATCAGGGCGGGGTCGGACGGCAGGCCGGCGTCGTGCAGTGCCTGCTGGTAGCCGGTGAGCCGGAGGCTGGAGGTGTCGACTTCGTCCACCGCCCCGCACAGGATCGCGATGCGGCGGCAGCCGCGCTCGATCAGGTGGCGGGTGGCCGCTCGGGAGGCGTCGAGGTTGGGCATGGCGACGTGGTCCACGGGTCCGTCGAAGATGCGGTCGCCGAGAATGACGACCGGGTGGTCCACCCGGAGCCGCTCGGCGTCGGTCTGTCCGAGGCCCGCGGCGCTGAGGATGAGCCCGTCGTAGAGCCGGTTGCGCGAGAGGGACAGCGCGTCCAGTTCGTTCTCCCGGGTGTCGGTCTGCTCGATGCTCACCTTGAGCTTGCGGCGCTCGGCCGCGGTGATGATGGCGGACGCCAGCCGCCCGTAGTAGGGGCTGTTCACATCGGGAACGGCCAGCCCGATGGTTCCGGTGCGGCCCTTGGCCAGATTGCGGGCCGCGACGTTGACGCGGTAGTCGAGCCGGGCCATGGCCTCCAGGACCTTCTCCCGCGTCGAGCTTCGCACATGGGGATGGTTGTTGATGACGTTCGAGACGGTCATCGGTGAGACCCCCGCTGCCTTCGCGACATCCTGAAGCGTTGCCATGTGCGCCCCCTTTCTGTGAGTCCCGTGACGGCTTCCCCCGAGTATGTCGTTCGGCGTTGCGAGGAGGGGGCGGAGTGGGTGGATGCCGGTGGTCAGACCATCGCGGCCTGGAGGGTGAGGAAGGAGTGGGGTGGCAGCGTCAGGCTCAGGCCCCGGTCGGTGACGGTCACGGCGTCGAACGGGCGCGGGGCAACCGCCACAGGGTCCTGGGCAGTGTTGTGGGCCTGCAGCTTGTCGGCGGTAAGCAGGCGGGCGACCGGCTCGCCGATGGTGCCGCCGCGCAGGTCGAGCGTCACCTCGGCCGGTTCCTCGGCGTCCAGGTTGGACAGGGAGACCAGGACCGTGCCGTCCTTGACGCTGGCCGAGACGGACAGCGTGTCCAGGTCGGTGTCTCCCACGTGCCGACGGGCGCCGTCCGCGTTCAGGTGCACGGCGAGCGAGGCGGCGTCCTGGTGGCCCTTGTTCATCTCGAACACATGGTAGGTCGGGGTCAGGACCAGCGCGTCGCCGTCGGTGAGGACCATCGCCTGAAGCACATTCACGGTCTGGGCGATGTTCGCCATGTACAGGCGCCCCGCATGCTTGTGGAAGATGTCGAAGTGCGTGCTGGCCACGAGCGCGTCGCGCAGGCTGTTCTGCTGGAACAGGAAGCCGGGGTTGGTGCCCGGTTCGACGTCCCACCAGGTGCCCCACTCGTCCAGGACGAGGCCGACCGTCCGGCCGGGGTCGTAGATGTCCATGACGGTGGAGTGGCCGGTGAGGATGCGGTCGACCCTGCGGGCCTGGACCATCGTCCGGTAGTAGTCGTCGGTGTCGAAGACGGTGGCGCTGCCCTTCGCCTCCCATGGGCCGGCCAGCGTGTAGTAGTGGAAGGACAGGCCCTGGAAGAAGTTCTTCGGGGTGGCCTCGCAGCCGAAGCAGCTGATCTGCTGCATCAGCGTCTCGGTCCACTTGTAGTCGTCGTCGCGGGCGCCCGAGGCGATGCGGTAGAGCTTGTTGTCGCCGTGGTCCCGGCAGTACGTGGCGTACTGGCGGGCCAGGTCGGCGGAGTACTCGGCGCGCATGTTGCCGCCGCAGCCCCAGGTCTCGTTGCCGATGCCCCAGAACTTTACGTGCCACGGCTCGTCGCGCCCGTTGGCCTTGCGCAGCCGCACCATGGGGCTGTCGCCGTCGCGGGTGAGGTACTCGACCCACTCGCTCATCTCCTGAACGGTGCCGGAGCCGACGTTGCCGCTGATGTAGGGCTCAGCACCGAGCAGCTCGCACAGGGCCATGAACTCGTGGGTGCCGAAGTGGTTGTTCTCCTCGACGTTGCCCCAGTGGGTGTTGACCATGCTGGGTCGCTGGTCGCGGGGGCCGATGCCGTCCTTCCAGTGGTACTCGTCGGCGAAACAGCCGCCCGGCCAGCGGAGGTTGGGGATGTTCAGGGCGCGCAGTGCCTGCACGATGTCGAGGCGGATGCCGCCCTTGTTGGGGATCGGTGAGTCCTCGCCGACCCAGAAGCCGCCGTAGACGCAGCGGCCGAGGTGTTCGGCGAAGTGGCCGTAGAGATGGCGGCTGATCGTCGGGCCCTCGATGTCGAGGTTGATCACCGCGGTCGCGTTGGGCACGGACGTACTCCTGCGTATCGGGCTGATGGCGTGAGAGATGCGTTCGGGGCGTTGGCGGGCAGCGACGGGACAGGGGGTTCCGGGGTTCGCAAGCAGGGTGGTGCGGCGTTACCGGCTCATGGTCGCCTCGTTTGAGGCGTTTCGGTACCGTTCCAAGCGGTTCCTTGTAGCGCTACAAGAAACTGCCATCGTGGTGCCGGAGGTGTCAAGAGTGTTACGCCACGTAGTCCGACCGCGGTACCGCGGGCATTCTGCGGCGGCACCTCCGGACCCATTGACACCGCTTGGCGGACCGACTTACGGTTCGCCGCAGTTTTCCGCATCCGGTTTGCACGGGTGGGGCGTCGCGGGGCGTGGCGCCACACCGTCGAAGAGCCGGTGCACAGGCCGTCCGCACTAGTCAGTGCATGCCGACGGCATCCGCTGACGAGTGAGCTGCGCGGTGAAGCGCTGCGGGAGATCCCTGCGGTCGCCACTGGTGGTGTCGCCGCCTGCCTTCCTCTGACGGATCTGAGCGCACGAGCATCAGGGGGCGGCGGCGACCACCTCCGAAGCCGGATCGGCCACCGGGCTCGTCGGCCAGTCGGGAGCCGGCCCGCCTCGCTATGCGGCCGTGCGCCACGGCTGACTGCGGAACTGCGTTTCCTCCCGCTTCTCTCTGTGCGTCTTCTGGCGCGGTGGCACCCGCCTTCCGCGTATCCCACATCCACGTCACACCACACGAATGGGGCACAACTATGTCTAATTCACCCACGGGGTCGCTCGACAGACGCCGTTTCCTTGCCGTCTCCGCCGGTACCGCGCTGGCCGTAGCGGCCCTGCCCGGATGCGCCGCCTCGGTGGACGACGGAAGCGGCTCCAGCGGCAACGAGAAGACGACGCTCACCATCATGTCGACGGAAGGCGAGATCGACGTCAAGGCCGCCCAGAAGGCGCTCGGGATGAAGATCAACCTCATCATCAAGGACGACACCAAGCTCAACGCCATGCTGGCCGGCAAGAACCCGCCGGACGTGGTGCGCGGCGTCGGTGCGTTGGAGACGCCGTACTTCGCGGCGCGCGACTTGATGACCGAGCTCGACCCCTACTTCGCCAAGAGCACGGTGCTCAAGCCGTCCGACCTCGACCCGGTCAACGACCTCTGGCGTTTCGACGGCAAGAAGCAGGGCGCGGGCCCCCGCTATGGCATGGCCAAGGACTACTCCCAGGACGGGATGTTCTGGTACCGCACCGACATGTTCGACGCCGCCAAGCTGGACTACCCCAGTGAGACCGAGCCGCTGTCCTACGACGAGTGGTTGGACATGGGGAAGCGGTTGACGCAGCGCAGGCTCGGCAAGGTCAAGGTGTACGGGCTCAGTGCCACCGGTCTGGGCAACTTCGCCTCGCTGATGAACATGACCGCGTCGGCCGGTGGCAGTCTGTTCGCCGAGGACCTTGCGTCGGTCGACTTCTCGTCGCCCGAGGCGCTCAAGGCACTGAACTGGTACATGGAGTACGCGCGGGACAACGTCGGTCCGAGCGTGAGCAACCCCAATCCGGACGGGTGGGACTGGCCCACGTACCAGGCCGACCGAATGGCGATGGCCAGTGACGGCTACTGGTTCGGCGGAGTCATTGGCGGCGACGCCAAGACGGCCAAGGTGTCGCGTTTCGCTCCGGCGCCCCAGATGGGAGGCGGCAAGCGCATCAGTCCGTGCTTCGGCGCCGCCGGGTACTGGATTCCCAAGGAGGCCAAGAACAAGGACGCCGCCTGGAAGTTCTTCGAGTGGTTCTTCGGCGGCAAGCCCGCCCAGGACCGGGCCACCGGCGGCGTGGGCATCCCCACCCTGAAGTCGTTGCGCCCGAAGATGCCGCAGGCCACAACCTTGCAGAAGCAGGCCTTCAAAGTGCAGCAGCAGGAACTTCCGTACTTCTCGGTGCTGACCTTCACCCCGTACGTCCAGCAGGCCGCTCTGGAGGGGGTGATCAACAAGGTGCTGCCCGGCGCCATCAAGTCCGGCACCTCCGCCGGCAAGGTCGCCGACCAGCTGAACTCGCAGATGAACGCCCAGATCGCCCAGGGCAAGGAGCACGTGGGGTGAGCACCGGTCAGCTCGCCGGCCAGACCAGCCGGCAGTCGCGCGTGTCGTCCCCGGCATCGGGGACGACACGCCGGGGCCCCCCCCAACCGCGCCGGCGGCGGGCCCCCCCGGGCCCCGCCCTCAACGACGTTTTTTGGCCCGGGGGACAGGGGGTGCAGGGGCACAACC
>NZ_JBIAPU010000028.1:0-160283 GCF_042888465.1 Streptomyces sp. NPDC002888 | reverse complement strand
TCACGTTGACGCCGCCGACCTCGAAGGTCGAGGCGAAGATCTTCTTGGCCTGGCCGAAGCCGTCCATGTCGCTGATGTCGTCCGTGGCCACGTTGCCGGTGATCAGCTTGGTGACCGCGAGGTTCACGCCCTGGAGGATCAGGAACGTGCCCAGCGTGACCAGGAAGCTGGGGAGGCCGGTCCTGACCAGCAGCCAGCCGTTGAAGAGGCCGACCCCCAGGGACGCCAGGAGCGCGACGAACACGCCGACCCAGACGTTCGTGGTCAGCTGGTAGCTGAGCATGGCCGCGGTGAGCGCCGAGGTGATCACGGCGACGCCGGCCGACAGGTCGAACTCGCCGCCGATCATCAGCAGCGCCACCGGCAGCGCCATGATCCCGATGGTCGACGACTGGTAGAGGATGTTGGCCATCGAGCTGCCGTCGCGCACCGGCGGCGCAGCGACGAGGAAGAACACGAAGACGGCGACGGCGCCGAGGAAGACGCCGACCTCGGGCCGGGCGAGCAGCCGGAGCGCCAGGGGGCGCTGCTTGGTCCGCCCGTCGCTCTGCTTCGGGCCGGGAGCCGGCGGTGTGCTCACCGCCGGCGCAGCCTGCTGGGTCATGCTCATCACCGAGTGCCCTTCGCGGCGAACTTGGCCACGGTCTCGACGTTGGACTTGTCGACGAACGCGGGACCGGTCAGCACCGGCTGCTCACCGCCTCCGCTGAAGTTGCCGTTGGTCTTGTAGAGCCAGAGGGAGTCGACGGCGAGGTAGCCCTGGAGGAACGGCTGCTGGTCGACGGCGAACTGGATGGAGCCCTTCTCGATGGCGGAGACGAGGTCCTTGTTGAGGTCGAAGGTGGCGACCTTGGCCTTGCTGCCCGACTCGGACACCGCCTGCGTGGCGGTCATCGCGACGGGGGCGCCGAGGGTGACCACCTCGTCGATGGAGCTGTCCTGCTTGAGCTTGGCGGTGATCGTCGACTTCACCGACGGCATGTCGGTGCCGTTGACGTAGAGGATGTCGGTCTTGCCGGAGAACGTCTTCTTCACGCCGGCGCAGCGCTCTTCGAGGTTGACGTCTCCCTGGGCCTGGATCACGCACAGCGCGTGCTTGCCGCCGGTGCCGTTGAGCTTGTCGCCGAGCGCCTGGCCGGAGACGGCCTCGTCCTGACCGAAGAACGACAGCAGGCCCTGCTGCTTCCAGACGCTCAGGCCCGCGTTGAGGCCGACGACCGGGATGCCGGCCTTCTCCGCCTTGGCGACGACGTCCTTCAGGGCGTCCGGCTTCGCCAGGGTGACGGCGATGCCGTCGACCTTCTGGTCGATCGCGTTCTGCACCAGGTTGGCCTGGTCGCCGGCGTTCTCGTCGTTGGAGTAGATGAGCTTGACGTTGTCCTTGGCCGCGGCGGCCTCGGCACCCTTGCGGATGGTGTCCCAGAAGGTGTCGCCCGAGGGGGCGTGGGTCACCATCGCGATCGTCATGCGGGGGGTGTCGGCCTTGCCGGCGGAGACGGGGTTCGCGGCTTCCTCGGCCTTCTTGCCGCCGGAGCTGCTGGAACAGCCCGCGAGGGTCAGGGCCGCGGCGGCGGCCACGGCCACGGCGGGAGCGATTCTGCGGGAGCGGGGGAGAAGAGTGCGGTTCATGATGCGTGCACCTCACTGTGCAACTGGGAGGGAGAGGTGGATCGGGAGACCGCCGGGCGGGCCGGGGCGGTCGCGACGGCCCGGGGCCGGGGCCGTGTGCGGGAGGGGAGAGCAGGCTGAATCCGTCGCGGGGCCGTGTCACCGGCGCCTTGTGGGCGTCGTAAACAATGGCCGGGCGGATCCCGGCGAGCAGTGAGCCGTCGTGCTCCCGGGCTGACTTCGTCGGAACAACAGAACAATTTAAAGCGCTTTAAGTCCTGGTACTATCAACCTTGTTTCACGAGGGTGTCAAGGGTGTTGCACGAGGAGTTTGTCCAGGGGAGGCGCATGTGGACGAGATGGGTTCCGCCCGTCACCGGAACGGCACGAACAGGCGCCCCCGGCTGGAGGACGTGGCCGCGCGGGTGGGTCTGTCGACGGCCTCGGTGTCCCTGGTGCTGCGCGGGGTGGCCGGCCCCAGTGAGCGTACCCGGCAGCGTGTCCTGAAGGCGGCCGCCGAGCTCGGCTACCAGGCGGACCGCACCGCGAGCCTGCTGGCCAGCAGGCGCACCCGGCTGCTCGGCGTCATGGTCGACATCCACAGCCCCTTCCACGCCGAACTGGTCGAGCACCTGCACACGGCCGCCGAGGACGTCGGCTACGACCTCGTGCTGAGCACCCTCACCCGCACCCGCGACGAGCACACCGCCGTGGAGACGCTGCTGGCCTTCCGCAGCGAGGCGCTGATCCTGCTCGGCCCCACCGCCCCCGCCGACACGCTCGCCGCCCTCGACGGCAAGTCCCCCGTCATCGTCGTCGGCCGCCGGATCGCCGACGCCGGCCTGGACGTGGTCCGCACCGCGGACGACGACGGAGTGGGCCAGATCGTCGACCACCTGGTCGGCCTCGGCCACCGCGAGATCGTCTACGTCGACGGCGGCAGGGGCGTCATCGCCACCGACCGGCGCCGCGGCTACCGTACGGCCATGCGCCGGCACGGCCTGGACGCGCACATCCGGGTCCTCGCCGGCGACAACACCGAAGCGGCCGGCGAACGCGCCGCCCGCCACCTGATCGACGGCGGCACGCTGCCCACCGCCGTCGTCGCCTTCAACGACCAGTGCGCCATCGGCGTCCTCGCCGCCCTCTCCCGCGCAGGCGTCGACGTCCCCGGTGAGGTCTCCGTGGCCGGCTACGACGACGACACCCTCTCCCGCCTGAGCTGCTTCAACCTCACCACCGTCAGCCAGAGCGCCAGGGAACAGGCCCGCCATGCGGTGACCGCCGCCGTCGAACGCCTCGACGAGGACCGCACCGAGCCCAGCGAGGTCGTCCTCACCCCGCACCTCGTCGTTCGCGGCACCACGGCCGGGCCGGCCTGAGCCGACGTAGAGCAGAGCAGTGGAACGGGCGTACAGGAGAGCAGTGGAACACCAGACGCAGCAGGAACAGGCCGAGCCCGAGGTGCAGGCGCGCATCCGGGCCAGCTTCGAACGCCAGGGGCTGATGGGCCACCTCGGGGCGCGGGTCACGCACATCGCGCCGGGGTGCGTGCACATCGTGCTGCCCGGCCGCCCCGAGGTGACCCAGCAGCACGGCTACTTCCACGCGGGCGCCACCAGCGCCATCGCCGACAGCGCGGGCGGCTACGCGGCGTTCACCCTGTTCCCCGAGAACACCTCGGTCCTCACCGTCGAGTACAAGATCAATCTCCTGGCGCCGGCCGAGGGCGATCACATCGAGGCCGTGGGCACGGTCCTGAAGTCCGGACGGACCCTGACCGTGTGCCGGCTGGAGGTGTTCGCCGTCCAGGGCGAGCGGCGGTCGCTCGTCGCCACCGGACAGCAGACGCTGATCCGCGTCAACAAGCCCGAACAGTGAAACCCGGGGAAGACGACATGAACCCACTCACCAGTGCCATCGAGCCGGAGGTCGCGGCGTGAGGATCTCGCAGCGTGCCCGGGCGGTCGCCCCGTTCTACGCCATGGAGTTCGGCAAGCATGCCGCGACGCTGGAGTCACAGGGGCACCACGTCGTCAAACTCAGCCTCGGTGAACCGGACTTCGGGGCACCCCCGGCCGTCCTCGGCGCGATGCGCGAGGCCATGGATGGACGACCCATGGCCTACACCCCGGCCCTCGGACTGCCCGCGCTGCGGCAGGCGATCGCGCGGTTCTACGAGGAGCAGCACGGCGTCAAGGTCGACGCGTCGCGGGTCGTCGTCACCGCGGGGGCCTCGGCCGCCCTGGTGCTGGCCACTGCCGCCCTCGTCGACCCCGGCGACGAGGTGCTCATCGGCGACCCGTCCTATCCCTGCAACCGGCAGATCGTCGAGAGCTTCGGCGCCCGCGTCACCCTCGTCCCCACCAGCGCCGAGACCCGTTTCCAACTGGACAAGGGATCCGTGCGCGCGCACTGGACGGACAGCACGCGCGGCATCATGATCGCCACCCCGTCGAACCCGACGGGCACCTCGGTCCCGGCCGAGGAACTCGCGGCGATCTGCGACCTCGCGCGCGAACGCGACGCTTGGCGCATCGTCGACGAGATCTACCTCAACCTCAGCGACCACGACGACCGGGGCCGGCCACCGCGCAGCGCGCTGTCCTTCGACCCCGACGCCGTCGTCATCAACAGCTTCTCGAAGTACTTCGGCATGACCGGCTGGCGGCTCGGCTGGTGCGTCGTCCCCGAGCCCCTCGTCCCGGCGATGGAGCGCCTCGCCCAGAACTACTTCCTCTGCGCCTCCGCCCCCGCCCAGCACGCCGCCCTGACCTGCTTCACCCCCGAGTCCCTCGCGGTCTGCGAGGCCCGCCGCGCCGAGTTCGCCGAGCGGCGCGCGCTCGTCCTCGACGGCCTCGCGGCGATCGGACTGCCGGTCCCCGTACCGCCCGACGGCGCGTTCTACGTCTACTTCGACGTCGGCGACACCGGACTCACCTCCTGGCAGTTCTGCGAACGGGCACTCCAGGAGGCACACGTCGCCCTCACTCCGGGCCGGGACTTCGGCGTGGGCACGGCGGACACGCACGTCCGCCTCTCGTACGCGGCGTCCACGGACGACCTGCGCGAGGGGATCACCAGGCTCGGGAAGTTCGTGGCAGCACTGCGCTGAGCTCCCGCAGCCCCGCCCTCTCGGCCCTGGGGGGATTGTCAGGGTCTTGACGGTCAGGCCTTTGACCAATACCGTCCCAGGTGTCTCGTGGGACGAGTGGCCGACCGACGCGGAAGGGCCTGCACGTGACCGACACCTTTGACGCCGATGTGGTGATCGTGGGCCTCGGCCCCGTCGGGGCCACCGCCGCGAACCTGGCGCACGACCTCGGTCTGCGGGTCGCGGCGTTCGACCGGGCCGCGGGCATCGAGCCCCGTCCCCGCGCCGTCGGGTTCGACCAGGAGGCGATGCGGGTCTTCGGCGGCCTCGGCCTCGCCGACGCGATCGCCGACCACGTCATGCCCTACCGGCCGTCCGAGTACCACAACGGCGACGGTCAGGTCATCAAGCGCATCGGCACCGCCCCACCACCCCACCCCCTCGGCTGGGCCCCCAACTACGTCTTCCTCCAGCCCCGCCTGGAAGGCGCACTGCGCCGACGCCTCGCGCGGGTCGACGGTGTCGACGTGCACCTCGGCACAGAGGTGACGGACGTACGGCTCGACGGCGAGGGCGCCACCGTGGAGGTGGTCGAGGCGACCGGATGTCGGCGCGAGCTCCGTGCGCGGTATGTGCTGGCGTGCGACGGCGGCGGCAGCCCGTCGCGAAGGCGCCTGGGACTGCGCATGGACGACCTGGAGTTCGACCAGCCCTGGCTGGTGGTGGACCTGTTGCTGCGCCCCGGCGCGGGGGAGGGCCTGCCGCGGACGAACGTCCAGTACTGCGAACCGGCGCGGCCGAGCACGTTCGTCGTCGGGCCGGGCAACCACCGCCGGTGGGAGTTCATGATCAATTCTGACGAGCGCCCCGAGGACGTGTCCGACCCGGACTTCATCCGCGCTCTGCTCTCCCGCTGGCTGGATCCCGAGGAATACGACCTGTGGCGCGCCGCCACCTACCGCTTCCACGCCCTCGTCCTGGGACAGTGGCGCGTGCGGCGACTGTTCTTCCTCGGCGACGCGGCGCACATGACCCCGCCGTTCCTCGCGCAGGGCATGTGCCAGGGCATACGCGACGCCTCCAACCTGATGTGGAAGCTCGCCCTGCACCTGCGCGCCGACGCCGCCGACACCCTCCTGGACACCTACCAGCAGGAGCGCGAGCCACACGTACGTCAAGTGACGCTCACCGCCAAGGAGTTCGGCCACGTCATCTGCGAACGCGACGAAGCCACCGCCGCCAAGCGCGACGCTGACCTGCTGGCGGAGCTGGCGGCACAGCCGGAGGGGACCATCCGGCAGTCCCTGATCCCCGGCCTGCTCGCGGGCTTCCTCGCACCCGACGGCTTCCCCGCGCGCGGCGACATCCTGCCGCAGCCCAGAGCGACCGACGTCGAGGCGAGGACCGGGCTGCTGGACGAGTTCACCGGAAGCCACTTCCGGCTGGTGACGCGGCACGACACGGACCCCGCGGCGGTGGCCTCCGCCCTGCGCGCCCACCACGCCGACAACGGCTTCCCGATCCGCCTCGTCCGCCTGACCGACGGCACCGCGCCGGGCGGACGGGACGAGTACCACGAGGACCACGGAGTCCTGGACAGCTGGATGCGCCGACATGCCTGCGCAGCGGTGCTCGCCCGCCCCGACCACTACGTGTTCGGCGGTGTCCGTTCCGCGGACGACCTCAGCTCCCTGCTGGCATCCGCACGGCGACAACTGCGCGGCTGACCCGATGCGGGTGACTGGGCTGCATGCCGGTCTCGCCGAAGTGGGCGTTGTCGAGGACGACGACTGTGAGGCTGGGCGGCAGTTGGGTCGCGCCGGCTTCACGGATGCTGTGAGCGTGACCGGAGTCCCGGACATGAACGATGTGCTGGACGCCGCGCCTCTTCAACGCGGCGAACACGTCGCTCCTGGTCACGGTCCCAGGCAGAACACCCCTGGAGAAGGTGCCAATTCAGGAGTAATTTGAACGGAGTCTGCATCCTTGGACAAAGGGGGAGTCCATGGTCATGCCTGCTCCGATGCCGTTACCCGAGCCCTCTCGGAGCCGGCACTCCCAGGTTCGCGAAGCCGGCGGGTGGGAGCAAACCGCCCAACGGCCGCCGCCACCGCCGCCCGGGGGCGGTGGCGGCGGCCGGGGCGGTGGGGGTGGCGGTCGTGGTCCGAACCCCGCAAGGGATCCAGCTGGGCTCATGGACCGACTGCTCGGAGCCGAGCCCGTCGCTGAGCTGAGGTCGATCGGTGAGGCGACCCGAGACCTGGCTCGGGAGATCTCAGCCGGTGGCGAGAACCCGAATCCCCTGCTGGCAGGCATCTACTGGTGGGCCGTCATGCACGGCAGGCAACCAGCTGACCTCTTCGGCGCAGCGCGACGACTGGGCCGGCATCCCGGACCTCTTGGCGGCGTACCAGGGGGTCCGGGGCGCCGCGAACCGGGGAGACCTGCAGGGCGCACAGCAGGCGCTCGCCTTGTTCGGGCGTACCGCGGTGTTCTGTCCCGACCTCCTGGCGCCGGACGGGCAACGGCTGCGCGATCTCGTCAGGCAGGAGGTCGAAAGGGCGTTCCCGGCGACAGCGACGGCGGGACGTCCCGGATCGGACATGCCGGAACTTGCAGAACTGCCGCTGTTCGCCCAGTAGCCCCCTCGGCGACGACCGCCACTGCGGGCGGGGCGCGCCCGAACCGCGGAGTGCCCACCGGCCCTGTGGTCAGCCGGTGTGCCGGTACGGCTCCGCTCCGGTGCTGATGAGGAAGTCGGTGAGGGCTTCGGCGAGTCGTTCTGGCTGGTCCTCCGGGACGAGGGTGGAGGAGTCGGCGATCTCGAGCAGTCGGCCCTTCGGGTACAGCGCCGCCAGCCGGGCGCCGTGCTCGCGCGGCATCAGTCGGTCTTCGGTCGCCCAGACGACCAGGACGGGGCGGTCGAAGTCGCGTAGGCGCTCGCTCCAGGCCAGCAAGGTCTCACGCTTGGGTGCCGAGGTGGCGAACTTGGCGAAGTCCCGGCGAATGGCCCTGCTCCGGGTCGCGGGAGCGAACCAGTCGTCCATGATCTCGTCCGGGATGCCGCGCAGACTCATACCGCCGTATCCGTTGCGGTTGTTCCGGAACGCGGGGATGCGCATCAGCCGCGTCAGCAGTCGGACGCCGCCGGGAACCCTGCACACGGTGGCCACCGCCTTGGCCGGTCCCGGGGGAAAGTTGTCGAACGCCTCGCATGCCACCAGCACGAGCCGCGCCACTCTTCGGCCCTGCTCTTCGGACACCAGGAACTGGCCACCGCCCCAGTCATTGAGGACGAGGGTCACCTCGTCCAGGCCCAGCCGTTCCACGAACTCGCCCAGCAGTCGTGCGACACCGCGGTGGGACAGGTCGGCGTCCGGGTTCATCGGCCGACGATGACCGCCGAGGGGCAGTGTGGGCAGGATGCAGCGATATCCGTCCAGCAGTGGTACGACTTTGCGCCACTGCGTCTCGTTCATCGGCAGGCCATGGCCGAACACCAGCACCGGCCCTGCACCGCCGGTGTCCTGATAGTCGATCGGTCCGGACGACAGTTCGATCTCCGGCATCATGCCCCCACTTGATAGATCGTTCTACTGTAGTCTGACAGGACGAAGGGTGACAGGTAAATGGGACAGCGACAGCCGGACACACGGAGCAGGATCGAGAGTACGGCCACGGTGCTGTTCCGCCGCAACGGCTACCCCGGCACCGGCCTGAAGCGGATCGCGACGGAGGCGGACGCGCCCTTCGGCTCGATCTACCACTTCTTCCCCGGCGGCAAGCAGCAACTGGCCGAGGAGACGATCCGCACGTCCGGAGCCGCGTACGGCCGGATGGTGCTGGAACTGCTGGACAGCGTCGCGGACCCGGTCGAGTCCGTCGCGCACGCCTTCGAGGCGGCCGCGGACGACCTCGCCGCGACCGACTATGCCGACGCGTGCCCGATCGCGACGGTGGCCTTGGAGGTCGCCAGTACCAATGAGGTCCTGCGGGTCGCGACGGCGGAGGTCTTCGCCGAGTGGGTCGTCGCCGGTGCACAGTGGTTCGGCCGCTGGGTGCCCGACCAGAACGCCGCGCGGTCACTCGCCCAGTCAATGATCATGATCCTGGAGGGGGCGTTCGTACTCTCCCGGGCCGCCCGAGATCCGGAGCCGCTGCGGGTCGCCGGCCGATCGATGGCCACGTTGCTGCGCGCCGCCTTGGAGCAGGCCGGCGAGGGCTGATGCCCATGGGCGGGAGGGGCGACAGGAAGGGGGGAGGCCCCCTGGCGCTGCTCCCTATCGCACCGGGGTCGTCTCCAGCAGTTCGCGGGCCATGCCCCGCGCGGGTGCCTCGGTCTGTTCCGCGACGCGTCGGAAGGTGTCCTGGGCGGCGCGGGCCGGCCAGGCGGGGGGCAGGTGCCGGGCGGGGAGTCGGGGGTCCGTGCGGATGGTCCAGAGCCATTCGCTGACCAGTCGCAGCCGCGTCGCGATCGGGTCGTCTCCGGTTCCCGTGACCGGATGGGCGGTCCAGCGCTTGTCGAAGGTGACGTAACGGGCGGCGACGCTCTCCAGGTCCCAGGTGTCGCGGACCATCAGCTCGATGTCCGTGGCACCGTCGGCCCGGGCATGGAAGATCTTGACGTGGTCGGTCAGACCGAGTTCCGCGACGACGGCGGAGACGTCGACGTCCCCGGGGGCGATCCACAGGCCGCTGTACAGCGCGCCGAATCCGGACCAGGTGAGCCGTGAGCGCAGGTCGTGGCGCTGGCGCTTCCAGGAGTCGGGGAGGGAGAAGCCCAGCAGCGTCCATGAGCCGTCCCAGTCGTCGTTGACGGCGCCCTGTCTCCAGATGCGGGTGCGGCCGTCCTCCAGGACGCGAGTCGCCTGGGGGGTGAGACCGAAGTACATCCTGCGGCCCTCGCGTTGGCGCCGCAGCAGGCCCCGGTTGACCATGCGGGTCAGCGTGGACCGTACGGCCTGTTCACCGACCCCGACGCGGCCGAGGACGTCGATGATGCTGCCCGAGTACACGCACAGGTCCCCCTCCTCCAGGACATGGTTGCCGAAGAAGGTGAGCATGAGCGACTGGGGACGCTGCTGCGGTCCGTCCGAGGTGTCCAGGATGTCGTCGTTCTCCACGATGGCAAGCGTACGGCCGCCCACCGACAGCCCGGCGGGCGGTCGTACGGAGGTCATCGGCCGTCGGTGGGGTGGGCGAGGTCGTAGGGGCGCAGGTAGGGGGTGGGACGGTACGCCACGTAGCGGGCGGGGGTCGTCGGGTCCGCCTTCGTGGCGCTCGCGTTGAGGGAGTCCGGGTCGGTGCCGTGCCAGCTGCCGGTGGCGAGGCGGTCCTCCAGCGTGTGCAGGGCCCCGAGCTGTTCGGCGGGGCTGAAGGTGCAGTGGCCGGCGTTGTCGATGTACGCCTGGCGGAGGAGGGGCGCGGAGCCGGCCGCGGTGACCGCCCGGTTCAGGGCGCTCTCCGTCTGGACGGGGACCAGGGCGTCGCCGGTGGTGTGGATGTCCAGCTGCGGCTTGGTCAGCTTGCCGGTGAAGGCGCTCGTGCGGCTCATCCAGGCGGCGGCGGACGGGTCGGCGCCGATGCGCGGGGCCTTGTTGAGCGTGGCGAGATCCTTGCGCAGGGAGAGACCGGCCTTCTTGTACAGCTCGGTGACCTCCTTGCGGACGGAGGACTGGCCGAGGAGCTTCGCGTAGTCCACGCCGGTGTTCCAGGACATGTTGCCGCCTGCCCGGGTCTCGGCCTCCAGCCGCCGGCTGAACGCGGGGATCTGGATCAGGCCCTTGAGGGCCGAGTACTGGTTGGCCTGCTGGGCGTCCCAGTCGGTCGCGGCGGGCCGGGTCTGGGACGGGTCGTTCCAGACCGGGATGTTGTGCAGGGCGGCGGCGAGGGCGACGCGGGCCCGTCCCTGGGGCGTGGTCTGCGCCGAATCCACCGCGGCTGCCAGGGTGTTGGCCGCGGTGGTGGCGGCCGCCTGGTCCGGGATGTTCACCAAGGGGACGCCGGATCCGGGGGCGAGGAGCGTCTTGACGGCGAAGACCGGGTCGAGGGTGTTGTTCCAGTTGGCGACGCCGCCGTGGACGAGGCCGCACATGGCGAGGGATCCGTCGATCCGCTGCGGGGCGCGTTCGGCGATGGCGGTCGTGACGAGTCCGCCGTACGACTGTCCCCAGGCGATGGTGCTACGGGCCTGCCCAAAACGTTCCTTGAAGAGGGCGAGGGTGGCGAGCTGGTCCGGCACCGCGTCCGTCACAGCCCAGCCGGTGGTGGCGTAGGAGGAGCCGACGAGGGCGTAGCCCTTGTCGAGCAGGAGGGCCTTGGTGGCGTCGTTCGGGGCGTTCTGGGCGGGGTTGGGGGCGCCCCCCGGGCGGTAGCCGTGGCTGAAGAGGAGCACGGTGCCGTTCCAGTCGGCGGGTACGTCCATCATGTACGCGGCGCCGGAGGGGAGTTGGCCGTCGACGTGGGTGGTGTCGGCGGCGGACGCGACGGCGGAGGTGGGGAGGACGGTGGCGGCGAGCAGGAGGGCTGCGACGAGAGCCGTGCGGGGGCGGGTCATGCGGTGATTTCCTCCGTGTGGGGGGCGGTGGGGCGTTCGGTGGCTTCGGTGAGGGACGCCTTGCTGGTCTCGCGCACGAAGCAGACGGTCAGTGCGGTGATGAGGGAACCTCCGCAGATCAGCAGCGCGACGGGGGTGCCGCCGCCGCTGCCGGCCACCAGGCTTGTGGCGATCATGGGGGAGAAGCCGGCGCCGATGAGGGTGGCGCCCTGGTAGCCGAGGGAGGCGCCGGTGTAGCGGACCCGGGTGCCGAACATCTCGCTGAGCAGGGCGCCCAGCGGGCCGTACATCGTCGACTGGGCGATGCCGTGACCGAGGACGACGGCGAGGATCAGCAGCCCGGGAGACCTGGAGTCGACCAGCGCGAGCACGGGGAAGGCGAGCGCGGCCGAGGCGAGGGCTCCGGCGAGGACGACCGGGCGGCGGCCGACCTTGTCGGAGAGCGCGGAGGCGCAGGGCAGGACGAAGAGGGCGACGCAGGCGGAGACCGTGAGCGCGGTGAGCACCTGCGGGCGGGCGTAGCCGATGCCGGTGGCGTACGCGATCATGTAACTGGTCAGCAGGGACTGGGCGGTGAAGGCGCCGATGCCGACGCAGCAGGCCAGCAGCACCGGGCGCGGGTGGCGCAGTACGTCGAGGATCGGCAGCCGGGACTCGGCGCGATCCTGCTTCACCTCGGCGAACAGCGGGCTCTCCACCACCTTCAGCCGTACGAAGAGCCCGACGCCGAGCAGCACCACGCTCAGCAGGAACGGCACGCGCCAACCCCAGGCCGTGAACTCGTCCTTGGGGAGGGTGACGACGAACGTGACGACGGCGGTGGACAGCAGGGAGCCGAGCGGTGCTCCCATCTGCGTGAAGCTGGACCACAGGCCGCGGCGCCGCTCCCCGGCGTGCTCGACGACCATGAGGGTGGCACCGCCCCACTCACCGCCGATGGCGATGCCCTGGACGACACGCAGGGTGATCAACAGGGCCGGTGCCCACACGCCGATCGTGTCGTAGGTCGGCAGCAGGCCGATGAGGAAACTGGCGCCGCCCATCAGGCCCATGGTGAGCAGCAGTACGGACTTGCGGCCGAGCAGGTCGCCGAAGTGACCGAAGAGGACGCCGCCGAGCGGGCGGGCGACATAGCCGGCGGCGAACGTGCCGAACGCGGCGATGGTGCCCACGGCGGGGTCGGCACCGGGGAAGAAGATTTCGCCGAAGACGAGGGCGGCGACGGTGCCGTAGACGAGGAAGTCGTAGAACTCCACGGCGGTGCCGAGCAGTCCGGAGAGGGCGACTCGGCGCAGCTGCCGGGTTCGTTCGCGGTTCGGGGGCGGTGATGCGAGGGGGGACGGGGGCATCGCGGTCTCCCTTGACCGGGGGAAGGACACCGCGAAACTAGGGCTCTATCCTTACCGTCGTCAAGAAAGTGCACAACATTGGCTGGTGGGCGGCAGGGGCCGCCCACGCCTCACAGCTCCACGGCCGCCCACGCCTCACAGTGCCACGGCCGCGGCCTCACGCCGCTGCTCCACCCCCCGCCCGAACCGGCGCAGCAGCAGCAGCGCGGTCGTGGCGAGGCCGATGAGCAGCCCCAGCCAGATGCCCACGGTGTGCCAGCCGGCGGCGAAGCCGAGGAGGGCGGCGGTGGGCAGGCCGACCAGCCAGTAGCCGACCAGGGTGACCCGGAAGCCGCCCTTGGTGTCGTCGAGGCCGCGCAGCAGACCCACGCCGATGTTCTGGGTGCAGTCGAAGAACTGCATCACCGCGGCGATCAGCAGGAGTTGAGTCGCGAGGTCGGTCGCCGACTTGTTCTCGCCCTCGAAGAACGGCGCCAGCACGAGGCTCGGCACGGTGACGTAGACCAGCGCGACCACCGCCATGACCGCGGCGGCGCACGCCAGGGCCGTCGACTTCAGCCGCTGGGCCGCCGCCGTGTTGCCCAGGGCGAGTTCGCGGCTCACCCCGAGTGACGCGGCGTGCGAGAGGCCGACCGCGATCTGGAACACGATGTACACGAGCTGGTTGACGGCCGTGTGCGCGGCCAGCGCGGCCGTGCCGAAGCTGCCGACCAGGAGCGCGACCACGGAGAAGAAGCCCGCCTCGGAGCCGTAGGTCGCGGCGATCGGCACTCCCAGACCGGTCAGCCGGCGCAGGGTGGCCGGGCGGGTCTTCCAGATGCTCAGCGACAGCACCGGTGCCAGCGCGGGGTCGCGGCGGGCGGAGACGTACAGCGCCAGGAACGACAGCGTGTACACCGACGAGGTGGCCAGCCCGATGCCGGGCAGGCCCAGCTTGGGCAGACCCCAAGTGCCGTGGATGAAAACCCAGTTGAGGCCCGCGTTGACCGCGATCGAGGCGATCGTGATGCGCAGCAGGGCCTGCGGGCGGCGCATGCCGACCGTGAACTGGCGGATCGCCTGGAACCACAGGCAGGGCACCAGTCCGGGCGCCATCGCGTACAGCACCGGCTTCGCCGCGTCGACGACGTCCGGGTCCTGGCCGAGGAACACCACGGCGTGCCCGATCAGCACCATCAGCACCGCGCCCGCGAGACCGGCGAGCGTGGACAGCAGCAGGCTCGCCCGGACCAGGTCCCGGACCTCCTCGTGGGCGCTCTCCGCCTCGGCGCCCTCCTTCTCGGCGCGCGCGTCCGCCGCGGCGACCTGGTTGCCGACGGCGGTGACCAGGCCCACGCCCATGGTCCGCAGCTGGTTGAAGATGACCATGGCGAGACCACCGGCGGCCAGGGCCTCGGTGCCGATGAGGCCCATCATGACCGTGTCGGTGGTGGTGAGCGCGACCTGGGCGAGCTGGGTGAGCGCGAGCGGGACGGCGAGCGTGGCCAGGGCGCGGCCGTCGACGAGGAGGCGGGAGAGGGCGGGCGGCATCAGTTCTTTTCCTGCGGGGTCATTTCCTGCGGGGACTCGGGGGCCGCGGTGCGGCGGAGCTTGGTCAGCAACTCGTCGACCTCACGCTCGACTTGGGGGGAGAGGAGATCACGCGCGGCCATCCAGTCGTCGTCGAAGACGGTGTCCATGTACTTCTCCCCGCCGTCGTTGACCAACGCGACCATAGTGGTGCCCGGCGCCAGGGCGGACATCCGGGTCAGGGCCTCGTACACCACCCCGCCCGCCGAGCCGCCGAGGAGCAGACCGGTGCGGCGGGCGACGGCCCGGGCGGTGGCGAACGCCTCCACGTCTCCGACCTTCGCCCCCTCGTCCAGCAGCGTGTAGTCGACCATGGCCCCGATCGTCGCCCCCTCGGGCGTGCCGGTGCCGGACTGGTAGTAGTCGTGCGCGGGCGGCCCGAAGGCGATCGAGCCCTTCGGCTCGACCCCGACGATCCGCACCCCGGGCACGGTCTCGCGCAGCACGCTCCCGGTCCCGAACAGGCCGCCGCCGGTGCCGACCGCGCCGATCAGGATGTCGACCCGGCCGTCCAGGGCGGCGTCGATCTCACGGGCCACCGGGTGGTAACCGACCCCGTTGGCCGGGTTGTTGTGCTGCTCGGTGAAGTAGGCGTTGTCGGACTCGGCGGCCATCTTCTCCGCGAGGTCCTCGCGGGCGGCGGTGGCCAGTTCCTCGTCCCCGTCCGCGGCGACGTAGACCAGCTCCGCACCGAGGGCCTTCATCGCGCGCAGCTTGTCGACGGCCGCGTGATGGTCGACGACGGCGGTGAAGGTGTAGCCACGCTCGGCGGCCACGACGGCCAGACCGAGCCCGGTGTTGCCGGAGGTCGACTCGATGATCCGGCCGCCCGGGCGCAGCAGACCGCGCTCCTCGGCGTCGATGACCATCTGCCGGGCCATCCGGATCTTGGCGGTGCCGGTGGGGTTGAACTGCTCCAGCTTCAGCAGCAGCCGGGCATCGCTCTCCGTACGGCACAGCTCGAACAGCGGGGTGGCGCCGATGAGTTCGGAGACCTGCCGCACGATGGGCGGCCGGTACAGGGGGTCGTCCATGGGTGCTCCAGGGATGTCTCAGGAGGGGCGGCGGTCGAGGCGCCAGCGGAAGGAGGAGGCCGACGGTTCGACGACGACCTTGGGCGGCAGCGCAAGCTCGTGGAACGGCGACTCGTTGGAGTCCATCTGGTAGCCCGCGGTGTTGAGGTACACCAGCAGGTCGCCGACGGCCGGTTGGAGGGGGAAGGGGATCTTGCGCCAGGTGAGCAGGTCCGACTCCAGGCAGGTGGCCGCGCCCACGCACGCCGGGTACGGCCCCGCGTCGGCGACCGGACCGGACCCGGCCGGCACGAGCACCGGGTCCGGCAGGAACTCGCTGTCGAACCACTGCTCGGACAGACTGAGGCTGCTGCCGTCCACGGTGAGCACCGCGTACCCGTCGCGCTCCTTCACACCCTGCACCCGGAACACCGTGAACCCGGCCTGGTTCAGCAGCGCCCGGCCCGGCTCGACGAGCAGCGCGACACCGGCCGCCCGCAGCAGCGTGGCCAGGTCGGCGCCCTCACCGGTGGGGGTGGCCGCCAGGATCGCACGCAGGGCGTCGGCGCCGGCGACGGGGGAGTGGTACGGATAGAAGCCCCCGAAGGACTTGCCCGCGTGGAAGTGCTCGGGGCGTCGGCTCTCCTCGAACCGCCGCC
Source organism: Streptomyces sp. NPDC002888 (assembly GCF_042888465.1). Classification (NCBI taxonomy): domain Bacteria; kingdom Bacillati; phylum Actinomycetota; class Actinomycetes; order Kitasatosporales; family Streptomycetaceae; genus Streptomyces; species Streptomyces sp. NPDC002888. The sequence goes on along the minus strand of NZ_JBIAPU010000028.1, from coordinate 144,435 downwards.
AGTCCTCGGCGTCCACGTAGTCGACGGCGAAGCCGCCGCCGATGCTGATCCGGTCGGCGCGCAGGCCGAACGTGCGGGCCTCGGCGCACAGGTGGATCAACTCGGCTGCCAGGTCGACGCGTTGACGGACGTCGTAACCGGAGAGGTGGAAGCTGAAGCCCTCCATGTCGACGTGCCCGTCGGCGCATCGCCGCAGGGCGCCGCGCAAATCGCCGTCGTCCAGACCGAAGCGGCTGTGCGGCTGCTGTGGGGGCACGCGGCGCAGCAACACCCGTGCCGTACGGTCGAGTTCACTGGCCAGAGCGAGCAGGCGGTCCAGTTCGTCGAGCGCGTCCACCGCGATCAGCGCGCCCTGGAGCACGGCGACACGCAGCAGGTCGTCGCCCTTGGCCGGGCCGGTCACCACCAGGTCCTCACCGCGCACCCCGGCCGCCAGGGCCTCGCGCAGCTCCCCGTGGCTCGCCACGTCCACGCCCAGGCCCGCCACGGCGGCCCGTTCGGCGTAGACGGCAGCCTTGTTGGCCTTCTTCGCGAAATAGACCCGGCCGTCGACGCCGGCCTCGGTGAACACCTCGCGGAACGCGGCCGCGTTGGTGTCGAAGCGCCCCTGGAACAGCACGTGGTACGGGCCGCCGAGCCCGTGACTGAGCTCGTGCAGCAGCGCGTCGCCGAGGAGCGCGCGCACCTCGGGTGTGGTGTGCGAGGGGAGTGCCGGCGTCACTTCCACAGCGATACCGCCGTGCCCAGCCCCTGGGCCAGGGCGAGTTGGGCGAACCGGTGCCCGAGCGCGATGTCGGTGACGACCAGCCCGCTGTTGTACGCGAAGATCCGCTGCCCCGGGTCCGTGCGCCCGGCGGCCCGCCCGGCCAGCACCTCGGGGAACTCGGCGTCCACGTCCCGCAGTTGCCCGTCGGCGTCGGCCATGTCGGTGCCGGTGACGCGCATCTGGGCGGCGCTGGTGGCGATCACACGGTCGGCCCGGTGCAGGGTCGAGGGGCCGATGCCGTAGCCGATGAGGACGGACAGCGCGGCGGGCTTGAGCCACTCCGCGTCCACGGACGCCGGGGTGTTGGGTCCTGCGGTGGCAAGCACGACGTCCGCGTCCCCGGCCGCCGCGCGCAGGTCGGTCACGACCTCCAGCTCACGGTCGGGGAAGTGGGCGTGCAACTGCTCGCGGACCGCCCGTATGCCGTCCGGGTGCGTGCCGAACAGCATCAGCCGCTCCAGGTCCGGCAGCGTGGTCAGCAGGAACGGCAACGCGAGCCGCCCCTGCGTGCCGGTGCCGATGACAAGTGCGCTGCGGGCTCCCGGGACCGCCAGCTCCCGGGCCAGCAGTGCCGAGACCGCCGGGGTGCGCAGCGCGCCGACCCGGCCGCAGTCCAGCATGGCGACCGGCAGGCCGCTCTCGTCGTCGTACAGGGTCAGCGTCGTGTAGTAGTGCTGCTTGTCGCGGTCCTCGTGCAGCCCGTACTTGTACGACGTCTTCACCGCGACCACGCCCCGCACCCCGTCGCGGCCGAGCATCGCGTAGGCGACGGAGTGGCCGTCCTCCGGCTTGACGGTGAGCTTGCGCGGGTTGTCCGACCTGCCCTCGGCCAGCGTGCGGTACGCCTGCTCCACGACGGAGACGACATCGGACAGCGTGATGTCGATGCCCGCCACGTCGCTGGTGCTGAGGATGCGCAGGGTCGTGTCGTCGGTCGCCATGGTGCTCCCCGGGGTGTGTGAGTCGGTCATGCGAACGCCTCCACGGCCGCCTGGCCATAGCCGTGCTCGAACCGCTCGGCCTGTGGGCGGGTACGGCGGCCGGGCACACGCACGGAGGAACGTTTCAGCCAGCGGTCCGAGCCGTCGTAGCGGGCCTTGAAGGGGACCCGGCCGTGGACGACGAGGTCGTTGTCGACGACCAGGACGTCACCCGGTGTCAGGGCCACCGCCACGGAGACCCGGGACAGTTCGGCCTCGAGCCGGCCGTAGGCCGCGCGGTGCTCCTCGGGCGCCTCGTCCAGCGGGGTGTAGGCGGGGTCGAAGCGCAGCGTCGGTCCGTCCGGCGACTGCCACACGGTCGGTACGGGGGGCGGGTCACCGGCGTAGCCCCGCGCCTCGGCGTAGGCGTCGTCGGGCAGGATCGGCAGCAGCGGGCGACTGAGCAACTCGGCGTCGTCGGAGTCGAGTTGGATCTGCCGGATGCTGGCGGCCGTGGTGGCGACGGCGTCCGGGTTGCGCAGGCAGCCGAGGACCAGCAGATGGGCGCGGCCCGGGTGGAAGGCGTCCTCGGTGTGCGGGCTGAGCAGCACACTGCTGCTGGCGCCGGTCTGTTCCTCCTCGTGCCCGGGCGAGGGCACGATGTTGTGTACGAAGCGGCCGTCCTGCTGGCCCTCCCAGGCGAGCGGTGTCCCCATGACCGTGGAGAGCAGGAGCAGGACCACGTCGTGGAGCGCGCCGGCGTTCCGGGCGGTCGACCAGTGGTCCGGGGTGGGGCCGATGGCCTCGTCGTCGACCGGGAGGCCGCGCAGGACGAAGAGACCGTCGGCGGTGTCGACGGGGCGGCAGGCGTGGCGGATGTCGTCGCTCAACGCGGCTGCGGCAGTGGGGACTTGGGTGAGCAGCCCCGGGTGGGTGGAGGCGCCGTCGAAGGCGTCGAGCAGGGTGCGGGCCGTGCTGAGCAGTTCGGTCACGGCCTGGGGGTGAAGCTGACGTACAGGCGTGGCTGCCGTCGGCATGGTGAACCGTCCGTTCCGGTGCGGGTGGGGGTGCGGGCGGTGGGGGCTTCCGTCGAGGGAAGCCGCGTTAGCCGAACGGAAACATAGCGACCCCATAGGTAGTAGGCAAGGCTTACCTAAGTTTGATCTAGATCACGTTGCCTGCCCCCTTGTGCACCCCATGCGATTCAGGGTAGGCAAACCTAAGCAATTGAGCCACGCGTGAAATCGAGGACGAAGTGGACCTGACCAGACGTCAACTCCTGTGGGCCGGTGGCGCTGTGGGCGCGACCGCCCTGCTGGCCGCCTGCGGCGGCGGCGATGACGCCGAGCCGGCCGGGTCCGCCACCGGCGGCTCCGCAAAGCCCCGCAAGGGCGGCACCCTGCGCGTCGGCGCCCTCGGCAGGCCCGGCGCCATCACCCGCGACCCGCACGGCTCCCAGGCCAACGAGAGCGACTACCTCATCCTCAGCCTGGTGTACGACACGCTCACCGTGCCCGGCACCAAGCCGAACACCGAGCCCCGGCTCGCGGCCAGTTGGCAGCCGTCCGCGGACCTGAAGACCTGGAAGTTCAAGATCGCCCAGGGGGCGAAGTTCCACGACGGCTCCCCGGTGACCGCCAAGGACGTCGTCTTCTCGCTCAAGCGCCTGCGCGCCACCCCCTCCGGGGCCTCGCGACTGCCCGGCATCCAGGCCAAGAACATCACCGCCGAGGGCACCGACACCGTCGTCCTGGTCTCCGACTACGCCAACGCCGAACTGCCCCTGCTCACCCGCCTGACCACCTTCGTCGTCCCCGACGGCACCACCGACAAGGACATCGCCAAGGCCCCCGGCACCGGCCCCTTCAAGCTCGACTGGTTCCGCTCCGGCAACGCCCGCCTGGTCCGCAACGACGACTGGTACGGCGGCGAGGTGTACCTCGACGCCATCGAGGTGAAGATCTTCGAGAGCCCCCAGGCCATGGCGAACGCCCTGCTGGCCGGGCAGATCGACCTCGCCTCCAACGTCGGCGCGGTCGCCGCCCGAACGGCCAAGGCCCGCAAGGACGTGTCGACCGTGCGCCGCCCCAACGACATGGCGATGCCCATCGTCATGCGCACCGCCGACGGTCCCTTCGCCGACCCCAAGGTGCGCGAGGCACTCCGCCTCGCCGTCGACCGCGAGGCCATGGTCGACCAGGTCCTCTCCGGCTACGGCACCGTCGCCAACGACATCCTCGGCACCGGCGACCCCGCCTACGACAAGGGCATCCCGCAGCGCGCCCGCGACCTCACCCGGGCCAGGCAGCTCCTCAAGGAGGCCGGCTTCGACACCTCCAGGACGTACGAACTGCTCACCACCGAGGACATATCCGGCCTCGCCGAGTCGGCCACCCTCTTCGCCACCCAGGTCCGCGAGGCCGGCGTGAAGGTGAAGGTCGTCAAGCAGGAGTCCGCCGTCTTCTGGGACAAGACCTGGCTCAAGGGCGACCTCTACACCAGCTACTGGGGCACCAACGACTCCGTGATCTTCTTCGCCAGCAAGACCATGGTCTCCTCCAGCGCCACCAACGAGGCCGGCTGGAAGTCCAAGGAGTTCGACGCGGCGTACCAGAAGGCCATCGGCACCGCCGACGCCAGCGAGCGCACCCAACTCCTCAAGCAGCTCCAGCAGATCGAGTACGACAGCTCCGGCTACCTGCTGTGGGGCATGGCCGACGGCATCGACCTCGCCGGGGCCAAGGTACGCGGACTGCCGACGCTGCCCGGATACGGAAGGGTCCAGCTCGAAGGCGCATGGCTGGCCAGTTGACACCCGACACCGCCACCCCGGCCTCCTCCCCGCTCACTCCGGAGAGGAGGCCGGGGCGCGGCCCCGCCCTGCTCCTGGCCCGCGTCGGCGCCACGCTGGTGAAGCGGGCCGCCTTCCTCGCGCTGCTGCTCGCGCTGGTCTTCGTCACCGTCGAACTGCTCCCCGGTGACGCCGCCAACGCGACTTCCGAACGCGGCGAGAGCGCGGCCGACCTCGCCGAGCGCCGTGAGCTGCTCGGGCTCAACCGCCCGGTCCTGGAACGCTTCTGGGACTGGATGACCGGCCTGCCCACGGGCGACCTCGGCACCTCGGCGCGCGGCGAGAAGGTCACCGACCTGCTCTCCACCGCCTTCCCCAACACCCTCCTGCTCGGCGGCGTCGCCCTGCTGCTCACGGCCCTGCTGTCCCTCGCCCTGGGCTGCTGGGCCGCGCTGAGGCCCGGCGGACGCCTGGACCGAACCGTGTCGGGAACGGCGACCGCGGTCCTCGCCCTGCCGGAGTTCGTCGTGGCGGTGGCCCTGGTCCTGGTGCTGTCGCTGTGGACCGGCTGGCTGCCCGCGGTGACCCTCACCGACGCCGACGGATCCCCCGCGTCCTGGGAGATGCTCGTACTGCCCGTCCTCGCCCTGACCGTCCCGCAGGTCGGCTGGAACACCCGGATCGTGCGGGCCGCCCTCGCCGACGAGGCCCGCGCCCCGCACGTCGAGACCGCCGTCCTCGACGGACTCCCGCCCCGCCGCGTCCTCACCCACCATGTGCTGCCCGGCGCCCTGCCCGCCGTCGCCGCGGGCCTGGCCACCTCCACCGGCATGCTGCTGGGCGGCGCGGTCGTCGTGGAGACCATCTTCAACTACCCCGGCATCGGTACGGTCCTCGCCTCGGCCGTCGCCGACCGCGACAGCCCGGTCATCGCCGGGGTCACGGCGCTGTCCGGCGCGGTGATCACCGGGGTGCTGCTCCTGGCCGACCTCGTACGCGACACGGTCACGGGAGGCCGACGGTGAGCGAGAAGACCGCCCGCGGGGGCGTCACCCCGCGCGACCTGCCCGCCCGGCGCTCCGGTGCCCGGTCGCGGGCCCGCTGGGGCCTCGCCCTGCGCATCCTGCCCGCCCTGCTCCTGACGGGCCTCGCCCTGATCGGCCCCTGGATCGCCCCGCACGCCGTGGACGTGCCGGTGGCCGCGCCGTACGCGGAGGTCGGAGCGGACAAAGCCCTGCTCGGCGGGGACCAGCTCGGCCGGGACGTGTTCAGCAGGCTGCTGGCGGGCGGGCGCGAACTCGTGCTGTCGTCGCTGCTCGTCGCGGTACTCGTCACGGCGGCGGCCGCGATCCTCGGTGCGATCGGCGCCGTACGCCCGTTTGTCGGACGGCTCGTGGAACGGACCGCCGACGTGCTGATGCTGCTGCCCGCCGTCCTGGGCATCCTGCTGGTCACCCTCTCCTGGCCCGGCGGCGGCCGGCTCGCCGTCATCGCCGCCGCCGTCGTCCTCGGAGTGCCGTACGCCGTCCGGCTCGCGGCGAGCGCGGCGGCCCCGGTCGCGGAGGCGGGGTACGTCGAAGCGGCGGCCGCCGGCGGCGAACGCCTCTGGTACCTGGTCGCGCGCGAGATCCTGCCCAACCTGCGCGCCACCCTGCTCGCCCTGTTCGGTCTGCGGTTCGTCGCGGCGGTGTACCTCGTCGCCACCGCCGGATTCCTCCAGGTCGGGCCGCAACCGCCCGCCGCCGACTGGGCGTTGATGATCCGCGAGAACTCTCCCGGGATCCTCCTCAACCCCTGGTCCGTCGTCGCGCCCAGTATCGCCATCGGCCTGCTCGCCCTGAGCGTCAACCTCGCGGCCGCCGCCCTCGCCCCCCAGACCGGCCGGAAGGCGGTGACCGTCCTGTGAGCCATGTGCGTGACCGGTACGCGAAGCCCGAGGGCCCGCCGAGCGACACACCCGCGGTGCGGGTCACGGACCTCGCGGTGACCGCGTCGGACGGCCGGTTCCTGCTGCGGGAGGCGTCCCTGACCGTCCGCCCGGGCCGACTGGTCGCCCTGACCGGCCCTTCGGGCGCCGGCAAGACGACACTGCTGCGCGCGGTGACCGGCCTCCTGCCACCCGGCACGACCCGCACCGCGGGCCACGTCGACGTCCTGGGCCACGACGTCTTCGCCCTCACCGAGCAAGACCTGCGCACCCTGCGCGGCACCCGCCTCGCCTACGTCGGACAGGACCCCGGCTCCGGCCTCAACCCCCGGATGCGCGTGCGCAACCTCGTCCGCGAACTCTCGGCCGACCGCAGCCCGGAAGCGGTGGCCGCGCTCCTCTCCGAGGTCCGCCTCCCGGACGACGGCAGGCTCGCCGCCCGCCGCCCCGGCGCCCTGTCCGGAGGCCAGCAGCGCCGCGTCGCCCTCGCCCGAGCCCTGGCCCGCCGCCCCGACATCCTCCTCCTGGACGAACCGACCGCCGGCCTGCACCCCGAACTCCGCGACGAGATAGCCGAGTTGCTGCGCCACCTCGCCCGCGAACACCACCTCGCCGTCGCCTTCTCCTGCCACGACCCGGCAGTGGTCGAGCGGATCGCCGACGAGGTCGTGGAACTCGGCACCGCGGGCGTGGGCGGATCGCACGACCCGGGTCCGACAGGGGTGACGGGGCAGACAGGGCCGGGCGGGCCCGCGCCACACCCCACGCTCACAGCGCGGCCCACCCACCCGCCGGTCACCAAGGTCAGTTCACCGATCCTCGAAGTCCGAGACCTGCACGTCAGCTTCCGCGGCACACCCGCACTCACCGGCGTCGGCCTCACCGTCGCCCCCGGCTCAGCGGCCGGCATCGTCGGCGTCTCCGGTTCCGGCAAGACCACCCTCGTCCGCACCGTCGTAGGACTCCAACGCGGCACCTCCGGCACGGTCCACCTGGCCGGCACCGCGCTCAGCACCGGCCTGCGCGGACGCACCCGCGACCAGCGGCGCGGGCTGCAACTCGTCACGCAGAACCCGCTCGGCGCGCTGAACCCCAGCCGCACCGTCGGCGCCGCCGTGGGCCGACCGCTGCGCCTGCACCGCCGTTGCGCCTCGGGGGAGGTCCGCGACCGGGTGGCCGACCTCCTCCAACAGGTCGGTCTGCCAACCGAGTTCGCCGACCGCTACCCGCACGAGCTGTCCGGCGGACAGCGCCAGCGGGTCGCCGTCGCACGGGCACTGGCCGCCGAGCCCGACGTCCTCATCTGCGACGAGATCACGTCCGCCCTCGACCCCGAAACGGGCCGGTCCATCATGGACCTCCTCGCCGACCTGCGCGAGCGACGCGGCACCACCCTCGTCCTCATCAGCCACGACCTCCCCCTCATCGCCGACCGCACGGACACCGTCACCGTCCTGCACGCGGGCCACGCCGTGGAGTCAGGCCCCACCGCCGACATCTTCACCGCACCCCAACACGCGGCGACCCGAGCACTGTTGGGCCCGACCGTTCCGGCGGCACGGCCCTGAGAGCGACCGCATCGGCCGGGCCCCTCCCGGGGTCGTCGCCCCGTCAGGCCCCGGAGAGGTCCAGCAGGACCTTGGAGGCGACCGTGCGGTCCTGGGCCATGTCGAAGGCGGTGACGGACTGGTCCAGGGGGAAGGTGTGGGTGACGACGGGCTCCACGGGCAGGGCCCCGGCGAGGAGTGAGAGGGCCTCGTCGAACTCGGTGTCGAAGCGGAAGGCTCCGCGCAGTTCGAGTTCGCGGGTGACCGTGACGTTGCCCAGGAGGCCCACCTCGCCGGGCGGCAGCAGGCCCAGCAGGACGACCGTGCCGCCACGGCGTACCCGTTCCACGCAGGTGCGCAGGCCGGCCGGTGCCCCGGACGCCTCGACGGCGATGTCGAAGGCACCGGACCAGGCCGGGTCGTCGGCCCGGTCCGCGCGGGCCGTGGCCGTCGCGCCCACCGCGGCGGCGATCCGCAGCGGCTCGTCGAAGAGGTCGGCGGCGACGACCTCGGCGGCGCCGCCGTGCCGCAGCGCCGCCACGACCAGGCATCCGATGGGGCCCGCGCCGGTGACCAGGACCCGCTTGCCGCTCACGTCGCCCGCGCGGTGCACGGCGTGCAGCGCCACCGACAGGGGTTCGGCGAGCACGGCGCGACGCAGGCTCAGCCCGGGCGGCAGCGGCCGGATCTGCTCGGCGGGCACGTTGATGAGCCGGGCGAATCCGCCCTGGACGTGCGGGGTGTGGGCGGCGCTGCCCAGGTAGCGGGTGTGGGCGCAGATGTTGCGCCTGCCGCCCGCGCACTCGGGGCAGGTGCCGCACGGGGTGGCGGGGTGGACCGCGACGGGGGTGCCGACCGCCGGTCCCTCGGTGCCCGGTCCGAGGGCGGCGACGTGGCCGACGACCTCGTGCCCGAGCACCATCGGCTCGTGCAGGGCGAAGTCCCCGACCCGGCCCCGGTGGTAGTAGTGCAGGTCGGATCCGCAGATCCCGCCGAGCGCGACGGTGACCGTGATCTCGCCCGGCCCGGGGTCGGCGGGCGGCCGCTCCTCGACCCGCAGGTCGCCGGCTCCGTGAACAACACACGCATGCATGAGGGACGACTCCTTGGAGGTCACAGGACGGAGAGCATGCCGCCGTCGACGTACAGCAGCTGCCCGTTGACGAAGTCGGAGGCCGGGGAGGAGAGGAAGAGCAGGGCGCCCACGAGGTCCTCGACCTTGCCCCAGCGGCCGGCCGGGGTCCGCTTGCGCACCCAGGCGCTGAACTCCTCGTCGGCGACCAGCGCGGAGGTCAGCTCGGTGTCGAAGTAGCCGGGACCGATGCCGTTGACCTGGATGCCGTGCGGACCGAGGTCGGCGCACATGCCCTTGGTGAGCATCTTCAGGCCGCCCTTGGTCGCCGAGTAGGGAGCGATGCCGGGGCGTACCGCCTCGCTCTGCAGCGAGCAGATGTTGATGATCTTGCCGTGCCCCCGGGGCACCATGCGCCGGGCGACCTCGCGGCCGACGAAGAAGGCGCTGGTGAGGTTGGTGTCGAGCAGGCCGTGCCAGTCCTCGTCGGTGAAGTCGAGGAGCGGGGCGCGGCGTTGGGCGCCCGTGTTGTTCACCAGGATCTCGATGGGCCCGGCGCGGTCCTCGATGCGGGTGACGGCGTCGGCGACCGCGGCGGAGTCGGTGACGTCGAACGCCTGCGCCAGGACCGCGTCGCCGAACGTGGCGGCGAGTTCCTTGCGGGCGGACTCCAGGGCCTCGGAGTCGCGGCCGTTGAGGACGACCGTGCAGCCGGCCTCCAGCAGGCCCCTGGCCAGCGCCCGGCCGATGCCGCGGCTCGACCCGGTGACCAGGGCCACCTTGCCGGTGACGTCGAAGAGGGGGTGGGTCATCTCGGTCGTCCTCTCAGGCCGGGCTCGGGGCGGAGGGCAGCGCGGCGCTGCCCGGCAGGGGCGTGCGTGCCGGGTGGCCGGACAGCACGTCGAGGACGTTGTCCGCCGCGAGGTCCACCATGGCGGCCCGCGTGGCCTCGGTGGCCGAGCCGATGTGCGGCAGGGTCACGACGTTGGGCTCGCCGACCAGTGGCGACAGCTCGGCGCCCATCGGTTCGCGCTCGAAGACGTCCAGGCCGGCGGAGTGGATGACCCCGTCCCGCAGCGCCCGCAGCAGTGCGTCCTCGTCCACGACGCCACCGCGCGAGGTGCTGACCAGGGTGGCGGTGGGCTTCATGGCGGCCAGCTCGGCGGCGCCGACGAGGTGGCGCGTCCCCGGGGTCAGCGGGACGTGCAGGGAGACCACGTCGGCCTGAGCGAGCAGGGTGGGCAGGTCCACCGCCGTGGACAGGTCGTCGTCCGGCGCGTACGGGTCGTGGTGCAGCAGCCGCATGCCGAAGCCCTGGGCCCGCCGTGCCACCGCGCGCCCGATCTGGCCGTAGCCGACCACGCCGAGCGTGGCGCCGTGGATGTCCAGGCCCAGGTAGTCGTCCATGCGGAACAGGTCCCACCGTCCGGCGGCGAGGGAGTCGCGGGCGGCCGTGAGCCGCCTGCGGGCCGACAGGATGAGCGCGAAAGTGAGGTCGGCGGTGGTCTCGGCGAGGACGGCGGGCGTGTGGGTGACCACGACACCGCGCTCGGCCGCCGCGTCCCGGTCCACGGCGTCGAACCCCATGCTGGCCAGGGCGACGACCTTCAGCGACGGTCCGGCCGCGTCCAGCAGGGCGGCGTCCACCCGGTCGTTGCCCAGGCAGAGGATGCCGCTCACGCCGACGGCGAGGGCGTGCAGCTCGGCCGGTTCCGGCTTGCCCCGTCCGTCCCAGCACATCAGGTCCGAGCGGTCGGCGAGCCGGTCCAGGCCCCTGCCGGGCAGGGCGGACCGGGTGGTGAGCACTCGCTGCGGCATACGCGACTCCCTCAATTTTCCCACTCAGTGGAAAAAGTATCTGCTCAATGGAAAACATCGTCGGCATCGACCGCCGGTGATGTCAACCGCTGAGTGGGAATGCTTTCCGTCCAGTGATAATTTGCCGGGGTGAGCACCAGTGAGGTACCGACCGATGTCGTCGGCCGGGCGATCCGGCTGCTCGTCCTGGTCGGCGAGCGCCCGCACGGCATCACGCTGTCGGAGCTGGCCCGCGCGAGCGGCGTCCCCGTCAGCACGGCGCACCGGCTGGTCAACTCGCTCTGCCGCGAGGCCCTGGTGGAGTTCGAGGCCGACGGCAAGCGCTACAAGCCGGGCCTGCGCCTGTTCCAGCTCGGCCAGCAGGCAGGGCAGGTGTACGGATTCGCCGGCACCGCCCTCCCCGTGATGCAGCGCGTGACGGGGCAGACCGAGGAAGCCACCCTGATGTCCGTCCTCGACGGCACCCGGCACCTGTACGTGCACTACGTGGACGGCCCCCTGCCGGTCGGCGTGCGCAGCGAACCGGGCCGCCACGGCCCGCTGCACTGCACCTCGATGGGTAAGGTCCTGATGGCCTTCGCCCCCGAGGACGTACGCGCCGACCTCCTGGACCGCGTCGAACTCACCCCGCACGGACCGAACAGCATCACCGACCGCGATGTCCTGCGTGAGCAGGTCGCCCGCGCCGCCGAACGCGGCTACGCCACCGCCGACGAGGAGCACCACGCCGGCCTGCGTGCCGTGGCGGTCCCGATCCTGCGGCCCGACGGCACCGTCTTCGCCGCCCTGTCCACCGCCGCGCCCGCCTTCCGCCGCGGCATGGACGACCTGGTCGCCATGGTGCCGCTGCTCCAGGCGGCGGCGTCCGAGCTGGGCGTCCGGCTGCCCGCCCGCTGACCTGGCCCCCGGAGTCGTGCGCGCCGACCGCCGCAGGCTGGACGCCGGTATCGATCTGGCCGCCGTACGGGCGGTGTTCGAGGACGGGTTCGCCGAGGCCCTCACCGTCCTCGACGCGACCTGGGCGACGAGGCGCTGTACCTGTGGAACGCCCTGTTCGACCCCCGCGACATCCTCGACCTCAGCAAGAGCGGCCGCACGGAGGACGAGGCCGCCGCCCGCCTGGTGTCCGCCCTGCGCGGCGCCCTCATCGGCTGGGCCACGGCGGCGGGGGAGACGGGCGGGGGCCCCGCGACTGGGTAGCCGTGCCCGCGGACTTGAGTACGGCTACTCAGGCCGCCGCGGCCGACTCGAGGGATCGTGGGAAACCGGTAAACGATCTCAGGAGGCCTGACATGAACGGTCCGCAGCGTTCCCTCGCCGCGACGGTGCGCCACCACCTGCTCAACCCCGCGGCGCTGGGCTACCTGCTGGTGGTGGCCGCCGTCCTGGGCTGGGTGGGAGCGGACCTGCTGTTCGTCGAGCACCAGGACGCCAGCCTCGCCGGCGTGTGGGCGTTCGTGGTCACGGCCCCGACCTCCTGGCTGTTCCTGGCGCTGCCCGGCCCGCTCCCGTGGGCCGGCGTCGTCATCGGCGCCCTGTTCCAGGCTGCGGTACTCGGCACCGCGTACCACCGCTTCTCCGGCCGCCTCCCGCACCGCACCGGAACGAACGGCGCCTGACCGCAGGGGCGCGACGATCTTCGCCCGCGCCACCGGGACCCGTACGACGGTGTGATCCCCCCGGTCACTCGGGGACGGTGACCAGGACGCGGCCGCGACCGCCGGCGTCGACGCGGTCATGGGCCTCGGCGATGTCCTCCAGCGCGTAGCGGGCGCCGACGTCGACCGTGAGGGCACCGACGGCGGCCGCGGCGGTGAGGTCGCGGGCGGCCTGTCGTCCGGCCGCGGCCGGGAAGTCGTCGCTGCCGATGAGGCGCAGCGTGACGTTGTTGAACAGCAGTGTCCAGAACGGGACTTCGGTGCGGTCGGCGCGGGTCGCGTAAGCGGCGACGACCGCCTCGTTGGCCACGACGGCGTTGTCCAGATCGGCGTTGTCCGACAGGGACACCTCGACGACGCGGTCCACGCCCTCGCGCGCGAACGCTCGGATCTCCGCCGCAGGGTCGTCGGCATCCAGGGCGACGGCATGGGAGACGACGGCCGGATCGACGCGGTCCAGATCGGCGCCGCGACGCACCGTGGCGAGCACGGTCGCCCCGCCCCAGTGGGCGAGTTGCGCGGCCAGGGACCCGACCCCGCCGAGGACGCCGTGCACCAGCACCAGCTTGCCGTCGACGGGGCCGTCGGCGAACACGGCGCGGTGCGCGGTGATCCCGGGGATGCCCAGGCTCGCCCCGAGTTCGTCGCCGAGGTGGCCGGGGAGGACGACGGCCCGGTGGTCGGGTACGACGGTGTACTGGGCGGCGGTGCCGAAGGCCCGGTAGGACTGCGCGCCGTGCACCCACACCCGCTGCCCGACCCGACGGGCGTCGACCCCGTCCCCCACCGCGTCGACGACCCCGGCGGCGTCGCTGTGCGGAATCACCCGTGGGTGCGGCATCGCCGCTTCTTGGTGTCGCCGGGGTTGACGCCCGAGACGGTCACTCGGACGCGGACCTCGCCGGGTCCCGGGGTGGGGTCGGGCAGTTCACCGACGTGCAGGACGTCGGCGGCGGGACCTTGTTCGTCGTACCAGGAAGCGAGCATTCAGTCCTCCTTGCCGTGGCGTTCCCGAACGCCACGCAGAACCTCGTGCAGCCACGCTCGTTCAGCACCGCTGATGGCGCGGGCGGTGAGCAGCATGCCCCGCCGATAGGGGTCGGCGACCTCCTCGGCACGGACGGGCCGGTCGCCGTCGTAGAAGAAACCGGCCGGCGTTTCCAGGAACTCCAGCCGCCTGCGCAGCACCGCGTGCTGTTCGGCCACGTCCGGCAGGTGGGAGAGGAACGCCAGGATCGTGAAGAAGCGCGTGAAGTCGGTGATCTCGTGGTCGGCGGGCTCGCGCAGCCGCCGAAGCATCTCGGCCCGCCCGGCGTCGGTCAGGCTCAGCACATAGCGCGCGGCGCCCGCGTCGGCGCTCCGCTCCAGCAGGCCCGCCTCGGCGAGACGGTTGATCGCCGGGTAGAGGCTGCCGTCACTGACCGGCCGCGTGTAGCCGGTCAGCCGCGAGACGCGGCGACGCAGCTCCTGTCCGGGAGGGGGCCCTCGGCCAGGAATCCGAGGATCGCCAGTTCGAGCATGACTCCATCATGGCATGCCACATCGATTCGATGCGGCAGGCGCCCTGTGAGCAGCAGGCGCCCTGTGATCGGCCGACGCGCGCTTGTCGGTGCCCGGTGTCAGGCTGAAGTCACACAGGATCTGCGAAAGGGAAAAGCCGTGATCACCACTGACGTCACCCCCGGCTCCCCCTGTTGGCTCGATCTCGGTGCCCCCGACGTCCGGGCCGCCGCAGCCTTCTACGCCGCGGTGCTCGGCTGGGAGTACGAGTCCATGGGCGAGGGGGAGGACATGGAGGGCGGGATGTTCCGGAAGGACGGCAAGATCGTCGCCGGACTCGGCAAGCTCACCGAGGAGGGTGCGCGCTCGGCCTGGATGATCTATTTCACCGTCACCGACGCGCAGGCCACGACCCAGGCCGTGGAGCGCGCGGGCGGCACGGTGCGGGTGGCGCCGAGGGATCTCGACGACTGGGGCTGGATGGCGCAGTACAGCGACCCGTCGGGGGGCCAGTTCGCCGTCTGGCAGCCGGGGAAGAACGAGGGCTTCGAGCTCGCGGACGAGCCGGGCTCGCTGTCGTGGACCGAGTTGTTCACGAGTGACGCCGCGGCCGCCAAGGAGTTCTACGGCGACGTCTTCGGCTGGCAGTACAGCGGCATGGAACTTCCGGGCGGCGGGGGCACGTACACCGTGATCACCCCGGCCGGGCTCCCCGAGGAGCGCATGCAGGGCGGCCTCATGGAGCTCAGCAAGGAGGACCTCGCCCTGGCGGACGGGCGGTCGTACTGGCACCCGGTCTTCGCCGTCGCCGACTGTGACGCCGCGGTCGCCAAGGTCACCGAGAACGGCGGCAGCGTGCAGATGGGACCTGAGGACATGGAGGGCGTCGGCCGGCTGGCCATCTGCCTCGACCCGGCGAACGCCGATTTCGTGGTGCTCACCCCGACCAGTGGGAGCTGAGCCCGCTCACTCCCGGCGGCGGGCGTGGGGCCGCCACCACAAGCGTTTCGCCCGGGCCCGGTCAAGCCCCCTGCAACACGGGAGCCGGGCGCTCGCCCGAGCCCCTGACGATCAGTCGGGTGGGGACGGTGACGGTGAGGGCGCGGGCGCGGTCGCCGTCCAGGCGGGCCAGGGCGGTGGTCGCCGCCGTCCTGCCGATGTGCTCGGGGTCCTGGGCGACGACGGTCAGGGCCGGTTCGAGTGCCTCGGCGAGCGCCACGTCGTCGAAGGCGACGACGGCGACGTCCTTACGGTTCCTGCGGGCGAGTTCCGTGACGATGCCCAGCGCCACGATGTTGTTGCCGGCGAACAGCGCCGTGGGGGGATCCGCCAGGCCAAGGAGCTGGGACGTGGCGGCGGAAGCCCCGTGCTGGTCATGGGCGTTGGTGACCAGGGAGCGGTCGTGGGGGAGGCCGGCCTCCTGCAGGGCCGCGCGGTATCCGGCCAGGCGCTCGCGGCGGGTGTAGAGCCGGGTGGGAAGGTCGCCGACGAAGCCGATGCGCCGGTGCCCGTGGGCGATCAGGTGGGCGACGCCGTGGTGGGCGCCCGCGCGGTTGGAGCTGACGACGCTGTCCGTGGCCAGGCCCACTCCCGGCCGGTCGAGGAAGACGACGGGCAGGCCCGCGGCCCGGTGGGTCTTGAGGTGGGAGTGGTCGGCACCGACGGACGGCACGACCATCAGGATGCTGATGCGGCGGGCGAGGAACTTGTCCGTCAACGCGCGTTCGCGGCCGGGGTCGTCCGCGGAGGAGCCCATGAGCAGGGTCAGGCCGCGGTCGCGGACGGTGTCCTCGATGCTCCTCGCCACGGCCCCGAAGAAGGGGTTGCCGAGGTCGGGGACGACCAGCCCGATCGTGGTGTCGGGTCCGCCGACGCGGATGTTGCGTGCCATGAGGTTGGGCTGGAAGCCGAGCTTGGCCACGGCGGCGAGGACTTGTTCCCTGGTCTGGGCCGAGGCGGGGCCGTCCTCGTTGAGGACGCGGGAGACGGTCTTGGCGCTGACGCCCACTTCTCGGGCGACGTCTGCCAGGGTGGGGCGGCGGTTCGCTGCCATGGAGGAAACGGTCTCCTGTGCTCGTCGGTTCCGGCCGCGGCCTCGGCCGGAACCCGTGAGTGCTTCAGTCGTGTCGAGCGTCGTCAGCCGGCCTGGACTCCAGCGGCCTTCGCCGCCTTGGAATCCGCCACGACAGTATCTCCGGCCTCGTCGACGGCGAGTGCGCCGGTCATGATGGCGACGACCTCCGCCATGGAGTAGTCGGAGGGCTTGATCACGGCTGCGCGCCGGCCCAGCCGGTGCACGTGGATCCGGTCGGCGATCTCGAAGACGTGCGGCATGTTGTGGCTGATCAGGACGACCGGCATGCCCTTGTCCCGGACGCGGCGGATGAGGTCCAGGACCTGACCGGACTCCTTGACCCCGAGGGCGGCGGTGGGTTCGTCCATGACGACGACGCTGCGGGCCCAGGCGACGGAACGGGCGACCGCGACGGCCTGCCGCTGCCCGCCGGAGAGGGTCTCGACGGACTGTGTCAGCGAGCGCAGGCCGATCTTCAGGTCGGCCATGTGCTCGGCGGCCTCCTGGCGCATGCGCTTCTTGTCCAGCATGCGAAAGACACTGCCGAGGACACCGGGGCGGCGGAGTTCGCGCCCGAGGAACATGTTCGAGGCGATGTCCATGGAGGCGGCCACGGCGAGGTCCTGATAGACCGTCTCGATGCCGTGGGCGCGGGCACTTTGCGGGCCGGAGAAGGTGATGGGCTCGCCATTGAGGCGTATCTCGCCCTCGTCCGGGGTGAGTGCTCCGGTGAGGGCCTTGATCAGGCTGGTCTTGCCGGCTCCGTTGTCGCCGATGACGGCGAGGACCTCGCCGGGCAGCAGGTCGAAGTCGGCGCCGTCGATGGCGGTGACATGGCCGTAGCGCTTGACCAGACCGCGGGCCTGCAGCACCGGGGTGGGGGAGGAGGTGGCGGTCATCGGGCCTTCTTCCGGGAGATCTGGTCGACGGTCACCGCGAGGATGACCAGGACTCCGGTGATCAGGGTCTGGTAGATGGAGGCGACGCCCATCAGCTGCAGGCCGTTGCGGAAGACGCCGACGATGAGGACGCCGATGAAGGTGCCCAGGACCGAGCCGCGTCCGCCGAAGAGGCTGGTGCCGCCGAGGACCACGGCGGTGATGCTGTCCAGGTTGTCGGTCTGTCCCGCCTGGGGGTCGCCGACTCCGGTGCGGGAGATGAGCAGCAGGGCGGCGATGCCGTAGAGGACACCGGCCGTGGTGAAGATGCCGATGGTCAGCCGGGAGGTGCGGATGCCGTTCAGACGCGCCGCTTCCTGGCTGTTGCCCAGCGCGTAGACGTGCCGGCCCCAGCCGGTGCTGCTCAGCGCGTAGGCGAGGAGGAGGAAGAGGGCGATGGTGACCAGGGAGCCGTAGGTGATGTCGGTGTGGCCGAGCGGGAAGGTCTGCCCGAGGGCCGTCAGCGGGCCCGGCAGGTTGGTGACCGTCTGCTCCTCGGAGTAGATGTGGGTCAGCGCGAACGCCACGTTGAGCATGCCGAGGGTGACGATGAACGGGGGCAGCGGGATCTTCTGCACCAGCAGCCCGTTGAGCAGCCCGAAGCCTCCGCAGACAACTATGCCCAGAGCGATGGCGACGAGCGGGGGCACGGAGCCCTCGGCGGCCATTTTGGCGATCACGATGCTGCCGAACGCCATCACGGCACCGCACGACAGGTCGATGCCCGCGGTGAGGATGATCAGGGTCTGTCCGATGGCGAGGGTGCCGACGACCATGACCTGCTGCACGATCAGCGAGAAGTTCCCGCCCGTGAGGAACTGGTCGGTCGAGAAGGAGAAGAAGGCGCAGGCCAGGAGGAGGGCGACCAGCGGGCCGGTGGTCGGTGCCGTGAGCAGTCGGCGGGCCGCGGTCGGTGCTTTGAGCTCGGCGTACGGCGAGGACGTGCCCGGGGGCGTGGTCGTGGCTGTCATGCGGAGTCCTTGAGGACGAGGGGGCGGCCGCCCCCGGTCGGGGAGGAGGGGCCGGCCGCCCCGCTGAGGGGAAAGGCGGCGTCGTACGGTTCGCGGGGGGCGGCTCAGCCCCAGCAGTTCTCCAGGCCGTAGCCGGTGTCCTTGGACGTGACCCCGTCCTGTGCCTTGTCGGTGATGAGAGTGACGCCCGTGTCGGTGTAACCGGACGCCTTCTTGCCGTCCTTGGCGTACGTCACGACGGCCTTGACGCCCTCGGCGGCCATCTTCAGCGGGTACTGCTGCGACGTGGCGGCGATCTTGCCGTCCTTGACCGCCTGGGTCCCCGTGCAGCCGCCGTCGACGGAGACGATCAGCACGTCCTTCTCCCGGCCCTTGGCCTTCAGCGCGGTGTACGCGCCCAGGGCGGCCGGTTCGTTGATGGTGTAGACGACGTTGATGCCGGGTTCCTTCTGGAGACAGTTCTCCATGGCGGTCTGGCCCTTGGACTGGTCGCCGCCGGTGTCCTGGGCGCAGGCGACGTCCTTGTCGGTGGCGCCGAAGCCCTTGAGGAAACCGTTGTGCCGCTGGACGCCGACGGAGACGCCGGGCGCGAGGTCGAGGGCGGCTATCTTCGCGGTCTTGCCCTTCATGGCGGCCTTGGCGTACTCGCCGATCAGCTCGCCGGCCTTGAGGTTGTCGGTGGCGAAGAGGGCGTCGACCGCGCTTTCCGGCTCGGTCGGGGTGTCCAGGGCGATGACCAGGACGCCCTTGGCCTTGGCCTTCGCGATCGCGGGCACGATGGCCTTGGAGTCGCTCGGGGTGATGAGAATGCCCTTCACACCGGAGGCGACCATGTTTTCGATGGCCGTGACCTGACCGGCGTTGTCGCCGTCGAACTTGCCCGCGGCGGTGACCAGTTGGGCGCCGTTCTCCTTGGCGGCCTTCTCCGCGCCCTCCTTCATCTTCACGAAGAAGGGGTTGGTGTCGGTCTTGGTGATCAGACCGACCTTGACGGTGCCTGAACCGGAGCCGACGGAACCCGATCCGGAGCCGGACCCGCAGGCCGTCAGGGTGAGCGCCGCGATGCCTGTGCACGCGGCGACTCTGAGGAGAGAAAGGGGCAGACGAGTGGTGCGAGACATGAACGACTCCTGCGGGATCACGAGCGGCGCGGCCGGCATCGGAGCATGCCGTCACGAGATGTCATCGTTGACTTATGTCATCGTTGACACTGCATGGCGAGGATGATGGACTCCGTCTCCGGGAAACGTCAATGCCCTGCACTCGTCACAAATCGGCAACGCTCGCAGCCACCGTCCACGTGTAGCTGTCCGGCCGCTGTGCCACGACGCGCCCCGTAGGCCCGTTCGTTCGTCAGAGAAGAGCAGCCCATGAGCCCGAGTCGGATCACGGTGTTGGGGGAGTGCGTCGCGGACGCGTTCGCCGAACCCGCAGGCGCCTCGAACGAACTCGCCCTGCGCGTACTGCCCGGCGGCGGACCCGCGAACACGGCGGTGGCGCTGGCCCGCCTCGGCACCCCGGCCCGCTTCCTCGCGCGCCTGTCCGGCGACGTGTTCGGCCGCCTGTTCCGGGCCCACCTGGAGGCGTCGGGCGTGGACCTGTCGAACACGGTCACGGCCGCGGAGCCCAGCACACTGGCCGTGGCGGAGCTGGACGCGCAGGGGCAGGCCGCGTTCTCCTTCCACGCGCAGAACACCGCCGACTGGCAGTGGACGGCAGGGGAGTTGGCACGGGTGGACCTGTCCACAACGGCCTGTGTGCACACCGGCTCCCTGGCCCTGGTCCGGGAGCCCGGTGCGGCGGTGGTGGAGGACTTCCTGGCGTCGGCCGCCCCGCAGGCGACCATCAGCATCGACCCGAACGTCCGTCCGCTGCTGGTGCGCCCCGAGGTCTACCGCGCCCGGCTGGCGCACTGGTGCGGCCTCGCCGACGTGCTCCGGCTGAGCGAGGACGACCTGCAACTCCTGCTGCCGGACACGCCGCCCGAGCAGGCGTGCGACCTCTGGCACGCGGCCGGCGCGCGCCTCGTCGTGATCACGCGCGGCGCCGACGGTGCCCTGGCCTCGCTCGACGGCGTACGGGTTCAGGTGCCCGCCGTGCTGACGAGCGTCGCCGACACCGTCGGGGCGGGGGACTCCTTCACCGCCGGACTGCTGCACCACCTCGGCACCCGCGGACTCCTCGGCGGCCGGCTGACCGAACTCCGCCTCGACGACGTCGCGCAAGCGTGCCTGTTCGCCACCCGGGTCGCGGCCCTGACCTGCTCGGTCGCCGGTCCCAATCCGCCGTGGCAGAGCGAACTGGCGCAACTCGAGACCGCCGACCGCGACTGAACCCCCGCCTCCGAAGGAGACCACACCGATGAACAAGACCCTGCTCGCCGAGTTCACCGCCCGCGAGGGAGCGCAGGACGAGGTCGCCCGCCTGATCCTGGACTACGCCCAGAAGGTGCGCGAGGAGGAAGGCAACCTCACCTTCGACGTCCACACCAAGTCGTCCAACCCGCGCGCCTTCTGGATCTACGAGATCTACCGGGACGAGGACGCCTTCCAGGCCCACCTGAAGGCCCCGTACGGCGGCCCCTTCAACACCGCCCTCGCCCCACTGATCGAGGAGGACGCCTCGGTGCTGACCTTCCTCGATCCGGTGAGTTGTCTCTGACCTGCGCGGACGGCTCTCTCCCCAGGGACGGCCTCCACTGCCCGGCGGCGGAACTTCCGCAACCTGCGAGCGGTTCCGGGCGAAGACAACGAGGCGCAGCACCGCGAACCGCGCGACACCGGCGAGTGCGGAGGCGGACAGGTAGACGAACTGCTCGAGCATCGCGCCGGGTGCCGCCACCAGCTGCTGCAGGGCGAGCATCGCCACGCAGGTCATCGCATACGCGGCTGCAGCGGACCCGGCCGACTGCGCATGCTGGCGCCAGGTCGCGCGCCCGCCCGTGCCGAAGGTGAAGCGGGCGTGCAGCTCGGTGGCGAGGAGCGTGGAGGCCACGGTGATCAGGGCGTTGGCCAGGACCCAGGGAATCCAGGAGGCGAGGGCCGCCACGGCGAAGCTGGAGGCGAGCCCCACTCCGCCGCCGCAGAGCACGAAGCGGGCGAAGGCGCCGCATGCCGTCTGCTGCTGGCCCTGCGCTGCCTCCATGATCCGCCCCCTCTGACCGCTCACTCCGCGAAACGCGCACCGCTCGACCTGCGAGGCCTTCGGCTCTCTGTTTCCCATGATGGAAACGCTACGTTGCGTTCAAGAATTTGGCAACGATGTTGTTGCGTAATACCTCTATCCTTGCAGGCGAGAGCCGTAAAACCGTTGCAATGATTCTGCAGGTAATGCAACAAGGTGGCGCTTGTTCGTTGCAATAAATTGAGAGTGAACGCTATGCACAACGCGCCAAAACGGCGAAAGACCCCACCTCTATGATGGGCCGATGGCGTCGATCAAGCAGTTCCAGGTCACCTTCGACTGCGCAGAACCTGAGCGCGTCGCTCGTTTCTGGTGCGAGGTGTTGGGGTACGTCGTACCGCCGCCACCGGAGGGGTTTGCTACTTGGGACGATTACGATCGCTCGCTGTCGCCCGAGCATCAGGGTTCAGCGGTCTGCGTTGATCCCTCAGGTGTGGGCCCGCGACTGTTCTTCCAGCGCGTTCCCGAAGGCAAGGTCGTCAAGAATCGGGTGCATCTTGATGTGCGGGTCGGCACCGGGCTCGTGGGTGAAGAGCGCGTCGCGGCGCTTGAGGCCGAATGCGCACGACTGCTCGCGCTCGGCGCGATACGCGTGCGACTACTGCTTGCCGATGGCGACTACGAGTCGTGCCTCTTGATGCAGGACATCGAGGGCAACGAGTTCTGTCTCGACTGAGTGGCCGCGAACGTGGCACCGCAGTTACTTCAGGCAACGCATCTCACGAAGAAGTCGATGTCGTTCTGGACACCGGCCACGACCGGCTCGTACCCGTCCACGACTGCGTCGAGGATGGCGTACAGCACCGCCTCCGGGCCCAGCTTCAGCAGGTCCGGCGTCTCCTCCAGGCGGCGGCGGACCGCGGACAGGTCCGGGGCCGCGCCGGGGCGGACCGTGATGACGAAGTCGGGGCCGACGAAGACGTGCAGCTCGCCGAAGTCGACCTCCTCGGGGGCGTCGAGGTAGCGCGCGGCCCGCAGTACGACGAAGAGCGTGTCGCCGTAACGCTCCAGCTTGGGGCGCTGGTGGGCCTCCATCGCGTCCTCGACGGCGAGCGGATGCAGGTCGAACTCGGCGGCCAGGGAGAGGAGTTCGCCCTCGGTGGGGCGGGCCAGGCCGATCCACGCCATGCCGGGGGGCTGCTGCTCGCGCAGCTCGCTGTAGGTGTCGGCGAGGGAGGCGGGGGAGGAGACACGCACGCCGTCGCGGTAGAGGGCCGCCTCCACGACGCTCGCCACCTCCATCGGCTCCGGCGGCGCCGGGGCGGTCGGGGACGCGGGGACTCCGGCGCCGACGGGGGCAGCGCACGGCGCCGGACCGACCGCTTGCCGGAGTTCTTCGGGGCGGGGCGGGCGCGTCGCTCGGACATGCGGCTGCCTCTCGGGTCGCGCTGCGTCTGGCGTGCCGGGGGAGTGATCCCGGGCAGGATATACGGGGCAAACAGTGCCGGACGTGCGGGCTGGGCGGGGATCCGGTGAGAGTTGCGGACGTTCCCTGTCCGCAAGTCCCGCTAGCGTGCCTGACATGACGAAGACGACGTCCGTGACGGCCCCCGTGCTCGACGCCCGCGCCCTGAACCGCGCGACCCTCGACCGGCAACTGCTGCTGCGCCGCTCGGCCCTGAGCGCCGAGGCGGCCGTCACGCACCTGGTCGGGCTGCAGGCGCAGAACGTGAAGCCGCCGTACTACGCCCTCGCCGCCCGCCTCGACGACTTCGCCCCCGAGCAGCTGTCCGGGCCCATGGCCGAGCGCCGGATCGTCCGCATCGTCACCCTGCGCTCGACCATTCACACCCACACCGCCGACGACTGCCTCACGCTGCGGCCGCTGGTCCAGCCCGCCCGGGACCGGGAGATCGGTATCTTCCGCAAGGGGCTCGTCGGCGTCGACCTGGACCGGCTCGCGGCCCTCGCCCGCGACCTCGTCGAGGCCGAGCCGCGCACCATGAAGCAGCTGCGCGAGGCCTTGCTCGCCGAGTGGCCGAACGCCGATCCACAGGCCCTCGCGATCGCCGCCCGCTGCACACTGCCGCTGGTCCAGGTCACCCCGCGCGGCCTGTGGGGCAGGAGCGGCCAGGTCACGCTCACCACCGCCGAGCACTGGCTCGGCCGCGCGAGCGAAGAGCCGCCCGCCCCGGATGCCGTCGTCCTGCGCTACCTCGCCGCCTTCGGCCCCGCGTCCGTCAAGGACATGCAGACCTGGTCCGGCCTGACCCGGCTGCGGCCCGCCTTCGAGCGGCTGCGCCCGCAACTGGTCACCTTCCGGGACGTGAACGGCGTCGAGCTCTTCGACCTCCCCGACGCACCCCGCCCCGACCCCGGCACCCCGGCCCCGCCCCGCTTCCTCCCCGAGTTCGACAACCTGCTCCTCTCCCACGCCGACCGCACCCGCGTGGTGCCCGAGGAGTACCGGGGCCGCAGCTGGCAGGGGAACCTGGCGTATCCCACCCTCCTCGTCGACGGCTTCCTCGCGGGCGTGTGGAAGCTGCAGGACGACGCCCTCGTCGTCGAGCCCTTCGGTCACCTCACGAAGGCCCAGCGGGACGAGGTGGAGGGGGAGGGGCAGCGGATGCTCGCGGTGATGCACCCGGGAGGCGCGTACGACATCCTGTTCGGGACCGTCGTACGCCCCTGAGAACCGTCGTACGACAGTGCACCGGGACATGGAGAGGGGGCGCTGCGGGCCGCTCGTGGAGGCTCGCAGCGCCCCCTGGTATTTACCTGAGGGGTGCTCAGGAGTTCTTCTTCGGGGTTACGAGTTGACCTGCGTGGTCACCAGGCTGGAGAAGGTGGTCAGCCGGGTGTAGACACCCGGGTAACCGGCCTGCGCGCAGCCCTCGCCCCAAGAAGTGATCCCTGCCAGGACGCCCCCGATGATCAGGGGACCGCCGCTGTCGCCCTGGCAGGTGTCTGTGCCGCCGGAGGTGTATCCGGCGCAAACCATGTCGCTCGCGACGAAGTCGGAGCCGTACGAGCTGCCGCAGCTGGAGTTGGAGACGATCGGCACGGTCGCCGTCCGCAGCTGGTTGGAGGAGCTGCCGTTCGAGGAGGTGGTGCCCCAGCCGAGGATGCGGGCGGTGGTGCCGGCCGCGTACACGGAGGTGTCCGAGGAGGAGACGTACTTCGCCGTGGTGTACGGCATCGACGTCGACAGCGTCAGGACCGCCACGTCGTCGCCGTTGGTGGCGTCGGTGTAGCTGGGGTGGATCCAGATCTTGCTGACTCTGCTGACCGTGCCGTTGGTGCCGTTGAGGTAGGTGCGGCCGCCGACCACGCGGACGCTGCTGGTGGTCTCGTCGACCATGCAGTGCGCGGCCGTGACCACCTTCGTGGGCGAGACGAGGGTGCCGCCGCAGAACTGGTTCTGCGAGGCGTCCGTGATCTGCATGACGTACGGGTACGCGGTCGTCGTCGTGGTCGTGCCGCCCACGATCGGCTGGGGCGCGGCGACGGCGGTGGGGGCGCCGGCCAGCGCGGTGGCGGCCGCGGCGGCGGTCGCCGCGAGTGCGGCGGCGGTCTTCTTGGCACGGGTGAGCCCGAACATGGGTCTCCTCGGTGGGGGTTGCCGGTGGGGGGTCGCACGGGTGTGGGGGGTGATGCACGGGGGCCGCGGGACCGACCCCCGTGTGCCCGGGCGAGCGGCACGTCCCAAACGCTATGGCCCGTCACCCCCGCATCCCAATGAGGGAACCCCCTATGAACCCCCTACCGCCCGCGGGAGTTGGGCAGGGAAAACCCTCGGTGGCCCCTCGGGAAACCTGCGACGACGGGCGGCCTCCCGCGAGGGCGGTGCACCCGCGCCGCGCTCACCAGGGCCTGTCCGCGGATCATGACGCAGACGCGGGGCCTGGCACGCCCTCCCCCACGCTCGGCTTCGCTCGAGCGGGAGGTGCCCCCACCGGCGTTGTCGTCGGTTGCCGAACTCCCCCACGCTCGGCTTCGCTCGCGCGGGGGCCTCCATCGCGGCGACGCCCTCCTCCGCCTGCAGCTGGACGCTCCCCCACGCTCGCCCTAGGCCCGGCGCCCCGCCGCCAGTCGGACGATGTCCACCCGCGAGCGGATCCCCAGCTTGCGGTAGACCCGGGTGAGCGTCGCCTCGACCGTCTTGACGCTGATGAACAGTCGCGCGGCGATCTCCCGGTTGGTGGCGCCCTCCATGACGAGGGCGGCGACCTGACGCTCCATCGAGGCCAGGCCCTCCAGCGCGGCCGACGCGGTGTCCCGCTCGGGGGCGGCGGCCGGCTGCGTCCCGACGGTGGCGGCGGCCGCGTCCACCTGGCGCAGCCAGGGCAGCGCCCGGCACCGCCGGAACAGCCGCGCCGACTCGTCGTACGACGTCGGGCCCGGCCGCCCTGTGCGCAGCAGGGCCAGCGCGAACGCGGCCCGCGCCTCCTCCAGGCCGTAGCCCAGCTTGGCGAGGCGGTCCTGTACGGACGTCAGGCGTGCGAGTGCCTCGTCGTGGTCCCCGCGCGCCGCCCGCACCAGCGCCTCCGCCCGGTCCAGTACGGCGAGGATGCTCTCCCGGCCGAGCCGCAGCGCGTGTTCGCGCGTCACGTCGATCACGTCCTGCGCCTCGCCCGGCTCCCCGATCCGTACCAGGGCCTCGGCGAGGTCGCCCTGCCAGCGGCCGCGCGCCGGGTCGGTGATGCCGAGCCCCTGCTCCAGCTCCCGCACCCGGCGCAGCGAGCCGACCGCGCCCGTCGCGTCCCCGGCCACCAACTGGGCGTGCCCGAGGGCGGCCAGGGCCCGCGAGAGGTACATCTGGTCGCCGTCCTCCTCGGCCCGCTCGGCCGCCTCCCGGGCCAGCGCCAGCGCCCGGTCCACGTCCCCGCCGGAAGCCTCCGCGAGGGAGGTGAGCATCGCGGAGGCACCCAGGCCGATGCCGGAGTCCCGGGCCAGTCGCAGGGACTCGCGGGCCAGGTCGAGGGCGCGGCCGCAGTGCCCGGAACGCAGTTCGGTCTCGGCGAGGAAGCGCTGGAAGTGCACCTCGCTCTCGACCATGCCGCGCCGCTGCACCTCGCGCAGCAGCGCGGTGATGGTCGTACGGGCCTCGGGCAGCTGGTCGTTCATCAGCAGCCAGCGGAACCGGGCCGCGCCGACGCCGTTGTGATGGCACGCCACGTACGGGTCCTGCGGCTCGCGCAGCGCCCGTTTGATGGTCGCGGGCGCGTCCGGGTGACCCATCAGGATCTCGGTGGAGGCCTGGAAGGACAGCGCCATCAGCTCGGTACGGCGGTCCTCGCCCCGCGCGGCCAGCTCCGCCGCGTGCGCGGCCTGCCGACGGGCCTCGGCGAAGTCGCCCACCACGACCAGTCCGCGCCAGGCCAGCCGGTAGTGGACCAGGGCGAGCAGCCGCGGGTCGTCGCCCGCGTCGGCCAGCACCTGCGGGAAGACGGCGTCGACATCGCCCAGGGACTGCCCGGCCGCCTCGATCACCACCTCCCAGGCCCGCACCCGCTCGGCGGGCACCGTGGCCCGGGTCAGGACCTCGCGCGCGATGTCCCGGGCGAGATCCACCTCGCCGCAGGTGATCGCGTCCTCCGCCGCCTGCAACCGTCGCTCGTCGGGGCCCGGGTCGCCGTCGGCAGGGGTGTGCCGGGCGGCGAGCAGCCCGAGCGAGGCCGCCACCGACGGGGCGCCGCGGTCCCGGGCCAGCGCGGCGGCCTCGGCGAGCCGGGCGGCCACCTCCGGGTCGGTGCCGGTGGTCGCCAGGGCGAGGTGCCGGGCCCGCTCTATCGGGTCGGAGGCGGCGGTGGACAGCGCGGCGTGCGCGGCGCGCCGCTCCTGCGCGGTCGCCTCCGCGTACAGCGCGGCGGAGATCAGCGGATGCGCGAACCGTACGGCCGGACCCTCGGGCTCCGTCGCCAGCAGCCCGAGTGCGGCGGCCTGCGCGGTGTCCGCCTCGGCGTTCTCCAGGCCGGCCGCGTGCAGCAGCGCCAGTGTGGGGCGCGCGCCCGCGCTGGCCACGAGGAGGGTGCGGCGCGCCTCGTCCGACAGCATGTCCAGACGGCTGAGGACCAGGGCGCGCAGCGAGGTGGGCACCGGCAGCGGTTCGCCGGGGCGCGGCGGGGTGGGGTTGTCGGCGAGGGCGCGGCCCAGCTCCAGGGCGAAGAGGGGGTTGCCGCCGCTGGTGCGGTGGATGTCGCGGACCGTGGAGCGCGGCAGGTCGGTGTAGCCGCGGTGGTCGAGCAGCGCGGAGACCTGGGCGCGGGAGAGCGGGTTGAGCCGTACGGCCAGGGTGTCCGGCGGGGACGCGCGTAGATGACGGTCGTACTCCTGCCCCTCGGTCCGTACCGCGCACAGCAGTTGCACCGGGGTGTCGCCGAGGCGGCGGGCGGCGAAGCCGAGGAGTTCCGCACTGGCTGAATCCAGCCACTGCAGATCGTCGGCGACGATCAGGACGGGGCCCTGGGCGGCGAGGGCGCGCAGCGCCGACAGCACGGCCAGGCGCAGCGCGAGGCCGTCGCTCTGGAGGGTGGACTCGCCGCGGCCGGTGAGCGCCGACTCCAGGGCCGTGCGCTGGGCGGCGGGCAGCTGGTCGGAGACCTCGCCGACGACCAGTCCGAGGAGGTCGGCCAGGGCCAGGAAGGGGAGATGGGATTCCGACTCGGTCGCCGAGCAGCGCAACACAATCCGTGCCGTATCGCCGTATTCCGCGGCCAACGCCCGCAGGACGGTCGACTTTCCTATTCCGGCGGGGCCGTGGAGCAGCACACTGCCACCGCGGGCGAGCTGCTCCCGCGCCGCCGTGGTCAGCTCGTCCCTGCCGATGACCAGGTCGGGGCGGCATCTCGCAGGCTCCTGGAAGTCCCGTCGCACGGTCACCGCTCCCCTCCGTGTGTCGTGTCCTGGCCAATATTAGGCAATCGCCCTTTGAAATTCGGACGTACGGCGTGGTGAGGGAAATAACAGCGCCGGAGCATAGGGAAATTCAAAGCGCGCGTGAATGAATGAGAAGTCGTCGCCCAGTGGGCCCGGAGGATCATTCGGCCCTACGGCGGTGCCCCCACCCGGCGCTACGGCAGCACCCCCGCCCGGCGCGCGGCGGCGACCGCCTCTCCGCGGGTATGGGCCCCCAACTTCCGCATGACCGACCGGAGATACCCCTTCACGGTCTCCGGCCGCAGCCCCAGCCGCTGCGCGGCCACCGCGTTAGTCGCGCCCTCCGCCACGCATGCCAGCACGTCCACCTCGCGCGGCGCGAGGCTGATTCCCACCGTCGGCGAACCCGCCGCCAACAGCCCGCACGCGGCGAGCAGCTCGGCCCGCAGCACCGGGTCGGCGATGCGCGGGGCGAGCGCCCGCAAGGCCGCGTGGGCCTCCCGCACCTGCTCCCAGGCGGCACCCGAGCCGGCGTCCCGGCGGGCGGGCTCCGCCCGCACCGCCGTCAGCAGCGACCCGGCCTCCTCCCGCACCACCAGCGCCTGCTCCACGTCCCGCGCCGCCTCCACGGCCGCCGACAGCGTGCGGTCGCCCAGCGGCTGGGCCGTGCGCAGGGCGCCGTACAGCACACCGCGCACCCGGCGCCGTACGACGACCGGCACCGCGAGCACCGAACGCAGCCCCTCGGCGGCCACGGCGGCGTCGTACTCGTGGCTGATCTGCCGCGAGAGCGAGTAGTCGGTCACGGCGCACGGGCGGGCCCGCGCCACCGCCTTGCCACCCAGGCCGTTTCCCGAGGTCACCGTGAGGGCGCTGAGCGCGAGCGTGGTGTTGCCGCTCAGTTCGCTGATACGCATCTGCTGCCGCCCGGTGCCCACCAGGCCGCCGAAGGCCATCGGCAGGCCGGTCGTGCGGCGCAGCCGCGCCAGCGCACCCCGTATCTCCGGCACCCCGGCCGGGTCCACTGTCACCTGATCGCCCCTTCATCGCGGCCGACTCGTGGCCCACACCCCCGTTCGGGGGTAGTGAGACCTGCATCACGGATTACACGATGGCAGAGAGCCGCCCGGCAATGGTCCGGTCATGAGGAGGACAGATGACATCGGTGACGGAGGACTTCCGCAGGGCGCGGGACTTTCTGCTCGCCCACCGCGAGGACTACGCCACGGCCTACGAGGGCTTCGCCTGGCCGCGCCCCGAGCACTTCAACTGGGCGCTGGACTGGTTCGACGTCATCGCGGACGGGAACGACCGCACGGCCCTGCACATCGTCGAGGAGGACGGCTCCGAGACCCGGCTCTCCTTCGCCGAGCTGGCCGAGCGCTCCAACCGGGTCGCCAACCTGCTCCGCGAGAGGGGCGTCGGCGTCGAGGACCGCATCCTCGTGATGCTCGGCAACCAGGCCGAGCTGTGGGAGACCGCGCTGGCCGCGATGAAGCTGCGCGCCGTCGTCATCCCCGCCACCCCGCTGCTGGGCCCCGCCGACCTGCGCGACCGCGTCGACCGCGGCCGGGTGCGGCACGTGATCGTGCGCGCCGAGGACGCGGCGAAGTTCGACGACGTGCCCGGCGACTACACCCGCATCGCCGTCGGCGGCGTACCCGAGGGCTGGCAGCCCTACGAGGACGCCTACGCCACCTCCGCCGACTTCGTGCCCGACGGCCCCACCCTGGCCGACGACCCGCTGATGCTCTACTTCACCTCGGGGACCACCGCCCGGCCCAAGCTCGTCGAGCACACCCACACGTCGTACCCCGTCGGGCATCTGTCGACCATGTACTGGATCGGCCTCAAGCCCGGTGACGTGCACCTCAACATCTCCTCACCCGGCTGGGCCAAGCACGCCTGGTCCAACCTCTTCGCGCCGTGGAACGCGGAGGCGACCGTCTTCATCCACAACTACACGCGCTTCGACCCGGCCCGGCTGATGGCCGAGATGGACCGGGCGGGCGTCACCACCTTCTGCGCCCCGCCGACCGTCTGGCGCATGCTCATCCAGGCCGACCTCACCCAGCTGCGCACCCCGCCCCGCGAGGTGGTGGCCGCCGGCGAGCCGCTCAACCCCGAGGTCATCGAGCAGGTCCGGCGCGCCTGGGGTGTGACCGTCCGGGACGGCTTCGGGCAGACGGAGACGGCGGTGCAGATCGCCAACAGCCCCGGCCAGCCGCTGAAGACCGGCTCCATGGGGCGCCCGAGCCCCGGCTACCGCATCGAACTCCTCGACCCGGTCTCCGGCGCGCCCGGCGCCGTCGAGGGCGAGATCGCGCTCGACCTGTCGGTGAAGCCGGTCGGCCTGATGACCGGCTACCACGGCGCCGCCGACCGTACGACGGAGGCGATGGCGGGCGGCTACTACCGCACGGGCGACATCGGCACCCGCGACAAGGACGGATACGTGGTGTACGTCGGCAGGGCGGACGACGTGTTCAAGGCCTCCGACTACAAGATCAGCCCCTTCGAGCTGGAGAGCGCGCTGCTGGAGCACGAGGCGGTGGCCGAGGCGGCCGTCGTGCCCGCCCCGGACGAGCTGCGGCTGGCCGTCCCCAAGGCGTACGTCGTCCTCGCCGCGGGCTGGGAGCCCGGCCCGGACACCGCGAAGGTCCTCTTCGAGCACTCCCGCGAGGCCCTCGCCCCCTACAAGCGCATCCGCCGCCTGGAGTTCGCGCCCCTGCCCAAGACCGTCTCCGGCAAGATCCGCCGGATCGAGCTGCGCGAGGCCACGGCCGCGGGCTCGGCGAACGAGTACCGCGAGGAGGACTTCCGGTGAGCGACGACCTGTCGTACACGCACGGCACGAGCGAGACCCCGCTGCTCGGCGACACCATCGGCGCCAACCTCGACCATGCGATCGCCGCGTACCCCGACCGCGAGGCTCTCGTGGACGTTCCCTCGGGACGGCGATGGACGTACGCCGAGTTCGGCACGGCGGTCGACGAGGTGGCGCGCGGGCTGCTCGCGAAGGGCGTGGCGAAGGGGGACCGCGTCGGGATCTGGGCGGTCAACTGTCCCGAGTGGGTCCTCGTCCAGTACGCCACCGCCCGCCTCGGCGCGATCATGGTGAACATCAACCCGGCCTACCGCGCCCACGAGTTGGAGTACGTGCTGAAGCAGGCGGGCATCTCGGTGCTGATCGCCTCGCTCGAGCACAAGAACAGCGACTACCGGGCGCTGGTGGACCAGGTGCGCGGCAAGTGCCCGGAGCTGCGGGAGACGGTCTACATCGGCGACCCCTCCTGGGAGGCCCTGACCGCGGGCGCCGCCTCGGTCCCGCGGGAGCGACTCGGGGAGATCGCGGCGGAGCTGAGCTGCGACGACCCGGTCAACATCCAGTACACGTCGGGGACGACCGGCTTCCCGAAGGGCGCCACGCTCTCCCACCACAACATCCTCAACAACGGTTACTGGGTGGGCGAGTTGATCGCCTACACCGAGCAGGACCGGGTGTGCGTCCCGGTGCCCTTCTACCACTGTTTCGGCATGGTGATGGGAAACCTGGGAGCCACTTCCCACGGGGCCTGCATCGTCATCCCGGCGCCGTCCTTCGAGCCGAAGGCCACGCTGGAGGCGGTCCAGCAGGAGCGCTGCACCTCGCTGTACGGCGTACCGACCATGTTCATCGCGGAGTTGAACCTCCCCGACTTCGCCGCGTACGACCTGTCGTCCCTGCGCACCGGCATCATGGCGGGCTCGCCCTGTCCGGTGGAGGTGATGAAGCGGGTGGTCACCGAGATGCACATGGAGGAGGTCTCCATCTGCTACGGCATGACCGAGACGTCCCCGGTCTCGCTGCAGACCCGCAGGGACGACGACCTGGAGCACCGCACCGGCACCGTCGGCCGGGTCCTGCCGCACATCGAGGTCAAGGTCGTCGACCCGGCGACGGGAGTGACCCAACCCCGAGGCACCGCAGGTGAGTTGTGCACCCGCGGCTACAGCGTGATGCTCGGCTACTGGAACGAGCCCGAGAAGACCGCCGAGGCCGTCGACGCGGGACGCTGGATGCACACCGGCGACCTCGCCCTGATGCGGGAGGACGGGTACGTCGAGATCGTCGGCCGCATCAAGGACATGATCATCCGGGGTGGCGAGAACATCTACCCCCGCGAGATCGAGGAGTTCCTCTACGGCCACCCGAAGATCAGGGACGTCCAGGTCGTCGGCGTACCGCACGAGAGATACGGCGAGGAGGTCCTCGCCTGCGTCATCCCGCGCGACCCGGCCGACCCGCCGACCCTTCAGGAGCTGCGCGCCTACTGCGAAGGGCAGTTGGCGCACTACAAGGTCCCGAGCGGGCTGCGGATCCTGGACTCCTTCCCGATGACGGTGTCGGGGAAGGTACGGAAGGTGGAGCTGCGGGAGGCGTACGCGGACTAGTTCTTCAGTCCGCGCGCATGCACACCCGCGGCCATCGGTCGAGGCCGTGCTCCGCCTCCGCGGCGCGGATCGCCCTCAGGCCGGGGGTGAGCTCGGCCTCCGGCAGGGCGCGGAAACCGAGGCGGGCGTAGTAGGGGGCGTTCCACGGGACGTCCCTGAAGGTGGTCAGGGTCAGCCCGGCCAGCCCCTCGGCCCGCGCGTGGTCGGCGGCGTGGGCGAGGAGAGCGCGGCCCACGCCCCGGCGGGCGGCACGCGGGTGCACCGAGACCTGCTCGACGTGGAACGCGCCGTCCACCGGCTCTCCGATCAGATACGCGACCGGCCGGTCCACGTCGTCGACGGCGACCCAGGCGTGCCCAGCCCGGCGGTAGCGCTCCAGTTCCGCCGACGTGGGCGGCTCGTCCTCGGCGATCTTTGCCATGCCGACCTCACGAAAGGCCACACCGGCGGCCCGCTCGATGTCCTGCAGTGCGGCGAGTTCGGTGGGGGCTGCGGGGCGGATGCGCATGGGCCGAGTATCGGTGCGGGGCGGCACGGACGTCGCGCGGATTTCGGGCATGGAGCGGGGAACCGGACGGCGCCGGTCGCCCTCTCCGCTCACCGCTCCCCCTCTCTCGCCCCCGTCGCGTCCAGTCGTCCCGCGGGGGCGTTCACCGGCTGGGGGATGCCGGTGAGTTCGAGGACGAACAGGGGGATGTCGAGGCCGTCGGCACGGTCGCGGGCGGCGTCCGTGTAGCCGGAGAGGGAGAAGTAGACGCAGGCCGCGGACTCCGTCATGGCCGTGAGCCACAGGCACTCCACGTCGCGCAGGGACGCGGGGCGGATGGCCGGGTCGACCTGGGCGAGGAGGCCGCGGGCGGCGAGGCCGATGCCGGAGGGGGGACGCTGGTCGGCGCGACGGATGTCCTGGTAGCCGAGGCTGCGGAGGTACAGCGCGGCGGCGGTCACCGCGTCACGGGCGGTACGGATGGT
The DNA here is from genome assembly GCF_042888465.1 of Streptomyces sp. NPDC002888. Taxonomy (NCBI): domain Bacteria; kingdom Bacillati; phylum Actinomycetota; class Actinomycetes; order Kitasatosporales; family Streptomycetaceae; genus Streptomyces; species Streptomyces sp. NPDC002888. Next base: position 111,045 of record NZ_JBIAPU010000028.1, on the reverse strand, counting down.
GACCGGCTGGAGGACCCTGGGCGCGCGGACCGGTTCCACCGTCGTCGGGGGGCGGGCGACGGCGTCGGTCGTGGAGCCGGGGGCCGTGACCGGGACCCTCAGTACCGTTCCGCACGGGCACCCGAGTTCCGGCCGCGGCCACTCGTCCCTGCGGCCGCAGGACGCGCAGCGCACGGTGACCCACTGCTCGTCCCACACCTGGTGGGTGACCGCCGTCGCCGTCCCCGCGGGATCCAGCGGCGGGTGGACGGGCGCGCCGCACACGCACGGGTACGACGGAGCGGCGTAGAGGTGCTCGCGCCGGCAGGCCGGGCAGCGCACGGACACGCTCTCGGACATGGCCCCATCGTCGCCCACGAAACCCCTGCCTGTCCGTCCCTTGGCGTGCTTCGGCCAGCCCTCCGGCCTCCTTCGGCCGACTCTTGACGGTCCCCGCCCCTCCACCTACATTATTTCCAGATAGTAGAAGATATTTTCCACTATACGGAAGTGCTCACCGCGGGGCGCGACGGGAGAGCCCATCCGGCAGCCGAAGCAGGAGTACTCCATGGCTCGTATGACCGCTGCCCGCGCGGCAGTCGAGATCCTCAAGCGCGAGGGTGTGACCGACGCGTTCGGTGTCCCCGGCGCGGCGATCAACCCGTTCTACGCCGCGCTCAAGGCCTCCGGCGGCATCCATCACACGCTCGCCCGCCATGTGGAGGGCGCCTCGCACATGGCCGAGGGCTACACCCGCACCCACCCCGGCAACATCGGCGTCTGTGTCGGCACCTCGGGGCCGGCCGGCACCGACATGATCACGGGCCTGTACTCCGCCATCGGCGACTCCGTCCCGATCCTGTGCATCACCGGCCAGGCCCCGACCGCCGTGATCCACAAGGAGGACTTCCAGGCCGTCGACATCGCCTCCATCGCCAAACCGGTCACCAAGATGGCCGTGACCGTCCTGGAGGCCGCGCAGGTGCCCGGCGTCTTCCAGCAGGCCTTCCATCTCATGCGTTCCGGCCGCCCCGGCCCGGTCCTGATCGACCTGCCCGTCGATGTCCAGCAGACGGAGATCGAGTTCGACCCGGAGGCCTACGAGCCGCTGCCCGTCTACAAGCCGGCCGCCAGCCGCGCCCAGATCCAGAAGGCGCTCGGCATGCTGGGTGCCGCCGAGCGTCCGCTGATCGTCGCCGGCGGCGGTGTCATCAACGCCGACGCCTGCGAACTCCTCGTCGAGTTCGCCGAGTTGACCGGCACCCCGGTGGTGCCGACCCTGATGGGCTGGGGCGCCATCCCCGACGACCACGAGCTGAACGCCGGCATGGTCGGCCTCCAGACCTCGCACCGCTACGGCAACGCGACCTTCCTGGAGTCCGATTTCGTGCTTGGCATCGGCAACCGCTGGGCCAACCGCCACACCGGCCGCGTCGACGTATACACACGCGGCCGCACCTTCGTCCACGTCGACATCGAGCCCACCCAGATCGGCCGGATCTTCGCCCCCGACTACGGCATCGCCTCCGACGCGAAGGCCGCCCTGGAGCTCTTCGTCGAGGTGGCCCGGGAGTTGAAGGCCGAGGGCACGCTGCCCGACCGCTCCACCTGGGCAGCCGCCGCGCAGGAGAAGAAGGCCCGGCTCCGGCGCCGTACGCACTTCGACGACATCCCGATCAAGCCCCAGCGCGTCTACGAGGAGATGAACAAGGCCTTCGGCCCGCAGGCCCGGTACGTCACCACCATCGGCCTCTCGCAGATCGCCGGCGCCCAGATGCTGCACGTCCAGCGGCCGCGCCACTGGATCAACTGCGGCCAGGCGGGCCCGCTCGGCTGGACCGTCCCGGCGGCGCTGGGCGTGGCCAAGGCCGACCCGGAGGCCTCGGTGGTCGCGCTCTCCGGCGACTACGACTTCCAGTTCATGATCGAGGAGCTGGCCGTGGGGGCGCAGCACCGGATCCCGTACGTCCACGTCCTCGTCAACAACGCCTACCTGGGCCTGATCCGCCAGGCGCAGCGGGCCTTCGACATGGACTTCCAGGTCAACCTGGAGTTCGAGAACATCAACACGCCCGAACTGGGCGTCTACGGCGTCGATCACGTGAAGGTCGCCGAGGGGCTCGGCTGCAAGGCGATCCGGGTGACCGACCCGAACGAGCTGGCCACCGCCTTCGAGCAGGCGAAGAAGCTCGCCGCCGAGTACCGGGTGCCGGTCGTCGTAGAGGCGATCCTGGAGCGCGTCACCAACATCTCCATGTCGACGACCAACGACATCAGCAACGTCGTCGAGTTCGAGGAGACCGTGTAGCAACCCGACCGGGCGCGTGGCGCACGAAGGCCCGACAGGTTGTCCGACCTGCCGGGCCTCCGTCGTCTTCGGCGCACCGGTGTGTGACGCCTCAGTCCGAGCCGCCGCCCCCGCCGCCGCAGGAGGAGTACTCGACGCCTCCCGTGCCGCCGTCCCGGGGGCGCCCGTGGAACCCCTTGTCCGCCACCTCGGCGCGGGCGAGGAGCCCCGCCCGGAAGGCGAAGCGCGGGAGGAGCGCGCGCAGGGCCGCCTCGCCGTGGAGGGCGACGGCGAGCAGCTTGTCGTGGTCCGTCAGGCCGCGCCCGGCCGCGGGCAGGGGGTGCAGCTCCTGCAAGTCCCGCACCTGGCGGCGGGCGGCGCGGGTCGGGCCGAGCAGCGGGTAGCGCAGGAGACCGGCCTCCGCCAGGGGGATGCGCATCAGGGCCACCGCCAGACGGATGTCGGGTCGCTTCGCCAACTTCCGCGGCTCACAGGGCTGTTCGAGGGAGGCGCGCACCGCGCTCTCCAGCGGCGGGAGGGGAGGCGGGGGCTGCCCCGGGGGCGCGTCCACGGGGACCGCGTCCGCCGTCCTCATCGTCCCCGGCCGACCGGCTTCCACCGCACCCCGCAGGTGAAGGCCCACCGCGGCGACCGTGACGGCGGCGCGGGGACCGCCGCGCAGCAGTGCGATCTCGTGCGGCTGGAGCCGGATCCCCGCATGCTCGCGCATGGCACACCCCCTGGGGCGGGGCCCGCCGCCCCCGTGCCGGCGGGCCCCGCGTGACCACAATGTGCCCGTGCCCACAGGGCGTTGAAGCCTGCACGGCCATGTTTCAGAGGTTGATTTGAGGTTGACGTACCCGGCCTACGTCTCATCCGGTGAGTGTGCTTCCGACAGCCCCGGCCAGTCGTCCGGCCCGCCGCCCTGCCATTCGATCAGGTCGCTCTCCTCGACCTCGATCCGGTCCAGGTCGGCCAGCCGGAGGATCTCGACGACGTCGTCCAGATGGGTGGCGATGCCGAGGGTCTCGTCGCCCAGGGTGACGCGGCGGGAGCCGTCGAGGGCCGGGGAATGCACCACGATGTGCGGGTACTGCGTCGGATGTCCCATGCCCTCAGGCTGCTGCGCGGGGCAGGAATCCGCACGTCGGAAGGACCGTGGCGGTGCGACGGAACCGGTGGGCCGCTTCCCTCAGGTCGAGAAGCGGGCCCCCGGAGCCTTCACCACCGCACTGGCTCGCAGGCCGCCACGGTCCGGTTGGTTCCGGGCGGCGCCGCCACCTGGGCGCGACAGGACAAGTGTCGGCAGCGGCGTCGCCCGGGGTCTGTGGAGGTCAGGCCCGGGCGCCGGAGAGGCGCTCCACCGACCGCAGCAGGGCCGAGTGGTCGAGGCCGCCGTCGCCCTGCGCGCGCAGGCTCGCGACCAGCTGGGCCACCACGGCACCGACGGGCAGGGCCGCGCCGACGGAGCGGGCGGCGTCCGTGACGATGCCCATGTCCTTGTGGTGCAGGTCGATGCGGAAACCCGGCGTGAAGTCGCGGTTGAGGAAGTTGTCCTTCTTGCGCGTCAGCACGGTGGACCCGGCCAGGCCGCCGTTCAGTACATCCAGCGCCGCCCTCAGGTCCACGCCCGACCTCTCCAGGAAGACCACGGCCTCGGCGCACGCCTGGATGTTGACGGCGACGATCAGCTGGTTCGCGGCCTTCACCGTCTGGCCGGAGCCGTGCGGACCGCACAGCACGATCGTCCTGCCGAGCGCCTCGAAGATCGGCTCCGCGGCGTCGAAGTCGGCCTGCTCGCCACCGACCATGATGGACAGCACGGCCTCGACGGCACCGGCCTCACCGCCGGACACGGGCGCGTCCAGGACGCGGATGCCCTTCTCCTCGGCGGCCTTCGCCAGATCGATGGAGGTCTGCGGGGTGATCGAGGACATGTCGATCAGCAGCGCGCCGGGCTTCACGTTCTCCAGGATGCCGTCGCGCCCGTAGGCGATGGCCTCGACCTGCGGGGAGGCGGGCACCATCGTGACGACGACATCGGCGTCGCGCACGGCCTCGGCGATCGAACCGGCCGCGGTGCCACCGGCGGCGGCCAGGCGGTCCAGCTTGTCCTGTTCGAGGGTGTGGCCGGTGACGTCGTAACCCGCCTTGATCAGGTTCTCGGACATGGGGGAGCCCATGATGCCGAGGCCTATCCAGGCGACCTTGGGAAGTGCGTTGCTCATGGGGAATGCCTCTCGGTACGGGGGATCAGCGGGGCAGCCAGTCGAAGGCCTCGGCGCTCGGGCGGTCGCCCGGCTTGTACTCCAGGCCGATCCAGCCGTCGTATCCGGCCTTCCTGAGCCGGTCGAGGAGTTCCGCCAGCGGCAGCGAGCCCGTGCCGGGCGCACCACGGCCGGGGTTGTCCGCGATCTGGACGTGGCCGGTCTTCGCCGCGTACGTCTCGATCACCTGCGGCAGGTCCTCGCCGTTCATCGACAGGTGGTACAGGTCCATCAGGAACTTCGCGTTACCGAGTCCGGTCGCCGCGTTGACCTTGTCGACGACCTCGACCGCCGCGGGCGCGCTCACCAGCGGATACAGCGGCGACTCGGGCCGGTTCAGCGCCTCGATCAGCAGGATCGCCCCGATCCGGTCGGCGGCCCGGGCCGCGAGGGCCAGGTTCTCCAGCGCGAGCGCGTCCTGCGCGGCCGGGGCGACGCTCTCGACGCGGTTGCCGTACAGCGCGTTGAGTGCCGTACAGCCGAGGGAGCGGGCGAAGCCGGCGGCCACGTCGATGTTGGCGCGGAACCTCTCCGACTCCTCGCCCGGGACCGACAGGGCGCCGCGGTCCGGGCCGGGGAGCTGTCCGGCGTAGAAGTTCAGGCCCGTGAGCTGCACGCCCGCGTCCTCGATCGCCTTCCTCAGGGCGTCGAGTTCGGACCGCTCGGGGGTGGGGGAGCCGACCCAGGGCCACCACAGCTCGACCGCGGTGAAGCCGGCCGCGGCGGCGGCCGCGGGGCGCTCCAGGAGCGGGAGTTCCGTGAAGAGGATCGACAGGTTGACGTTGAAGCGCTGCTCCGTGAATCCCATCGGCCGACGCTCCCTTCCCTCGGTCTATATTCCGTATAGTGGAAGTAAGTTTCTGCTTATTGGAAGATTGCCGCCGGTGGTCAGAGCTTGTCAAGAGGGGTCAGCGGAAAGCTGCACCGCGCGTTAGGTTGGGCGCGTGCGATTGAGAGTGGAGTTCACGACCGAACCCTTCGACCTCGACGAGGCGCCGGCGCACGCGCTGGTGGCGCGCGAGGTCGTCGAGGCGGCGGATCTGGACGCCGTGGACGTCGGTCCGTTCGGCAACACCGCGGAAGGGCGCGCCGATGCGGTCCTCACCGCCGTGGACGCCCTGCTGCGCAAGACCCTTCAAGTCGGTGCCACCCGGATCTCGTTGCAGGTCAACGTCGTCGGGGAGGGCGAGTGACCGGCGCCGGGGACGAGCCGTTCATCACGGCCGTGAAGCCGCTGGTCGACGCCATGGGCGGCGAGATGCTGCCGCCCGACGAGGCCGGCCCCGACGACGTGGTGCTCGTCTGGGAGGGTGCCGACGTCGTCGCCGTACGTCTGCCGCAGCTCGCCGACTCCCTCGATCACATCCTGGCCGCCATGGAGCGCAAGAAGGGCAAGCCCCTCGCCGACCTGGACCGCAAGGCCAAGCAGGAGGTCGTACGCATACTCGAGGCGCGCGGCGCCTTCTCCGTACGGCACGGCGTGGAGACCGTGGCGAGCGCGCTCGGGGTGAGCCGCTTCACGGTCTACAACTACCTCAATCGCGAGAAGGAGGGCTGAGGGGCGAGGGGGAGGTCTGGGGGAGGACGTCCGGGGGAGTGGCCCGCAGGGCCCGCAACCCTGTTTTTTCAACAAACTGTTGACGCGCTGAGTGGGTAGGGCGTTAGCTGTCGGCATGACGTCGACTCCCACGCCGCCGGGCCTCACCCGCCTCAACGCCCTGGAGGAGCAGGCGGCCATTGCCGCGCTCCACGAGGCGTGCGCCTCCACGGCGTGGATCCGGCGTCTGCTGGCCGCCCGCCCCTACGCCACCGTCGACCACCTCTACGCCGCGAGCGACGCCGCCATGGCCGAGCTGACCACCGCGGACCTCCAGGAAGCGATGGCCGGGCACCCGCCGATCGGCCGCCCCAAGCCGGGCGATCCGGCCTCGGCCCGTGAACAGCGCGGCATGGCCGGAGCCTCCGACGAGCTCAAGGCGGAGATGCTGGAACTGAACCTCGCCTACCAGGACCGGTTCGGCCACGTCTTCCTCATCTGCGCCACCGGACTGACCGGCGAGCAGATGCGCGACGCGGTCAAGGAGCGGATCGGCAACTCGCCGGACCAGGAGCGGGAGATCGTCCGCACCGAGCTGGGAAGGATCAACCGCATCCGACTGGCCCGACTCGTCGAAGAGGACTGAGAGCAGCATGAGTACCCGCACCACAGCCTCCGTGTCCACGCACATCCTGGACACCAGCGTCGGCCGCCCCGCCGAGGGCGTCGCCGTCCACCTCTACGCCCGTGGCGGCAGAGACGCGGACTGGCAGGCGCTCGGCGGCTCCGCGACCGACGCGGACGGACGGTGCAGGGACCTCCCGGCCCCGCCGGAGGGGACCACCCACGTACGGCTCGACTTCGCGGTGGAGCCGTACCTCGAGAAAACCGCGAACAAGCAAGCCGATGCGCAGCAGGACGCCCCCGCGAATCGGGACAGCGGTGCCGGTGTGTTCTTCCCGGAGGTGGCGATCACGTTCGCCGTCGTGCCCGGCGAGCACTACCACGTACCGCTGCTGCTCAACCCGTTCGGCTACTCCGTATACCGAGGGAGCTAGCGATGCCCGTCTTGGGACAGAACCAGTACGGCAAGGCAGAGAACCGGGTCGTCAAGATCACGCGGGACGGCGCCACCCACCACATCAGGGACCTCAACGTCTCGGTGTCGCTGAGCGGTGACATGGACGAGGTCCACTACTCCGGCTCCAACGCCAACGTCCTGCCGACCGACACCACCAAGAACACGGTGTACGCGTTCGCCAAGGAGCACGGCATCGAGTCCGCCGAACAGTTCGGCATGCACCTCGCCCGCCACTTCGTGACCTCGCAGGAGCCGATCAGGACGGCCCGGATCCGCATCGAGGAGTACGCCTGGGAGCGCATCGAGCACGCCGGCAAGGGCGCGCACTCCTTCGTCCGCAGGGGCCAGGAGACCCGCCTCGCTCAGATCACGTACGACGGTTCGTCGTGGGAGGTCGTCTCCGGTCTCAAGGACCTGACCGTCATGAACTCGACCGACTCCGAGTTCTGGGGTTACGTCAAGGACAAGTACACGACCCTTCCCGAGGCCCGCGACCGCATCCTGGCCACCGAGGTCTCAAGCCGCTGGCGCTTCAACTGGACCGACGACGCGCAGCGGATGCCGGCCTGGGACGAGTCGTACGCACAGGTCAAGGGGCACCTTCTGCGAGCCTTCGCGGAGACTTACTCCCTGTCGCTCCAGCAGACCCTGTACGCCATGGGCGCGCGGATCATCGACCACCGCGGCGAGATCGACGAGGTCCGCTTCTCCCTCCCGAACAAGCATCACTTCCTGGTGGATCTGGAGCCGTTCGGCCTGAAGAACGACACCGCCGACGGAGCTGTCTACCTGGCCGCCGACCGCCCGTACGGCCTGATCGAGGCCACCGTCCTGCGGGACGGGTGCGAGGCGACGATCCCGGCGGACCTCACCAACCTCTGAAGGACGAACCATGGCAGCAGCCCAGCGCATCGTCATCGAGAACTGCTCGATCGCGACGGTCGACGCGCACGACACCGAGTACGCGAACGGGTACGTCGTCCTCGCAGGCAACCGCATCGAGTCGCTCGGCGCGGGCACGGCACCCGAGGGTCTGGAGAACGTGGTACGGCGTGTGGACGCCACCGGACACCTGGTCACCCCCGGCCTGGTCAACACCCATCACCACTTCTACCAGTGGATCACCCGGGGCCTGGCCACCGACCACAACCTCTTCAACTGGCTCGTCGCGCTGTACCCGACCTGGGCGCGCATCGACGAGCCGATGGTCCGCGCGGCCGCCCAGGGCTCGCTCGCGATGATGGCCCGCGGCGGCGTCACCACCGCCATGGACCACCACTACGTCTTCCCGAAGGGCTCCGGCGACCTCTCCGGCGCCATCATCCGCGCCGCCCGCGACATGGGCGTCCGCTTCACCCTCGCCCGCGGCTCCATGGACCGCAGCGAGAAGGACGGCGGCCTGCCACCGGACTTCGCCGTCGAGACACTGGAGGGCGCCCTCGCCGCGACCGAGCGGACCGTCGAGGAGCACCACGACACCTCCTTCGACGCGATGACCCAGGTGGCCGTCGCCCCCTGCTCGCCCTTCTCCGTCTCCACCGAACTGCTCAAGCAGGGAGCCGAGTTGGCTCGCCGCCTCGGGGTGCGGCTGCACACCCATGGCTCGGAGACGGTCGAGGAGGAGAAGTTCTGCCACGAGCTGTTCGGCATGGGCCCGACCGACTACTTCGAGTCCACCGGCTGGCTCGGCGAGGACGTGTGGATGGCGCACTGCGTCCACATGAACGACTCCGACATCGACGCCTTCGCCCGTACGAAGACGGGGGTCGCCCACTGTCCCTCGTCCAACGCCCGCCTGGCCGCCGGTATCGCCCGCGTCCCGGACATGCTCGCGGCCGGCGTCCCGGTCGGCCTCGGCGTCGACGGTACGGCTTCCAACGAGTCCGGCGAACTGCACACCGAGCTGCGCAACGCGCTGCTCATCAACCGCCTCGGCGCGCACCGCGAGGCCGCCCTGAACGCCCGTCAGGCCCTGCGCCTGGGCACCTACGGCGGCGCCCAAGTCCTGGGCCGCGCACGGGAGATCGGCTCCCTGGAGCCGGGCAAGCTCGCCGACCTGGTGCTGTGGAGGCTCGACACCCTCGCCCACGCCTCCATCGCCGACCCGGTCACCGCGCTGGTCTTCGGCGCGGCGGCACCCGTCACGGCGTCGTTCGTGAACGGCCGTCAGATCGTGGCGGACGGGCGGCTCCTCACCGCTGACGAGGACGCGATCGCGCGCGCCACCCGCGAGGAGGCCCGGCGCCTGGCACGGATCGCCGCGCAGGGCTGAGCACCCGAGAACTCCGGCCGAGGGGGACGGCCCTCGACCGGAAGCCGTGCCCGGGGCGCGCGCGAACGCGCGCGCCCCGGAACGGTCTCCTCAGTTCCCGTCGAACGCCTGACAGGCCCGCGCCTGCGGCAGCCGCCCCGTGAAGAACGAGCGCGGCGGCACGCCCATCAGGGTGCGGAAGTCGGACGTCATGTGCGACTGGTCGTAGTAGCCGGTGGTGGCGGCGAGTTCGGCCCACGGGGTGGTCGCCGCATGGGTCAGGACGTGCCGTACGCGGTTGATGCGGGCGTAGTGCTTGGGGGAGAGGCCGACGCCCTCGGTGAAGAGGTTGCGCAGCTGACGCTCGCTGACCGCGAGGTCGCGTGCGACGTCCCTGACCTGGGCGGGGGTGGTGTCGGAGCGAGTCGACAGGGCCTCCACGGCGGCCCGCAGCAGCAGGGTGCGAGAGCGGTCGACGACCTGGGCGAGCCGGCCGGGCAGTACGCGCGCCAGGTGCGTCGGCATGTCCTCCGGCTCCAAGGCGACCAGTTCTCCGGCGAGTTGGCGTGCCGTGCTCGTCGGCAGCGTGCCCAGTGGCAGGACCTGTCCGACGAGGTCGACCGCCGGGGTGCCGAGCAGCGGGCGCACCGTGCCCGGGCCCAGGCGTAGTTGCACACAGGACACCACACGCCGCTCCGCGTCCGCGTGGTACGAGGCGCGGGTGCGCGGGCCGACGACCAGAGCGTCACGGCGGCCGCCCTCCTCGACGCGTACGACCAACTTGGTCGCGGTGTCCGGCACATGGGCGATCGACTTCGGCAACTCGCCCCGTACGGCGACCGATTCGATCTCGGCGATCCAGGGGCGCAGCGCGTCGGGGACGGCCAGGGGGTGCTCGGCAAGGGCGTTGGTCACTCGTCCACGGTAAGCGCGCGGCCCGCCCGCGCGGGGGCCGCAACCGTGCCGGAATTTCCTAGAGGCGGGTGACCGCGGCCCGCCACCGTTGGGACCATGATCCTTGTGACGGGTGCCACGGGCACCATCGGCAGTGAAGTCGTACGACAGCTCGCGGCGCGTGGCGAGAAGGTGCGCGCGCTGACCCGTGATCCGGCGCGGGCGCAGGTGCCGCCCGGTGTGGAGGTGGTGCGCGGCGACTACCTCGACCCGGGGGCGCTGGAGGCGGCGATGTCCGGGACGGCCGCCGCGTTCCTGGTGGGTGTGCCGGGCCCGGAGACGCGCCATGACCTGGACCTGGTGGCGGCGGCGGGGGCGGCGGGCGTGCGCCGGCTGGTGAAGCTCTCCGCGATCGCGACGGGCGATCCCGGGGTGGGCCCCTCCGGCACGTGGCACCTCGCCGGTGAGCGGGCCCTGCGGGAGAGCGGGGCGCAATGGACGGTCCTGCGCCCCTCTTCCTTCGCCTCGAACACGTTGAGCTGGGCGGAGCCGATCGGTGCGGGCAAGCCGGTGCCGAACATGACCGGGGACGGGGTGCAGGGGGTGATCGACCCGCGTGACGTGTCCGAGGTGGCGGTGCGGGCCCTCGTCGAGGAGCGGCACGCGGGGCGGACGTACACGCTGACCGGACCGGAGACGATCAGCGTTCCCGGTCAGGCCGCCGTGCTCGCCGCGGTCCTCGGCCGCCCGGTCACGACGCACGACCTCTCGCCCGAGGAGATGCGTGACTTCCTGCGCACCTGGGGGCTCGACGAGGCCCAGGCCGAGGGGGTCCTGGACGGTACCGCCTTCGTCCGCCAGGGTGGCAACGCCGTCGTCACCGAGGACGTACGCGAGGTGCTGGACCGGCCGGCGCGAACGTACCGGGAGTGGGCCGAGGACCACAGCGAGGTGTTCGCGCCGGCGTGAGGCGGTGCCGTCGGGCCGTGTCCGCGTGGGCGGGGGCAATGGGTGCGTGCGCGTGCGCATCCGGCCTGGCGTGCGGTGCGAGATGCGACCTGGGTGGTGGCGGCCGGTCAGTCGGCGGTCGGCTCGGTCCGTGACCTGAGCACCGCCGCCGCCAGCACCAGCGCCGTCACCGCGATGCCCGTGGCCACCCGGAACGCCAGCTGGTAGCCCTCCGCCGTGGCCGGGAGGAGCTGCGTACCGCCGTCGAGCAGGCGGTCCGTGCGGCTCGCGGCGAGGGTCGACAGCACGGCCAGGCCCAGGGAACCGCCCACCACCTGCGTGGTGTTGAACAGACCGGAGGCGAGGCCGGCGTCCTCCTCGCGGGCCCCGGACATGGCGAGCCCGGTCAGCGCGGGCATCGCCGCGGCGAACCCGGCGGAGAGCAGCAGCAGCGGCGGCAGGACGTCGGCCGCGTACGAACCGTGCACGGGTGCCCGGCTCAGCAGTGCCATCCCGGCGACGATGAGGACGAGCCCGGCGAGCAGCACGCGGTACGCGCCGAACCGGCCGATGGTCCGCGCCGACAGGCCCAGCATCAGCACGCCGATCGCGACCGGCGCGGGCAGGAACGCGGTGCCGGTGGTCAACTCGTCGTAGCCGAGGACGCGTTGCAGGTACAGCGCGCCGATGAACTGGAAGCCGTACATCGTCCCCACCATCAGGATCTGCACGGCGTTCGCGCCGCTGAGCAGCCGGGAGCCGAACAGCCGCAGCCGCAGCAACGGGCGGGCGGCCCGGGCCTGGTGGAGGGTGAACGTCACGAACAGGGCGAGGGCGAGGGCGGCCGGCAGCAGGGTGGCGGTGAGGCCGCGGTCGCCGGCGCCGACGATGACGTACACGGTGAGCATCAGCGCACCGGTGACCAGCGCCGCGCCGGGATAGTCGGCGCCCTCGCGGAGCCCGGTGCCCCGCCCCGTCGGGAGGACGCGGAGTGCGGCGAGCCAGGCGGCCACCCCGATCGGCAGGTTGATCAGGAAGATCCAGTGCCAGCCGACCGCCTGGGTCAGCGCCCCGCCGAGGAACGTGCCGAGCGCCCCGCCCGCCGCACCGACCGCGCTGAACACCGCGATGGCACGGGCCTGTTCGCGCGGTTCGGGAAAGAGCGCGACCAGCATGCCGAGCACCACGGCCGTCGTCATCGCCCCGCCGACGCCCTGCAGGGCACGGGCCGCGATCAGCATGCCCTGCCCGTTCGCGACCCCGCACAGCACGGAGGCCGCGGTGAACACGACGAGCCCCGCCGTGAACATCCGCTTGCGGCCGACCAGGTCGCCGAGCCGGCCCACCAGCAACAGCAGCCCGCCGAAGGGGATGAGATAGGCGTTGACGACCCAGGCGAGCCCGGGCCCGCTGAAGCCGAGGTCGCTCTGGATGGCGGGCATCGCCACGGTGACGATGTTGCCGTCCAGGATCGTCATCAGGGTTCCCGCACACAGGACGACGAGGGACGCCCAGCGGGAGTACGTTCGTTGCGTCGTGCGGTTCGTGCGGTTCGCGCGGGGTGTTCGGGTCGTCCGCGTCCGGGACTCGGTCAGGGCCGTCATGGCGGCGTGGCCTCCGTGATCTCCATGGGTTCCGATGGTTCCGATGCGTGCTCTTGGTGCACGACTTGTAACGGGGAACATCGTGGGTGACCATGGAGGTCGGCGTAAGGAGGCAGTTCGATGTCCCAGAGGAACACCGGTGTTACCGCGCAGGTCGTGAACGCGCACGCGTGCCCGGTCCGCGAAGTTCTTGACAGGGTCTCCGGCAAATGGAGCGTGCAGATCCTGGTCGCCGCCGCACACGGCCCCATCCGTTTCACCGAGTTGGAGCGCAGCATCGAGGGCATCAGTCGCCGCATGCTCACCCTCACCCTGCGCAACCTGGAGCGCGACGGGCTCGTGACCCGCACCGTGTACCCGACGGTGCCACCGCGGGTCGAATACGAACTGACCGAGGTGGCCCGCGAGTTGCACGAGACACTGCAACGACTCACCGACTGGGCGGAACGCAACCGCGTCTACATCGCCGAGTCGCGTGCCGTGTACGACACCGAGCACCGCCCGGAACTGATCGACGCGTAAAAGTTCCTGACGGCTGTCGTACCCCTAGAGGCCCAACATGGCCGGGTCCGCGGCGAGTTCCTTGAAGTACTCCCGTGGATCCGCCACCAGCCTGCGCTGTTCCAGGTCCAGCAGCCCGCCGACGGCCGTGACCTCGGCCGCCACCGTGCCGTCGGTCTTGCGGATCGCCTGCCGCATGCGGAACGTCTTGCCCTCACCCCACTCGAAGGTGCAGGTCACCTCGACCTCGTCGCCCGCGAGCAGCTCCCGGTGGTAGCGGATGGTGGTCTCCAGGGCCACCGGTCCGACGCCCTTGCCTATGAGCCCGGACTGGCTGATTCCCGCCGCATGGAGCAGCGCCCAGCGGGCGTGCTCGGCGTAGTTGAGGTACACGGCCTGATTGAGATGCCCCTGGACGTCGGTCTCGTAGCCGCGAACGGTGACGGGGACGGAGAACGGCTCGGTCATGACTTCCCCTTTCGATGGATCTTGGCATGCTCATCTCGCTCGGCGCGGGGACGCCAGTAGATATCGAGCCCTCGTGCGGGGTTCGGTGTGTTCGCCGACCTGCCAGCCCGCCGCATCCAGGGTGGCCGCGCACGCGCGCAGCGCCTCGGGGTCGGGCTCCCGCACGGCCACGGCCTCCGGCTGCGGGGTGGCTCGCACCCGGTAGCCCCCGCCGTCCTGCGCTGCGGGGTGGTGCCCGGCGGCCTCCAGGGCGAGTGCGGCGGCCTGCACCAGATGGGTGCGCTCCCAGCCGCACGGCCGGTCGGTGGCGCCGTCCGGGTTGGTCATCCTGCGCAGCTCCAGCAATCCCTGCCAGGCGCTGTGCACCTCGCGGACGCGGGCGGGCGAGCCGTCCGGCGGATCCTCCTCGCCGCCGACGCGCGCCGTGAAGACGCCCGATGCGGCCGACTTCGGGGGCTCGGGAGTCTCGGGCACCGCCTCCCGTATCCGGTGCCCCGCCGGGGTCAGGAAGTGGTCGTGCGGCGGGCGCGGGTGCCGGAAGGCGAGCCCGTGCTTCACCAGGGCCGCGAGCTGCGTTTCCGTACCCCGCAGGCGCCCCGTGACGGGATCGGCGGCGTCGATGACACGCCGCTGCGCGGCGGTCGGCGGTCGTGTCACGGCGGGCTCCTTCCCGGTCCGGGTCATCGGTCCGACCCGGGTCCGAGGTTACGACGGTGGTCTGACATTCCACCCGGCGATCACCGGCCGCCCGTGCTCGGTGCCGAGCCGGCTCATCGTCCCCGTCGCCAGCTGGAACAGCGCCCCGTGCGACGCCGCCAGCCCCAGCCGCCGGGCGGTGAGGACGCGCAGGAAGTGCCCGTGGGCCACGAGGACGACGGCGCCCTCGGTGTTGGCGAGTGCCGCGTCCGCCTTGGCCAGCACGCGGTCGGCGCGCTCGCCGACCTGGTCCGGGGTCTCCCCGGGGTGTTCCGGCGGTCCGGGCGCCACGCCGTCCGTGAACAGGAACCAGCCCGGCCGGGTCCGCTGGATCTCGGGGGTCGTGATCCCCTCGTACCCGCCGTAGTCCCACTCCCGCAGGTCGGCGTCGACCCGTACGTCGTGCAGCCCGACCAGCTCGGCCGTCTCCCGCGCCCGCTGCGACGGACTGACGAGCGCGGCCCCGATCCGGTGCGAGCGGATCAGCGGAACCAGCCGCCGCGCCTCCTCGCGGCCGCGCTCGGTCAGCGGGACGTCCGTCCACCCGGTGTGCCGCCCGGACCGCGACCACTCGGTCTCACCGTGCCGGACGAGGAAGAGATCACCCATGCCCCCAGGCTACGAGGCGCTACTGACGGTAGCCGCTCAGGAACCGCCCGATCCTGCTGATCGCCGCGTCGAGGTCGTCCGTGTGGGGCAGTGTGAGGATGCGGAAGTGGTCGGGGGTCGGCCAGTTGAAGCCGGTGCCCTGGACGACCTGGATCTTCTCGCGCAGCAGCAGGTCCAGGACGAACTTCTCGTCGTCGTGGATCGGGTGCACCTTCGGATCGATGCGCGGGAAGGCGTACAGCGCGCCCTTCGGCTTCACGCAGGACACGCCCGGGATCTCGTTGAGCTTCTCCCAGGCCACGTCACGCTGTTCGCGCAGCCTGCCGCCCGGCGCGGTGAGCTCGTGGATGGACTGGCGGCCGCCGAGCGCGGCCTGGATGGCGTACTGGGCGGGCGCGTTGGCGCACAGGCGCATGGAGGCCAGCATGGTCAGGCCCTCCAGGTAGTCCCGCGCGTGCTGCTTCGGGCCGGTCACGACGAGCCAGCCGGAGCGGAAGCCCGCCACGCGGTACGTCTTCGACAGGCCGCAGAAGGTCAGGACCACCAGGTCGGGGGCGAGCGCGGCGGCGGAGTGGTGCACGGCGTCGTCGTACAGGATCTGGTCGTAGATCTCGTCGGCGAAGACCATCAGGCCGTGCCGGCGGGCGAGGTCGAGGATGCCCTCGACGATCTCCTTGGGGTAGACCGCGCCGGTGGGGTTGTTCGGGTTGATGATGACCACGGCCTTGGTGCGGTCCGTGATCTTCGAGGCCATGTCGTCCAGGTCCGGGTACCAGTCGGCCTGCTCGTCGCAGAGGTAGTGCACCGCCTTGCCGCCCGCGAGGGTGGTCACCGCCGTCCACAGCGGGAAGTCGGGGGCGGGGATCAGGATCTCGTCGCCGTCCTCGACCAGCGCCTGTACGGCCATCGAGATCAGCTCGGAGATGCCGTTGCCGAGGAAGACGTCGTCGACTCCGACCTCCAGGCCCAGGGTCTGGTAGCGCTGGGCCACGGCACGGCGGGCCGAGAGGATGCCGCGCGAGTCGGTGTAGCCGTGCGCCTGCGGAAGCATCCGGATCATGTCCTGGAGGATCTCCTCCGGCGCCTCGAAGCCGAACAGCGCCGGGTTGCCGGTGTTCAGGCGCAGCACGCTGTGCCCCGCCTTCTCGAGCGCGTTGGCGTGCTCGACCACCGGGCCGCGGATCTCGTAGCAGACCTCGCTGAGCTTGTTCGACTGCCGGAACTCCATGCGCGCTCGCCCCTCCGGTTCGGTGTGTTACTTGGTTTTACCAAGTTCGAGCTTGGAAAGTCCAACAACATGTCTAGACTGCGTCGCATGTCACCTCGCCGAAGCTACGACCAGTACTGTTCCGCCGCCCGCGCGCTCGACGTCGTCGGTGACCGCTGGACCCTGCTGATCGTCCGGGAGCTGCTGGCCGGTCCCCGCCGCTACACGGACCTGCACGCGGACCTGCCCGGCGTGAGCACGGACGTACTCGCCTCGCGTCTGAAGGACATGGAGCGCGACGGGCTGACCACCCGCCGTCGGCTGCCCCCGCCCGGCGCTGCCTACGTCTACGAACTCACCCGTCGTGGGGGGGAGTTGCTGCCGGTGCTCCAGGCGCTGGGGGAGTGGGGGCGGCCCGAGCTCGGCGAGCGGCGCCCCACGGACGCCGTCCGCGCCCACTGGTTCGCCCTGCCGCTGCTGCGCTCCCTGGAAGGCGGGGGCCTCGTCGAAGTGCGGCTGGACGAAGGGGACTTCCACCTGCACGTCGGCGCCCAGGACGGCCCGGTCTACGGTGACGGCCCCGCGCCCGTGGAACCCGACGCCCGCCTGGCCCTGGACGGCGAGACGTGCACGGCGCTGGCCCGGGGCGAGTTGAGCCTGACGGACGCGGTACGGGACGGGCGGGTCGAGGTGACCGGCGAGGGCACGCTCGCGAAGGCTTTGCGGGAAGCATGAGCGAAGGCCCGCTGCTGTCGAACGCAGCGGGCCTTCAGGGGCTGGCTATTGACGGTTTCTCAGGCGCCCGGCGGTACCCGCGACGGCCGTCCCGAGCCACGCGTCAGCGTGTACCCGCCGATGCCCGCGAGCGCGGCCAGCAGACCGCCCACCGCGGTCCACACCCACCGGTCGGACCACCAGCCGGAGGACCAGCCGTCGTCGGGCTCGATGGCGGACAGGACGGCGGAGTCCGAGGAGTCCTCGTCGTCCTTGTCCGACGTGACCGCGATGCCCGGCACCAGCGGCTCGGCCAGCGAGCCGTCCACCGCGGCCGCCCCGCCGATGTCCTTGGAGTCCGCCCGTACCTCCGCGCTGACCGGGAGGCCCAGGTCGGACGTGGGCAGGCCGACGACGGTCAGCCGGACGTAATAGGTGCCCGGCAGCGGGTCGTTGGCCCACGGCTCCGACCAGCCACGCACGGTGCGCAGCACGCATGTCAGGTCGAGGGAGGAAACGCTGCCGGTCGCGGTGCGCGTCTGGGCCCCGTACTGGCAGGCCTGGCGGCGCCGCAGGCCGTCGTACACGTCGACCTGCCAGGTCTGCGACGCGTGCGTGTCGGGGAGCTTGACCGTCGCCTTCACGGTCGGGCGCTGCCCAGTGTCCGCGGGGAACGACCAGTACAGGTAGTCACCCGTGGAGCCGCTCGCCGTGGCCGTCTGCCCCTGCTCGATCTCCGTCGCCGTACGGAACGACGTGCCCGCCCGGGTCGGCGCCGAGCCGTCGTCCGAAGGGCTCGCGGACGGCGAGGAGTCGGCCGCCGCGGGGCCCGCGGCCAGCCCGAGCGTCAACAGGGCCGCGCTCAACACACGTGTGATTCGCATCAGTTGGTCCTCCAGACCGCGAAACGCCAGCGCGACAGCCAGCCCCACAGCAGACCGGCGACGAAGCCGGTCAGCACCAGTGCGCCGAGCAGCCACCAGCCACGCCCGAGGCCGAAGGAGGCCACGTCGCTCGCGTTGCTCGGCCCGTCCACCACGTCGACCGTCAGCTCCAGCGGCATGCCCGGCGTGGTCTTCACCCCGGACGCCGCCGAGAAGGAGTTGGTCACCTGGAGGCACACCGTCTCGGCGGCCGGCTTGTCGCTGTCGTCGTCGTCCCGCTCGGGCTTCGGGTAGCGCAGCCCGGTGGAGATGACGTCCGTACGGCCGTTGCCCGCGGCCTCGCCGCGCACGATCTCCCGGCCGTGCACGGTCACGGCCCGCAGCAGCGTCCCGTAGTCGGGGTTGACGGCCCGGTCGGCCGCCACGCTCACCGAGGCACGCAGCTCCTGGCCCGCCTGGACGTCCACGCGGTACCAGCGCTCCTGGCCGAACTCCTCGCGGTCGGTGTACAGACCCGACTTGAGCGTGGGCGCCTTCGCGCACGCGTCGGCGCCCTGCGTCGCCACCGGCGTCACCACCGGGTCGGCGGCACGGTCCACCAACTGGTTGACGCGGTCGGTGAGTTCGTCGGTGTGCTCCACCGAGGTGTACGTGCCGCCGGTCGCCTCGGCGATGCAGCTGAGCTGCTTGCTCAGCTTGGTGCTCGGCACCAGGCCGAGCGTGTCGATGGTGAGGCCGATGCCCTTGGCGGCGATCTCGCGGGCCACCTCGCAGGGGTCGAGCGGGGCGCAGGTGTCCTCACCGTCGGTGATCAGCACGATCCGCTGGGAGCCCTCGCCGCCTTCGAGGTCGTCGGCCGCCTTCAGCAGGGCGGGGCCGATCGGCGTCCAGCCGGTGGGCGTGAGGGTCGCCACCGCCGTCTTCGCCTCGGTGCGGTCCAGCGGGCCGACCGGGTAGAGCTGCGCGGTGTCCTTGCAGCCCGTCTTGCGGTCGTCGCCCGGGTAGTTGGCGCCAAGGGTGCGGATGCCGAGCCGGACCTCCTCGGGCGTCGCGTCCAGCACCTCGTTGAACGCCTGCTTCGCCGCGGCCATCCGCGACTGGCCGTCGATGTCCCTGGCCCGCATCGAACCGCTCACGTCGAGGACGAGGTCGACCTTCGGCGCGTTGGCTGTGGTCTCGTCGGCGGTCGCCGCGGCCGGGAACGCGATCCCGGCGGCGAGCGCGGCGAGCAGGGCGCAGACGCCCGCCGCCAGCCGTTGTGTTCTGATCATCGGCGGATCCTATTGATCAGGAGCCTCCCGCTTCAAAACGGGTCCGCCCCGAAAGGGTTCGGCAGCTGCGCCCACTGATCCCCGGGCACCCCGGGAGACAACCGCATCAGCGTCAACGCCTTGACCGGCAACGGCTCTTCGCACAGCGCCACGACATCCGGCGTGCGCGTGAGCCCCCTTACGGCCGTCTCCAGCGCCGCACGCAGCGCCTCGCCCGAACCGGCCGCCCCCGCCAGCGCCCCGGCCACCAGCGACCCGAACAGCTTGCGGCGCAGCGTCGACACGTCGTCCGTGACGACCCGTCCGGTCAGCTCCGGGACGGGGATGCCGTGCCGGGCCAGCCGGGCCGGGCTGATCCGGACGTCGGCCAGGTCGCGGTAGACCAGCCGCAGCGGGGCGCCCGTCGCCGACAGCACGACGAGCAGGTTCTGGCCGTGCGCCTCCAGCGCCACCCCCAGCTCCAGCAGCCGCAGCCCGACGGTCAGGGCGAGCCGCGCGAAGTCGGCCAGCCACTCGGGGGAGCCGGGCAGCCCGGTGGCGGCCAGGGCGGCCACCGGCACGACATGCTCCCCGGGCGCCGCGTACGTCTGCGGCGACTCCCGCAACACCGCCGCCAGATCGGGGGAGTTCGCCGTCGCCGCACCCAGGGTCCGCGTGACGTGCAGCAACCCGTCCAGGCGCGCCGCCAGCGCCTGAGCGAACGCCGACAGCGTCGCGGACAGCGCGATCGACTGCACCGAGATGTCCCGCACCGACGACGTCAGCCGGGCACTCAACGCGGTCTTCACATGCGGCCCGCCCGGGAGCGCGAGGGTGCGCAGCGACATCAGCGGATGGGCCGAAATCCCCTCCGTACAGGACACCTTGAGCACATGAGCCGCCTGCCACGGATGCACGGGGACCAGCAGCCGCCCCCCGTCCCGCATCCCCTCCGGCCACGTCCCCGACACCAGACACTCCTCCACCGGGACCGGCACGAGACCCAGCTCCACCACCGGCCGGTGCTCCGGCCCGTACGCCAGCTGCTCGGCCACCGAGAACCCGGGCCGCGAACGGCAGTTGGGGTGGTAGGGATGCCCGTCCACCACCCGCTGCTCCCACTCCCACCCGTGCGCGGGCCACGCGTTCGAGTGGGGCGGCTGCCCGGCCCGCGACAGCGCCAGCGACGCCACGCTGTGACCCACTTCCGCCGCGAAGCCCGCCCCGTGCGGCACCGCCAGGTCGCCCAGCAGCCGCGCGGGACAGTCGTACGCCACCTCGTCGAGCCGTACGGCGGTGACATACGCGGAGGTCGCGTACGGATCCGCGTGCGGGCCGTGCAGGCGGCGGCCGTCGGCGAGGCGCAGGGTGAGCCCGTCCCGGCCCCGCTCACGGCCGGTGACCCAGGGCAGCGGCTCATGGGCGAGCGCC
Source organism: Streptomyces sp. NPDC002888 (assembly GCF_042888465.1). Lineage (NCBI taxonomy): Bacteria > Bacillati > Actinomycetota > Actinomycetes > Kitasatosporales > Streptomycetaceae > Streptomyces > Streptomyces sp. NPDC002888. The sequence continues at coordinate 90,437 of NZ_JBIAPU010000028.1, read as the reverse complement.
CGCCACAGACGGGTCAGCACGGCCGCCCGGGCGCCCGGCAGCACGGCCGCGTACCGCGCCCCGAGGTCGGGACGCACAGCGGCCAGTTCGGCCGCGACCTCGGCCTCGGCGGCGGGGGCAGGGTGCACGGGCGGGCTCCTCGGGTACGAGTCGTACGACTGGGGCGTCACGGCGTGACGTGACGACGGCGATACTGATCATCTCCGTCCGACTGGACCGTAGGGAACGAGTGGATCGCGTGGACCTCCTGCCCCCGACCGCAGGCGACGACGCCCCGGCGCACGATGATGCCGCAGCGCGCGTGGCCCGGCGCGCCGACGCCCAGGCGGCCGCGCCGCTGCTGAACTGCCTGCTGCGGGAGGTGGCCGAGCCCCTACCGGCCCAGGGCGGGCGGCGGGTGTACCGGCTGCCCGGCGGAGGGCGGCTGCTGCGGGTGCGGGGCGAGCGGCGGCCCGCCGAACCGGAGGTGTACGCGGCGGGCGCCTGGCACCGCCTCGACCACACCGAACTCGTCAAGCTCGTCGCCGAGGAACTGCGCCACCACACCGGCCTGTCCAACCACGAACTGCCCACCGAGATGATCGACAGCCGCGACGCGGTCGCCGCGCTGCTCGCCGCACGCACGCGTGCCATCCCGCCCGACGACCCCTACCTGCGCTCCGAGCAGTCCCTCCTCACCGGTCACCCCTACCATCCCGCGCCCAAGGCCCGCGGCGGCGGGCCCGTCGCCGCCTGGCTGCCGTACGCACCGGAGGCGTACGCCCGCTTCCCGCTGGTGCTGCTCGGCGTGCGCGAGGACACGGTCGTCGAGGAGGGCGACACCTCCGCACTCGACGCCCTCGGCGAGGCCCCGCCCGGCTACCGGCTGCTGCCCGCCCACCCCTGGCAGCTCGACCTCATCGGACAGGAGCTGGCCGAGGCCTTCGCCGACGGCCGGCTCGTCCGGCTGGGCACGACCGCGGTCGAGACCTGGCCGACCGCCGCGATCCGCACGCTGTACGCCCCCGACCGCGACCTGTTCCTGAAGTTCAGCCTGGACGTCCGCATCACCAACGACATCCGCCGGCTCTGGCGCCACGACCTGCTGAAACTCCGCCGGACGGACAGGGCCGCACGCGACGCCTTCGCCGCGATCGACGGCCCGGCGGCCTGGCTGAGCGACCGCGGCCACCGCACGGCGGACTTCGCCTTCGAGGAGCTGGCCGTGCTGGTGCGGGACGGCCTGGGCGGACATCTCCTGCCGGAGGCGACCCCGCTGCTCGCCGCGGGCCTGGTGGAGGGCTTCGAGGGCAGCCCGCTGGACGCCACCACCGATCCGGGCGCCTGGTGGGAGGCGTACCTGGAGGCCGTCGTGCCTCCCGCCCTGGCGGCCTTCGCCGACCACGGAGTCGTCCTCGAAGCGCACCTCCAGAACACCCTGGTCGCCGTCGACACCGACGGCATCCCCGTGCAGGCGCTGTTCCGGGACGCCGAGGGCGTCAAACTGCTGCCGGACGTCTCACGGGCCGCCGGCTGGGAGCGCCTGGTGTACTGCCTGGTCGTCAACCACCTCACCGAGATCGCCGGCGCCCTCTGCGAACGCCACCCCGGCCTGGACCCCTGGCCCGCCGCCCGCCGCGCCCTGGCCCGCCACGACCTCCCCGAGACCGCCGGGCTGCTCGCCTCACCGACACTCCCCGGAAAGACGAACCTCCTGCTGCGCTGGACGGGCGCGGACGGCGCCGACGCCCGCTACCTGCCGCTGCCGAACCCGCTCGCCATGAACACGCGGTGAGCGCCTGGCCGGTCCTGGCCGGTGGGCTGCACGTACGTCGTGAAGTTCACTTGCCAGGACCTGCGGAGACGCGCGCGGCCTGTGCGGGGTGTTCCCACTTCAGGGCCGATGCGCGGAGTCCCTCGATCGTCCGCCGGACGTCCGCGACCGGCACGCTGTGGCCCGGCCGTGCGGCCGCGGCCAGGGCCAGGCTCCGGCGGGCCAGCTCGCCGTCGTCCGGGGACCAGACGGAACGCTTCTCGAGGTCCGTGAGCGCGTCGTCGACGCCTCCCTCGGCCTCGACGCCCAGCTCCGCGACAGCGGCCTTGACCGCGGCGACGACGACACCGCCGCAGAGCCTCGCCGCGACACCGGCCTCGCCCTCGTCGGCCGCCCGCTCGGCGAGCGCGAGAACGGCGTCGGAACCGCTGCCCAGCGCGCTCATGTCGTGCGTCGGGAACAGGCCGCGGACGTCCTCCACGACGACGTCCAGGTACAGCTGCCGGTAGAACGACGGGCAGACACAGTCCCGTACGTCCGCCCGCCACCAGTAGTTGACCGAGACCGAGGCTTCGTCCTGGGCGGAGACCTGGTGCCACCAGAAGGCCGGGAGGAAGAGCAGGTCACCCGGCTCGACCACGGCCTCCCAGTACTCCGCCTGCTCGAACCTGGGGAACTGCTGCAGGTCGGGGGCCTTGACGTCGACGCGGCTCAGATGCCGGGTGCGGATGTCGAGCGGACCCGGGTAGAGCAGGTCGCTCTGGGCGGGGTTGAAGAGCAGGAACCGCTTCGTCCCGGCCAGCTGGGCGAACAGGTTGTTCATGTTGTCGTAGTGCAGAGGCGTGTTCGACGCACCCGAGGCCATCCACAGGTTGATGTCGGTGATGGCCTCGGACGGAACGAACGGAGGGACGATCAGCTCGCCGTGCAGCTCGGGGAGCGCGCCGGGGATCGACATCTGCTGCATGCTGATCCGGCGGCCGGACGAGGTGTCGCGGAACTCGGCGGCGAGCCGCGATCCGGGCATCGACTCGTAGCGCAGCCCCTCGCGCGCGTCCAGGTTGTACCGGAACGCGCCGTCCGCGTCCGCGATGCTGACGGGCATCTCGCGGTCGCCCAGACGCTCGGAGATGTACTCGGGAGTCCACTTCCGCATGGCGCCGAGCGCGTCGGTGCCGCGGATCACCACCGGGGTCGTGGTGAGGACCGAAGCGCGGGTGAGGGGCTCTTCGGGCAACGAGGAAACGATGTCCACATGTCCCAGCGAGCGGGCTCCCGGCATGACAGCTCTCCCTTCCGAAGCTTCGGGCGATCCGCACCACGATGATCGACAGCGGTGTTCCTGTCGAGGCACGAGCCTCCGAACGCCCGCCCAGCAGCCCATCAGCGCGTTCAACCTGCGCACCCGCCGCAGTTGATCGGGCTGACGAGGGTGGCGACCCGTCCGCCCGCTGCGGCAGACTCCGGGAGAACCGAGTCCCGGCCCGCTCGATCGCGCGGCAACACGAAATCCACGGCGGTCGCTCACCGCCCGGTGCGAGGACCGGGGACCGCCCCGGACACGCGGGCGCAGAACATCCCCGCGTCGTCCCGGTACCCGCAGGCAACCCACACCGGCGCATCGCGTACCGCTTCGGAAGGAACACCCCACGCATGAGCCACAGCACAGCATTCACCGGCCCGCGCAAGACAGCGGTCGCGACGGCCGAGCCCTTCCATCCGTAATCCCGGCGCAGCGGCGATGGCGCGTACCGCATGTCCAGCTGCCGACACACTTCAGGCCGCGCTGAGCGGTTCGGGCATCGCTTGCCGGCAGCCGGATTCGCGGTTCTCGCCCGCGCCCGCCCGCCCGTTCGCCCGCGCGGAGAGGAGAGCCCCGTGAATCCGACGCTCGAACCCAGCGTGCTCCATCTGCTGCGCCGCCACGCAGCCGAGCGGCCCGACCGGACCGCCGTGACGTTCGTCCACGACCACGACGCGCCCGACGGCGCGCGGAGCCTGACCTACGCCGAACTGGACGCGGAGGCCCGCCGCGTCGCGTCCTGGCTGCAGGAACGCTGTGCCCCCGGCGACCGGGCACTGCTGCTGCACCCGGCCGGGCTGCCGTTCGTCACCGCCTTCCTCGGCTGCCTCTACGCCGGGGTCGTCGCGGTGCCCTCACCGATGCCGGGTCAGTTCCAGTACCAGCAGCGCCGCGTGACGAAGATCGCAGGCGACGCGGACCTGAGCGTGGCACTCACCGACGTCGGCCAGCTGCACGAGGCACAGCAGTGGGCCGCCGGCAGCGGACTCGACCTGCCCGTCGCGGCCAGCGACGCCCCCGACTTCGGCGACGGCGGGAGCTGGCGCGACCACGGCGCCACCGCCCAGGACCTGGCGCTGCTGCAGTACACCTCCGGCTCGACGGGCGACCCCAAGGGCGTCATGGTCGACCACGCCAACCTGCTGCACAACGCGGCCAGCTTCGGCCGGGCCCTCGGCTTCACCGAGGAGACCAACTTCGGCGGCTGGATCCCCCTGTACCACGACATGGGCTTGATGGCGCAGTCGCTGCCCGGCCTCTTCCTCGGCAGCCAGGTCGTGCTGATGTCGCCGATGGCCTTCCTCAAGCGCCCGCACCACTGGCTCAAGCTGATCGACCGCTACGACATCGGCCTCTCGGCCGCGCCCAACTTCGCCTACGAGCTGTGCACCCGGCGGGTCACCGACGAGCAGATCGCCGGACTCGACCTGTCCCGCTGGCGGTTCGCCTGCAACGGCTCCGAGCCGATCCAGGCCAGCACGCTGCGGGAGTTCGCCGAACGCTTCGCCCCGGCCGGCTTCCGGGCCGAGCAGTTCGCCCCCTCGTACGGCATGGCCGAGGCCACCGTCTTCATCTCCGCCCGCGCGTCCCGCCCGCCGGTCTTCCGCGCCGTCGACGCGCAGGCGCTGGAGAAGCACCTCGTCCAGGACCCCGAGCCGAACGCCCCGGTGCGCGAGCTCGTCGGCTGCGGCGACGCCCTCGACTTCGACGTGCGCATCGTCGACGAGCAGGGCACCGTGCTGCCCGACGGCACCACCGGTGAGATCTGGCTGCGCGGACCGAGCGCCGCCCGGGGCTACTGGGGCCGCCCGGACGCGACCGAGCAGACCTTCCACGCCCGCACCGCCGACGGCGACGGCCCCTATCTGCGCACCGGCGACCTCGGAGTCCTCGTCGACGGCGAGATCTACGTCACCGGCCGCACCAAGGACCTTCTCATCGTGCACGGCCGCAACCTCTACCCGCACGACATCGAGCACGAACTGCGGCTGCAGCACGCGCAGCTGAGGACCCTGGCCGGCACCGCCTTCACCGTCCCCGTGCCGCACGAGGAGGTCGTGGTGGTGCACGAGATCCGCGGCCGGTTCACCGAGGACCAGCTGCGCGAACTCACCGTCGCCATGCGCGCCACCGTGCACCGCGAGTTCGGCGTGCACGCCGCGGGCATCGTGCTGCTGCGGCCCGGTGCCGTCCGCAAGACCACCAGCGGCAAGGTGCAGCGCAGCGAGATGCGCGGCCTCTTCCTGGCGGGAGACCTCACCCCGCTGTACGCGGACCTGGCCCCCAGCCTGCAGGCGGCTCGGGCGGGAGCGGCCGGGTGAGCGCGCGCCTGCCGCAGTGGCCCGTCGGCGTGCCGGCCGCGCTGGCCGAGGCGATGGACACGGCGGCTGCGGCGGGCGGCCCGTTCAGCGGGCGCCGGACCGCGGAGCTGGACGCCGCGGAGGCCTTCCCCGACCAGGAGTGCGCCCTGCTGGACGCCGCCGGCTTCCCCCGCGCCTACGTACCGGCCCGGCTCGGCGGAGCCCCCGGGGGCCTGCCCGAACTGGTCGACGCGCTGCGCGTGGTGGCCGCCCGCGACCTGACCGCCGCCGTGGCCCACGGCAAGACCTTCCTCGGCTCGGTGTCGACCTGGGTCGCCGGAACCGAGGAGCAGCAGCGGGCCCTGGCCGCCCTGGTGCTCGACGAGCACGCGGTGGTCGCCTGGGGCCTGACCGAGCCGGGCATCGGCAGCGACCTGTTGGCCGGCAACCTGGCCGCCGCCCCCGCACCGGACGGCGGATGGCGGCTCACCGGCGAGAAATGGCCGATCAACAACGCCACCCGGGGGCGGCTCATCTGCGTCCTGGCGCGCACCGGCCCGGACGGCGGGCCGCGCGGGTTCAGCCTCTTCCTGGTCGACAAGTCCACTCTCCCGGACGGCGCCTGGCAGCCGCTGCCCAAGGAGCCCACCCACGGCATCCGCGGCGCGGACATCAGCGGGATCCGCCTGAACGACGCGCCCGTCCCGGCCGACGCGCTGATCGGGCGGATCGGTGACGGCCTGGGCATCGTCCTGAACGCGCTGCAGCTCACCCGCACCATGTGCGTCGCGCTCTCCCTGGGCGTCGGCGAGCACGCGCTGCGCCTGGCCGCCGACTTCGCCGCCGAGCGGGCCCTCTACGGCACCCGGCTGCTGCTTCTGCCGCTGGCCCGGCGCACGCTGGGCCGGGCCGCCGCCTCCCTGGCCCTGGCCGACGCCGCGACCCTGCTCGCGGCGCGCTGCGCCCACGGACTCACCGGCGAGATGAGCACCGTCTCGGCCGCCGTCAAGGCCGGGGTGCCCTGGATGGTCCAGCAGGCCATCGACGACCTCGCCGAAGTGATGGGCGCCCGCGGATTCCTGACGGACCATCATGCGGACGGCGCGTTCCAGAAACTGGAACGTGACCACCGGATCGTGGCCGTCTTCGACGGCAGCACGGCGGTCAACCGCTCCCTGCTCATCTCCCAGTTCCCCCTGCTGGCCCGATTGATCCGCACCGGCACCCACGACGCGGCCGGACTCGCCGCGGTCACCGGGGAGACCCCGCTGCCCGACCTCGACTTCCGGGCCCTGCGCCTGGTGAGCCGCACGGGCTGCAGTGTGGTCCAGTCGGTGCCGGACGCCGCCGGGCGGGTCGCCGCTCTGGCCGCGGCCGGCTCCCTGCCGGACCGTGCCGCCGAACTGGCCGCCCAGCTCTCCGCGCAGACACGGGCGCTCGCGGACGCCATGGCCGAACTGCCGCCGAGCACAGGGTCCGCCCCGGCCGCGGCCTTCGCCGTGGCCCGGCGCTTCGAGCTGTGCTTCGCCGGTGGCGCCGTCCTCCACCTGCTCGCCGCGCCCGGCGGCCGGGAGCGCACGGTGACCCTGACCGCGGCCCTGGAACGGTGCCTGGAGCTGCTGGTGCCCGGCCACCGGCCGCCCTCCGACGCCTACGAGCCCCTCGTCCCGCCCCTCGCACACCCCGTGGAGGAACCGGTCCGATGACTCTCGTCGATCCTGCCGGAAGCACCGCCCCCGCAGCAGCCGCCGACCCGAGCGACCGGCTGGAGGCCCTGCTCGGCGACGCCGGCGACCCCGCCAACCCGGTCGGCCGGGCCGCGGTGCTCGCAGCCGACGCCCAGGGCACCCTGCTGGCGGCCGGTGAGGAGCTGCTCACCGCCTTCGGCCTGAACGCCCAGTTCGTCCCTCAGGCCCTGGGCGGCCGGTTCACCGGTCCGGAGGAGCTCATCGCCGTCATGCGCGCCGTCTACCGGCGCGACCCCTGCCTGGGCCTCGGCTACGGCGTCGGCTCCTTCATGGCCGCCGTCAACGTCTGGACCGCCGGCAGCGACGAGCAGCAGGCCCGGCTCGCCGAGCACCTGCTCTCCGGCGGCCGGGTGGCCTGCGGCTACCACGAGCTGGCCCACGGCAACGACTTCGCCCGCGCCGAGGTCCGCGCGCTGCCCGGTCCGGACGGGCGGCTGCTCCTCAACGGCCGCAAGGAGGTGGTGGCCAACATCACCCGGGCCGGCGCCATCGTGGTCTTCGCCCGCACCAGCGACGCCCCCGGCAGCCGCAGTCACTCCCAGCTCCTGCTGGAGGCGGACCGGCTGCCACCGGAGACCGTCACCCACCTGCCCCGCTACGGCACCGTCGGGATGCGCGGCGTACCGCTCGGCGGGATCGAGTTCACCGACTGCCCCGTCCCGGCCGACGCCGTGGTCGGCACCCCCGGCCACGGACTGGAGACGGCCCAGCGGTCCTTCCAGCTCACCCGGATCGCACTGCCCGGCATGACCGCCGGCCTGCTCGACACCGCGCTGCGCACCGCCCTGCGCGGCGCGCTCGGCCGCCGGCTGTACGGCGGCACCGCCGCCGACCTGGCCCTGTCCCGGACGGTGCTCGCCGAGGCCTTCGCGGACCTCCTGCTCGCGGACGCGTTCGTCACCGTGGCCGCCCGCGCGGCCCACACCGCTCCCGCGCAGTGCGCCGTGTACGCCTCGGCGGTCAAACTCCTCGTCCCGGCGCTGCTGATGGCGGCCGTCCGGCGGCTCGGCGACCTGCTCGGCTCACAGTTCTACCTGCGCGACGCGGAGCAGCCGCTGTTCCAGAAGCTGCAGCGCGACGTGCTGCCCTCGGCCTTCGGCCACGCATCCCGGGTCTCCTGCCAGTCCGCGCTGCTGCCGCAACTGCCGCTGACCGTACGGCGGACCTGGAGCAAGGAGGACGGGCCGGTGCTGCCCGACGTCACCTTCCGGCCCGGGGAGGCGCTGCCGCCGATGGACTTCGGCGCCCTCGCCGTCACCGCAGGCGGACGCGACCCGCTCTCCCGGACCCTGCTCGAGGGGGCCGAGCGGCGCACCGGCGAGGACCCGGCGATCGCCGGGCAGGCCGTGGAGCATGCCGCCGAGGTGCGGGCGCTGGCCGCGGAGGCAGCCCTGCTCACCCCCGCCCAGCTGGGTCCCGCGGCACCGCCCGAGGCCTTCGACCTGACGACCCGGTGGGCCTCGGCGCTCGCCGCCGCGGCCTGCCTGGGCCTGTGGTGGCAGCGGCCGCGGGACGGGCGCGGCCTGGGTGCCGAGCCCGCCTGGGTCCTGGCGGCGCTGCACCGCCTGGGAGCCCACACCGGGCGCCATCACGACCCGCTGCCCGAGCCGCTCACCGAGCGTCTGTACGCGGAGCTCCTCCGGCGCCACGACGCCGGCCTCACGTTCGACCACGCGTGCCGCCCCACCGGCGCGTGAGCCCGTCGTGACCGTCCCCTCAGACCCGACACCCCTCAGACCCGACTACCAGGGAGGTTCCATGGCCGAGACCACCGACCACGCGGACGCCGTCGACACCGAAGAGATCCGGCAGTGGCTGCGCGGCTGCGTGGCCGCGAGCGTCCGGATTCCCACCGAGAACATCGACTTCGAGGTTCCGCTGTCCGAGTACGGCCTCGACTCGGTGTACGTGCTCAGCCTGTGCGCCGACATCGAAGACCGCTACGGCATCGAGGTGGAGCCCACCCTGCTCTGGGACCACCCCGCCATCGGCCCGCTCGCGGACGCCCTCACGCCGCTGATCGCCGGCCGCTAGAACCTGTCCGGCCGAGCAAGTCGGTCCCAGGCGCACGACGGACGGAGGGCCGCCGGGTTTCCCGGCGGCCCTCCGTCCGTTGCGTCACCCCCACAGCCCGTGTCAGGCCGCGGTCAGTCCGACCGGTAGGCGTTCGGGGCCGTTGACGACGATCGAGTCGAGCAGCTTGGGCTCGCCGGCGAGCTCCACCCGCACCGACCGGTTCAGCAACTCGCCGTAGAGCAGTCGCAGTTCGACCTTGGCCAGCATGCTGCCGAGGCAGAAGTGCTCGCCGAACCCCAGGGCCAGGTGCCGGTTGGGCTTGCGGGTGACGGTGAAGGTGTCGGGGTCGTCGAAGACGGTCTCGTCGCGGTTGGCCGACGGCAGCCAGAAGACGACCGGGTCGCCCGCCTCGATCTTCTTGCCGTGGATCTCGGTGGTCCGGGTGGCGGTCCGCATGATGTGGGTGGCGGTCGACGTCCAGCGCAGCACCTCCTCGACCGCGGACGGCAGCAGCTCCCGGTCCTCGGCCACCTGCCGCCACTGCTCGGGGTGTTCGAGGAAGGCGAGCATGCCCCCGGCGGCGGCGATCCGGGTGTTCTCGGTGCCGCCGACCAGCAGGTTGTCGCAGTTGAGGATGACGTCCTCCGCACCGAGCCGCTCGCCGTCGAGGGTGGCCGTCGCCAGCACGCTCACCAAGTCGTCCGCCGGCCGCCGCGCCTTCTCCGCCTGGAGCGACTCGAAATACCCGAGGATGTTCAGGTGGGCGAACCGGCGGTCGAGCGGGTCGCCGGCCGCGAAGGCCTGGCTGGTCAGGTCGTAGAGGTACTCCCAGTCGGACTCCGGCACCCCCATCATCTTGCAGATCACGTAGAGCGGCACGCGCGCGGCGACGTCCGCCACGAAGTCACAGGTGCCCTGCTGCAGCGCCTTGTCGACGATCCCCTTGGTGATTCCCGCCATCTCCGCCTCGAGTTGGCGAACCGAGCGCACCGAGAACCACTCGTCCACCAGGCCGCGCAGCTGGCGGTGGCGCGGCGCGTCGGTCAGGGCCAGGGTGCGGCCGCCGCCCGGGTCGACGCCGTGGTCGGCCGGCCGGAGCAGGATCCCCTGGGCCGAGCTGAAGGTCTCCGCATCCCGGTAGGTGGTGCGTACGTCCTCGTAGCGGGTCAGTGCCCAGAAGCCGGGCAGCTCCGTGGCCGGGTGCCAGTACACCGGATCGTTGGCCCGCAGCCAGCGCCACTGCACAAAAGGATCGCCGTGCGAGTAGAGTCCGGGATCCACCAAATTGATCGGCGGGGCCGATTCGGCCGGCGCATTGTGCATGGGAATGCCTCACAGGATCGTCGGAATTCGAGACCGAAATATCATGCACGTGTCCGGGGCGTTGGCGGAATGTCGTCCGGAATCCCGGGGCCGGGCGCAGGCGCCGATGTGAAGCTCCATTCCGTACGACTGTCAACCGCGTTCGGGCAGCACGTCCGAACAGTGTTCAACCGGCGCGGCGGCACAGTTGAACGGCCTGCCCCGAACCCGCCAGGTCGCAGGCGCGGCAAGGCCGTTCGAGCGGCCGTAGCTCATTGATCGCATCAGCGTCCCTGAGCCATAGTGGATCACGTCCCGGGCGGCGGAGAGTGCGTGCCGGGGGAAACGTGTTCGGCGTCGAGGACGCCTTTTGCGGCAAGGGGCCGCATTTTGCGATTCCATCGGGACGCCAAGTATTCAGTTCCGGCTGGCCCGCCTCATGACTGCATCGCAGGGTGTCGGTCGAACCTGCGCGCTGCTTGAGGTTCCTGCTGTCGCCTGCCGGCCGATGAGTCGAACCGAATGGAGTGCGCGGGAATGGCTACGTCTGAGGGTGGACTCCGGGAGTTGATGGCCGGCCAGCTCGCGATCTGGTATGGCCATCAGCTCGCGCCCGAGAACCCGTACTTCAACGGTGGCGAATACCTGGAGCTCGACGGAGACGTGAACCTCGCGCTCCTGGTGCAGGCCTCACGACGCCTGATGGAGGAGGCGGACGCCGTTCGGCTGCGGATCCGCGAGGTCGACGGGCAACCGAGGCAGTACTTCCACGACGTGGCGGACTACCCGGTGGACGTCATCGACGTCAGCGGCGATGCCGACCCGCGTGCGGCCGCCGAGCGCCTGATGTGGGAGGACCTCCGGCAGGAGCGAGGGACGGCCGACCGCGCCCTCTACCGCATCAAGATCTTCACGGCCGGTCCCCGCCTCACCCTGTGGTACCAGCGCGCCTACCACGTCATCCTGGACGGCCGCAGCATCGGGCTGATCGTCGGCCGGCTCTCGCAGATCTACAACGCGCTGCTGCAGGGCGGCTCGGTGGACGAGACCGCCCTCCCGTCCAGCACCGTGCTGATGGATGCGGAACGCGACTACCGGGCCTCCGCCGACTACCAGGCGGACCGGGAGTACTGGAGAGGCGTCCTCGCCGGGATCCCGGTGGCGGAGGGCCTCGGCGGGAGCCACGCGAGGCGGGTCCAGGGAGCCCCCGTCCGGTTCTTGGAGGACGTCGACGACTCGGTCGCCGCGGACCTGAAAGCGACCGCCCGCCGGCTGGGTACCAACTTCGCCGGCCTGATGATCAGCGCCGCGGTGCTCTACCAGCACTACCGCACCGGGCAGCGCGACGTGGTCGTAGGCGTGCCGGTGAGCGGACGCGTGGGGACGCGGGACCTCGCGGTTCCGCTCATGACCCACAACGTCCTCCCGATCCGGGTGGAGATCACCCCGGACACCACCGTCGCGGACCTCGTGCGGCGCACGACCCGCGCGGTGTTCCAGGGCCTGCGCCACCAGCGCTACCGCTACGAGGAGATGCTCCACGACGCGGCGCTCGGCGAGGGCGACCTGTGGGACCTGACGATCAACGTCATGTCCTTCGACATCTACGCACTGCCGTTCGGCGACTGCACCATCACCGCGCACAACCTGGCCAGCGGGCCGGTCGACGGCACCCGGATCGACGTCTACGACCGGTCCGGCATGGAGATCGCCGTCGACATCAACGGCGACGCGCCCGGCCTCACACCGGGCGACGAGGTCTACCGCCGCTTCCTCGCCCTGGCGAACTGGCTCGCCTCCGTCGAGGCCGACGAACGGGTCAGCCGCTCCGGCCTTCTGGACGCGGACGAGCGTCGGCGGGTGTTGGTGGAGTGGAACGACACGGCGGTGGAGGTCGAGCCGTCGACGCTTCCGGGGTTGTTCGAGGCGCAGGTGGCGCTCACGCCTGATGCGGTGGCGGTGGTGTTCGAGGGTGTGGAGGTGTCGTACGCGGAGCTGGATGCGCGGGCGAACCGCTTGGCGCGTCTGCTGGCCGGCCGCGGCGTCGGCCCGGAGTCGGTGGTGGGGGTGTGCCTGGAGCGCGGGGTCGAGTTGGTGGTGGCGCTGCTGGCGGTGGTGAAGGCGGGTGCGGCGTATCTGCCGCTGGATCCGGGCTACCCGGCGGAGCGGATTGCCGTGGTGCTGGAGGATGCCGTGCCGGCCGCGGTGGTGACGGCGCGGGCCTTCACCGAGGTGATCCCGGCTGGTGCACCGGTGGTGGTGCTGGATGCGCCGGCCGTCGTCGAGGAGTTGGCGGGTCTGCCGGGCACGGCGCTGGGTGCGGCCGTGCTGCCGGGGCATCCGGCGTACGTCATCTTCACGTCGGGTTCGACGGGGCGTCCGAAGGGCGTTGTGGTGGCGCACGAGGGCATCGTGAACCGGCTGGCGTGGATGCAGTCCCGCTATGAGCTGGGTGCTGAGGACCGGGTGGTGCAGAAGACGCCGTTCGGGTTCGACGTGTCGGTGTGGGAGTTCTTCTGGCCGCTCTCGGTGGGCGCGGCCCTGGTGGTGGCGCGTCCGGGCGGGCACCGGGATCCGGAGTACCTGGCCTCGCTGATCTCCGGGCAGGGGGTGACGACGGCGCACTTCGTGCCGTCGATGCTGGAGGCGTTCCTTGCCGAGCCGTCCGCGGCGGGTTGCGGTGCGGTGCTGCGCCGGGTGGTGTGCTCGGGTGAGGCGCTGTCGCCGGTGGTGGCAGATCGCTTCTTCGAGGTGTTCGACGGGGTGGAGCTGCACAATCTGTACGGTCCGACGGAGGCCGCGGTCGATGTCACGGCGTGGCGTTGTGAGCGGGGCAGTGGAAGCGGTGTCGTGCCGATCGGTGGGCCGGTGGCCAACACCCGTCTGTATGTGCTGGACGAGTACTTGCAGCCGGTCGCTCCCGGTGCGGCGGGCGAGCTGTATATAGCCGGCGTGCAGCTCGCGCGCGGGTACGCCAACCGGGCCGCGCTCACCGCGGAACGTTTCGTTGCCTCGCCGTACGGCACCGGGGAGCGGCTGTACCGCACCGGTGACGTGGCCCGTTGGACCGCTGATGGTGTGGTGGAGTACCTGGGCCGTGCGGACGAGCAGGTGAAGATCCGCGGCTTCCGTATCGAGCCGGGGGAGATCCAGGCTGTCGTTGCCGCGCATGCGCGGGTCGCGCAGGCGGCTGTCGTCGCGCGTGAGGATGTGCCGGGTGACAAGCGTCTGGTGGCGTATGTCGTCCCGGAGGGCGGCAGCAATTCCGAACTGCCCGAAGACGTAAGGCGGTTCGTCGCTTCCCGTCTTCCCGAGTACATGGTGCCCTCGGCCGTCGTCGTCCTGGATGAGCTGCCGTTGTCGGTGAACGGCAAGCTGGACCGCAAGGCCCTGCCCGCGCCCGAGTACTCCACCGGCTCCGGTCGTGCCCCCGCGAACGTGCGTGAGGAGGTCGTCTGCGCGGCCTTCGCCGAGGTGCTGGGTCTGGAGAGCGTCGGCGTGGACGACGACTTCTTCCGTCTTGGCGGCCAGTCGCTGATGGCGATCCGCCTGGTGGGGAGGCTCCGCAAGCTCGGTGTGTCCGTATCGGTACGGGCGTTCTTCGAAACACCGACGCCGGCCGGTCTCGCCCGGTCCGTGGGTGCCGCGGAGGTCGCCGTGCCGGCGAACCTGATCCCCGCCGACGCGATCGCGATCACGCCGGAGATGCTTCCGCTGGTCGAGTTGACCGCTGAGGAGATCGAGCGGGTCGTCGCCACGGTGGAGGGCGGCGCAGCCAACATCGCGGACATCTACCCGCTCGCCCCGCTCCAGGAGGGCCTGCTCTTCCACCACCTCCTCGATGACGGCGACGACGACACCTATCTGGCCTCCTTCGTGTTGGAGTTGGACTCCAAGGAGCGGCTCGACGTCTTCGCCGACGCGCTGCAGCAGGTGCTGGACCGGCACGACATCTTCCGCACGGCGATCGTCTGGGAGGGGCTGCCCGAGCCGGTCCAGGTGGTGTGCCGGCGTGCTGAGCTGCCGGTGACCGAGGTGGCTCTCGACCCGCAGGCCGCCGACCCGGTTGCCGAACTGGCCGCGGCGGTCGGCCGCACGGTGGACCTCACCCGGGCCCCGCTGCTCGGGCTCCACGTGGCCGAGACCGCGGACGGCCGCCGCCTCGCCCTGCTGCGGCTGCACCACATGGTGCAGGACCACACCACGGTCGAGGTGCTGCTCGCCGAGATCCAGGCCATCATGCAGGGGCGCGACACCGAGCTGCCGCAGCCGCTGCCGTTCCGCGACGTCGTGGTCCAGGCCCGGGCGGGGCTCGACGGTGAAGGGCACGAGCGCTTCTTCGCCGAGCTGCTGGGCGACGTCACCGAACCGACAGCGCCGTTCGGGCTGCTGGAGACGCGTGCGTCCGGGACGGAGACGGTCGAGACCGAGGCGCGGATCGCCCCCGATCTGGAGCGCAAGCTCCGCGAGGTCTCCCGGAAGGCCGGCGCCAGCCCCGCGACGCTGATGCATGTCGCCTGGGCGCGGGTCCTCGCGGTGGTGAGCGGCCACGACGACGTGGTGTTCGGCACGGTCCTGTTCGGCCGGATGAACGCCGACGCCGAGGCGGACCGGCAGCTCGGCCCCTTCATGAACCTGCTGCCGGTGCGCGTGAAAACCGGAGACCTGGGTGTGCTGGCCGCCGTCGGCGCGGTGCGAAGCCAGCTCGCCGCACTGCTCGAACACGAGCACGCACCGCTCGCCGTGGCGCAGAACGCCAGCGGAGTGGAGGGCGAGAGCCCTCTGTTCGCCTCCATGTTCAACTTCCGGCACAACGACCGTTCCGTCCGTAAGAGCGGCACCCTCTTCGACGGCGTCGAGCTCCGCCACTACCGGGAGTACACCAACTACCCACTCGCGGTGAACGTCGACGACGACGCTGACGCGATGCGGGTGAGCGTCGACGTGCTGCCCTCCGTGGACCCACGGCTCGTCATCTCGCTGCTGTGCACGGCGACGTGGAACCTGCTGGTCTCATTGGAGACGGCGCTGGACGGTGGTCCGGAGGTCGCGCTGGGTGCGGTTGAGGTGCTGGACGCGGTGGAGCGTCGGCGGGTGTTGGTGGAGTGGAACGACACGGCGGTGGAGGTCGAGCCGTCGACGCTTCCGGGGTTGTTCGAGGCGCAGGTGGCGCTCACGCCTGATGCGGTGGCGGTGGTGTTCGAGGGTGTGGAGGTGTCGTACGCGGAGTTGGACGCGCGGGCGAACCGCTTGGCGCGTCTGCTGGCCGGCCGCGGTGTCGGCCCGGAGTCGGTGGTGGGGGTGTGTCTGGAGCGCGGGGTCGAGTTGGTGGTGGCGCTGCTGGCGGTGGTGAAGGCGGGTGCGGCGTATCTGCCAATGGATCCGGAGTATCCGGCGGAGCGGCTCGGCTATGTGGTGGAGACGGCGGGCGTGTCTGTGGTGGTGACCACCGGCGGGCTTGCGGAGGTGCTTCCGGCGGGTGTGGCGGGGGTGCTGGTGGAGGATCCGGCCCTGGCGGATCTCGACGGTGGCGCGCTGGGTGTGGTGATAGAGCCGCAGGATGCCGCGTATGTGATCTTCACGTCGGGTTCGACGGGGCGTCCGAAGGGCGTTGTGGTGGCGCACGAGGGCATCGTGAACCGGCTGGCGTGGATGCAGTCCCGCTATGAGCTGGGTGCTGAGGACCGGGTGGTGCAGAAGACGCCGTTCGGGTTCGACGTGTCGGTGTGGGAGTTCTTCTGGCCGCTGCTGGAGGGTGCGTGCCTGGTGGTGGCGCGTCCGGGTGGGCACCGGGATCCGGAGTACCTGGCGTCGCTGATCTCCGAGCAGGGGGTGACGACGGCGCACTTCGTGCCGTCGATGCTGGAGGCGTTCCTTGCCGAGCCGTCTGCGGCGCGGTGTGTGAGCCTGCGCCGGGTGGTGTGCTCGGGTGAGGCGCTGTCGCCGGTGGTGGCAGATCGCTTCTTCGAGGTGTTCGGCGGGGTGGAGCTGCACAATCTGTACGGTCCGACGGAGGCCGCGGTCGATGTCACGGCCTGGTCGTGCGAGCGCGGGCAGAGCACCGGTGTGGTGCCGATCGGTGCGCCGATCGCCAACACCCGGGTGTACGTCCTGGATGCCGGGCTGAGCCCGGTTCCGGTGGGTGCGGGCGGTGAGCTCTATCTGGCGGGTGTGCAGTTGGCGCGTGGTTATGCGGGCCGTGCTGCCCTGACGGGGGAGCGGTTCGTTGCGAACCCGTTCGAGCCGGGCGCGCGGATGTATCGCACCGGTGACATCGCCCGTTGGCGGGCGGATGGCCAACTGGAGTACCTGGGCCGGGCCGATGAGCAGGTGAAGATCCGCGGCTTCCGGATCGAACCGGGAGAGGTGCAGGCCGTGATCGCCGGGCATCCGCTGGTGGCGCAGGCCGCGGTGATCGCTCGCGAGGATGTGCCGGGTGAGCTGCGTCTGGTGGCCTACGTCGTCCCGGACTCCGACTCCACAGCTGAACTTCCTGAAGCTGTACGGGAGTTCACGGCACGGCAGCTGCCGGACTACATGGTGCCCTCGGCCGTCGTCGTCCTGGACGAGCTGCCACTGAGTGTCAACGGCAAGCTCGACCGCAAGGCCCTGCCCGCCCCCGCATACACCGCGGGAGAGGGCCGAGGCCCGGCGAACGCGCGTGAGGAGATCGTCTGCGCCGCCTTCGCCGAAGTCCTCGGTCTGGAGAGTGTCGGCGTCGACGACAACTTCTTCCGTCTCGGCGGCCACTCCCTGCTGGGTATCCGCCTCGTCGAGCAGCTTCGCCTGCGGGGTGTAGCGGTGTCTGTGCGGACGTTGTTCCAGGCCCCGACGCCGGCCGGTCTGGCCGCCTCCACCGGTGTCGTCCAGGTGGAGGTGCCGGCGAACCTCATCCCCGCCGACGCGCGGGAGATCACCCCGGAGATGCTCCCGCTCGTCGACCTGACCACCGACGAGACCGAGCGGATCGTGGCCACCGTCGAGGGGGGCGCCGCGAACATCGCGGACGTCTATCCTCTGGCCCCGCTCCAGGAGGGCCTGCTCTTCCACCACCTCCTCGCCGAGGGCGGCGAGGACGCCTATGTGCTGCGGGCGGCGCTGGAGTTCGACACCCGGGAGCGTCTGGACGCGTTCGTCGAGGCGCTGCAACTGGTCGTGGACCGGCACGACATTTTCCGTACGTCCTTCGTCTGGGAGGGCCTGCGCGAGCCCGTGCAGGTGGTGTGGCGCCGCGCCGTCCTGCCGGTGGCCGAGGTGACCCTCGGCCCGGACACCACCGACCCGGCGGCCGAGCTGCAGGCGATCGTCGGCTCCTCGATGAACCTGGGCCACGCACCGCTCCTGCGGGTGGACTACGCGGCGCTGCCGGGCGGAGGCTGGATGGCGCTGACCCGGATGCACCACACGGTGCGCGACCACACCGCGCTGGAGGTCGTGCTCAGCGAGGTCCGGACGATCGTGGCCGGGCGTGCCGCGGAGCTGCCCGCGCCGATGCCGTTCCGCAACTTCGTCGCACAGGCCCGCCTTGGAGTGCCGCTCGCGGAGCACGAGCGGTACTTCGCCGGACTGCTCGCCGACGTGGACGAGCCGACCGCGGCGTACGGAGTGCTGAACGTGCGCGGCGACGGCGCGGACACCGTGCACGGGGTGACCGCCTTCAGCGGGGATCTGAACACCCGCCTGCGGGAGATCGCACGCCGCCTGGGAACCAGCCCCGCGACGCTGCTGCACGTGGCGTGGGCCCGGGTGCTGGCCGCGGTCAGCGGCCGCGAGGACGTGGTCTTCGGCACCGTGCTGTACGGCCGGATGAACTCCGGGGCCGGTGCCGACCGGGTGCCCGGACCGTTCATGAACACGCTGCCCGTCCGCGCCCTGACGGACCGCCACGGTGTGCTCGCCGCCGTCACCGCGATGCGCGACCAGCTGGCCGAGCTGCTGGAGCACGAGCACGCGCCGCTGGTGGCGGCACAGCGGGCCAGCCGCATCGTCGGCGACGCTCCGCTGTTCACCTCGTTCATCAACTACCGGCGCAACGAGGCGCAGAGCCCCGAGGAGCGCGCCGGCGAGGTGATGGAGGGCACCCGCCTGCTGCTGTCGCGGGAGCGCACCAACTACCCGCTGGTCATCCTGGTCGACGACAACGGCGACGGGATCGAGGTCGCCGTCGACGCCGTGGGCTCGATCGACTCGGCCGAGGTGGGCACGCTGGTGTGCACCACGACCGAGAACCTGGTCGGCGCACTGGAGAAGGCGCTGGACGGTGGCCCGGAGCTGCCGCTGAACGAGGTCCGGGTGCTGGGCGAGGCCGAGCGCTCGCGCCTGCTCACGGAGTGGAACGACACGGCGGACGAAGTGCCGGCCGGCACCGTCGCCGACCGCTTCGAGGCCCAGGCGGCACGCACCCCCGACGCGGTGGCGATCGTCGCCGACGGCGAGCGGGTGTCGTACGCCGAACTGGACGCCCGGGCGAACCGGCTCGCGCACTACCTGGTCGGCCAGGGCGTCGGCGCCGAGTCCGCGGTGGGCCTGGCGCTGCCGCGCGGCGTCGAGATGATCACCGCGATGCTGGCGGTCTGGAAGGCCGGCGCCGGCTATCTGCCGATCGACCCCGAGCAGCCGGCCGACCGGGTGGCGTTCATGCTCACCGACTGCCAGGTGGCACTGGTGCTCACCACCGAGGAGTTCCTGGACGAGCTGCCGGCCGGCCGGATCCGCGCGGTGACGCTGGACGGCACGCTGACGGCGATGCAGCTGGCCGCGGCCCCCACGACCGCGCCGGAGACGGCGGCGGACCCGGGCTGCCTGGCCTACGTGATCTACACCTCCGGCTCGACCGGCCGTCCGAAGGGCGTGGCGGTCACCCACGGGGCGCTGGCCAACTACGTCGCCACGGTTCCGCCCCGGATCGGGTACACCGGGCCGGGCGCCCGGCACGCCCTTCTCCAGGCGCAGGTCACCGACCTGGGCAACACGGTTCTGTTCGCGAGCCTGGTGACCGGCGGGGAGCTGCACATCCTTCAGGAGGGCGCGGTCACCGACCCGGCCATGGTCTCCGGCTATCTGGCCGAGCACCGCATCGACCACCTGAAGGTCGTCCCCTCGCACCTCGCGGCGCTGAGCGCGGTGGCCGGCCTGGAGCAGGTGCTTCCGGCGCGGTCGCTGGTCCTCGGCGGCGAGGCCGCCGCCCCGGACTGGGTGCGGCAGCTGGTGGCCGCGGCCGACGGGTGCGCGGTCCACAACCACTACGGCCCCACCGAGACCACCATCGGCGTCGCCACCACCCGGCTGACCGCCGAACTGGTCGCGGACGGAGTGGTCCCGATCGGCAGGCCGGTCGGCAACACCCGGTTCTACCTGCTGGACGCCCGCCTGCAGCCGGTGCCGGTGGGCGTGGCGGGCGAGCTGTACGTCGCGGGCGCACAGCTGGCGCGCGGCTACGTCAGGCGTCCGGGCCTCACGGCGGAGCGGTTCGTCGCCAACCCCTTCGAGCCGGGCCTGCGGATGTACCGCACCGGTGACCTCGCACGGTGGACCGCGGACGGCCAGGTGGTCTTCCTCGGCCGGGCCGACGAGCAGGTGAAGATCCGCGGCTACCGGATCGAGCCCGGCGAGGTGCAGGCGGCGCTGGCCGCGCACCGGCAGGTCGCCCAGGCGGCCGTCGTCGCGCGTCAGGACACCCCCGGCGAAACCCGCCTGGTCGCCTACGTGGTGCCCGGCGACGGCGTGGACGGCGAGAGCCTGCCCGCGCAGCTACGGCAGTTCGCCGCCGAGAAGCTGCCGGAGCACCTGGTGCCGTCCGCCGTGGTGGTGCTGGACGCGCTGCCGCTGGCAGCCAACGGCAAGCTGGACCGCAAGGCGCTCCCGGCCCCTGACCTGGCGGGCCGGGCCGGCACCGGCCGGGGACCGGCCGACGCCCGCGAGGAGCTCGTCTGCGCGGCCTTCGCCGAGGTTCTGGGCCTGGAACGGGTCGGCGTGGACGACGACTTCTTCGAACTGGGCGGGCACTCCCTGGTGGCCGTCCGGCTGGTGGAGATCCTCCGCTCCCAGGGCGTCTCGATCTCCGTCCGCACCCTGTTCGACACCCCCTCCCCGGCCGGGGTGGCGGCGTCCGTGGGCGCCGAGCGGATCACCGCGCCCGCCAACAGGATCCCCGCGGGCGCGCAGGAGATCACCCCGGAGATGCTCTCCATGGTGGACCTGACGGAGCAGGAGGTCGCCGCCGTGGTCGCGGCCGTCCCCGGCGGCGCGGCGAACATCGCGGACGTCTACCCGCTGGCCCCGCTCCAGGAAGGCCTGCTCTTCCACCATGTGCTCGCGGACGGCGGCGACGACGCCTATGTGATGCCCGCGGTGCTGGAGTTCGACTCCCGGGCCCGCCTGGACGCCTTCGCCCAGGCCATGGACCAGGTGGTGAACCGGCACGACATCTACCGCACCGCGTACGTCTGGGACGGCCTGCGCGAGCCGGTGCAGGTGGTGCTGCGGCATGCGCCGCTGTCCGTCACCGAGGTCGCGCCGGCCCCGCAGGCCGCCGACCCCATCGCCGAACTGGTCGCCCACGGCGGCCACTCGATGGACCTGGCCGACCCCCCGCTGATCACCCTGCACATCGCGGCCGCGCCCGCAGGCGGCAAGTGGCTGGCGCTGGTCCGGGCGCACCACATGGTGCGCGACCACACCGCGCTGGTGGTGCTGCTGACCGAGGTCAAGGCCTTCCTGACCGGCCGCAGCGCCGAACTCCCCGCACCGCTGCCGTTCCGCGACTTCGTCGCCCAGGCCCGCGGCGGCGTGGCGCGGGAGGAGCACGAGCGGTACTTCGCGGGCCTGCTGGGCGACGTCGAGGAGCCGACCGCGCCGTTCGGGCTCGTCGACGTGCGCGGTGACGGCGCCGCCCTGGTCCGCAACCGGGTCGAGCCCGCCCCCGAGGTGGACGCCCGGCTGCGCGAGGTGGCCCGCCGCCTGGGCACCAGCCCGGCGACCCTGCTGCACGTGGTCTGGGGCCGGGTCCTCGCGGCCGTCTCGAACCAGCCGACCGTGGTCTTCGGCACCGTCCTGTCCGGCCGTATGAACGCCGCCGCCGGCGCCGACCGGATCCCCGGCCCGTTCATCAACACCCTGCCGGTGCGCATGCCGGGGCGGCGCCTCGGCGTGGTGGCGGCCGTCGCCGCGATGCGCAGCCAGCTCGCCGAGCTGCTGGAGCACGAGCACGCCCCGCTGGTGCTCGCCCAGCGCGCCAGCGGCGTGGCCGGCGGCAGTCCGCTGTTCACCTCGTTCATCAACTACCGGCGCAACGCCGGCCAGAACCTGGACGAGCGCTGGGACGGCGAACTCGACGGCAGCCGCCTGGTGTTCGCGAACGAGCGCACCAACTTCCCGCTGGCGCTGATGGTCGACGACAACGGCGAGGACATCGCCCTGTCCGTGGACTCGGTGGCACCGGCCGACGGCGCCGCGGTGGGCGAACTGGCCCGCAACGCGATGGCGAACCTGGTGTCGGCGCTGGAGACGGCGCTGGACGGCGGCCCGGAGCTGCCCCTGGACGCGGTGGCGGTGCTGGACGAGGGCGAACTGCACCGCATGCTCGACGAGTGGAACAGCACCGGCCGCGGCCTGGCCGCGGCGACGCTGCCGGAGCTGTTCGCGGCACAGGCCGCCGCGACTCCCGACGCGACGGCGGTGGTCGCAGACGGCGTGAGCCTGTCGTACGCCGAGCTGGACGCGCGGACCAACCGGCTGGCGCGGCTGCTGATCGGCCGCGGTGTGGCCCCGGAGTCGGTGGTGGCGGTGGCCCTGGATCGGGGCATCGACCTGGTGGTCGCCCTGCTCGCGGTGGTGAAGGCCGGTGGCGCCTATCTGCCGCTGGACCTCTCGTACCCGGCGGAGCGCATCGCCCACATGCTGGCGGACTCCGCGTCGACCCTGCTGCTGACCGACGGCCGCGGCACCCTGGCCACCACCGGCCTGGCCCGGGTGGTGCTGGGCGAAGAGGAGACGGCACGCGAGCTGGCGGGCTTCGACGAGGGGCCGCTGCGGCCGGCGGAGCTGCGCGCGCCGCTGGGTGCGGACAACGCCGCCTACGTCATCTACACCTCCGGCTCCACCGGGCGGCCCAAGGGCACGGTCGTGCCGCACCGGTCCGTCGACCGGCTGGTGCGCGACGGCGGCTACCTGGAGCTGGGCCCGGGGAACGTGGTCGGCCAGCTCTCCTCGGCCTCCTTCGACGCGGCGACCCTGGAGATCTGGGGCCCGCTGCTCAACGGGGCGACCCTCGCGGTCGCCGCGCCCGGTGCCCTCTCGGTGACCGAGCTCAAGGCCTTCCTGACCGCCCACGCCGTGGACACGGCCTGGCTGACAGCCGGCCTGTTCCACGAGGTGGTCGACCAGGACGTGTCCGCCCTGGCCGGGCTCCGCCGCCTGCTGGCCGGCGGCGACGCCCTGTCACCGGCGCACTGCCGCCGCCTGCTGGCCGCACTGCCCGAGGTGCGGCTGTTCAACGGCTACGGCCCGACCGAGAACACGACCTTCACCACGGTCCACGAGATCCTCGCGGCCGAACTGACCGAGGGCACCGCCTCCGTGCCGATCGGCAGCCCCATCGCCGACACCCGGGTGTACGTGCTGGACGCCGGGCTGCGCCCGGTGCCGGTCGGGGTCGAGGGCGAGCTCTACACCACCGGCTCCGGCCTGTCCCGCGGCTACACGCAGCAGGCCGCGCTGACGGCCGAGCGGTTCGTGGCCTGCCCTCTCGAGCCGGGCGCACGGATGTACCGCACCGGCGACCGGGCGCGCTGGACGGCGGACGGGCGGCTGGTGTTCGCCGGCCGTACGGACCACCAGGTGAAGATCCGCGGCTTCCGGGTCGAGCCGGGAGAGGTCGCCGAGGTGCTCGCCGGGCACCCACAGCTGGCGCAGGTCGCGGTCGTCACCCGCGAGGACGCCTCCGGCGGCCCGCGCCTGGTCGCCTACGTAGTCCCCGCCGACCCTGCGGGCACCGAACTGACAGTCGGCGTACGGGAGTTCCTGGTCGACCGGCTGCCCGAGTACCTGGTCCCGTCGGCGGTCGTGGTGCTCGACGCGCTGCCGCTGACCGCCAACGGAAAGCTCGACCGCGCGGCCCTGCCCGCCCCCGCCTACTCGACCGGCGGGGGCCGCGGGCCGGCCGACAGCCGCGAGGAGGCCCTCGGCGGCGTGTTCCGCGAGGTGCTCGGCCTCGCGGAGGTCGGAATGGACGACGACTTCTTCGCCCTGGGCGGCCACTCCCTGCTGGCCACCCGCCTGGTGACCAGGGTGCGGGAAGTCCTGGGCGTCGAACTGCCCCTGCGGGCGGTGTTCGAGGTACGCACCGTGGCCGGCCTGGCCCGGCGCGTGGGAACCGAGAAATCAACCAGGCCGGCTCTGCGGCCGATGCGCAACCACGAGGAGTCCTGATGGTTCCCCTGTCCTTCGCCCAGCGCCGGCTGTGGTTCATAGGCCAGCTGGACGGCCCGAGCGCCAGGTACAACCTCCCGGTCGTGCTCCGCCTCTCGGGCCGGGTGGACGGCGCCGCGCTGGACGAGGCGCTGCGGGACGTCATCGGCCGCCACGAGGTGCTGCGCACCGTCTACGCCGTCACCGACGGCGAGCCGTACCAGCGGATCCTCGAACTCGGCGAACTGGACTGGGCCCTGACCGTGGCCGAGGTCGCCCCGGCCGACCTCGACGAGGCGGTCACGGCCGCGGCGGAGTACGCCTTCGACCTGGCGCAGGAGGTCCCGATCCGGGCCTGGCTGTACTCGACCGGCCCGGAGGAGCACACCCTCGTCCTGACCACCCACCACATCGCAGGCGACGGCTGGTCCATGCCCGTCCTCGCCCGGGACATCTCGGTGGCGTACGCGGCGCGCACGGCAGGCCGGGCGCCCAAGTGGGAGCCGCTGCCGGTGCAGTACGCGGACTACGCGCTCTGGCAGCGCGAGCTGCTCGGCGACGAGAGCGACCCGGACAGCCGGCTGTCGCGGCAGGTCGCCCACTGGCGCGAGGCCCTGGCAGGCGTGCCCGAGGAGCTGGCGCTGCCGGTCGACCGCCCGCGCCCCGCCGTCGGCTCCTACCGCGGCCACCGGGTGCCCCTGGAGGTGCCCGCCGAGGTGCACGCGAAGCTCGCGGAGCTGGCGCTGGCCGAGGGGGTGACCCCGTTCATGGTGCTGCGCAGCGCCCTGGCCGTCCTGCTCGCCCGTCTCGGCGCCGGGGACGACATCCCGATCGGCTCGGCGGTCGCCGGGCGCGCCGACTCGGCGCTGGACGACCTGGTCGGCTTCTTCGTCAACACCCTCGTCATCCGCACCGACCTGACGGGCGACCCCAGCTTTCGCGAACTGCTGGCCCGGGGGCAGGACACTGCCCTGTCGGCCTTCGAGCACCAGGACGTCCCCTTCGAGAAGCTGGTGGAGGAGCTCGCGCCCACCCGCTCGATGGCGCGCCACCCGCTCTTCCAGGTCATGCTGAACCTCCAGAACAACACCGCGGCGGTGCTGGAACTCCCCGGGCTGCGCGTCGAGGTGGCCACGACGAACGTCCACGGCGCCAAGCTCGATCTCGAGGTGGACTGCTGGGAGACGTTCGACGAGGCGGGCCGGCCGGCCGGTCTGCGCGGCTCGCTGACGGTGGCCGCCGACCTGTTCGAAGCGGACTCGGCCCGGTCACTGAGCGAACGCCTGCTGCGGGTGCTGGAACAGCTCGTCGCCGACCCGTCGGCGCCGGTGAGCACGGTCGAGGTGCTGGACCCCGCCGAGCGTGAGCGGCTGCTCCTCGAGTGGGGCGGCGCGGCGGCCGGGACGGAGCAGTCGGCTCTCCTGCCCGAGCTGTTCGCGGCGCAGGCAACCCGGACCCCGGAGGCGACCGCGGTCGTCTTCGAGGGCGTCGCGGTGTCGTACGCCGAGCTCGACGCGCGGGCGAACCGGCTGGCACGTCACCTGGCCGGCTCGGGCGTGGGCGCC
Source organism: Streptomyces sp. NPDC002888 (assembly GCF_042888465.1). NCBI lineage: Bacteria > Bacillati > Actinomycetota > Actinomycetes > Kitasatosporales > Streptomycetaceae > Streptomyces > Streptomyces sp. NPDC002888. Next base: position 65,043 of record NZ_JBIAPU010000028.1, on the reverse strand, counting down.
GGCTCCGTGGTGGGCGTGTGTCTGGAGCGGGGCGTCGAGCTGGTGGTGGCGCTGCTGGCGGCGGTGAAGGCCGGCGCCGCGTATCTGCCGCTGGACCCGGAGTATCCCGCCGAGCGGCTCGCGTACGTGCTGGAGGACGCCACGCCCGTGTGCGTGGTCACCTCGGCGGAGTGCGCCCCGGTGCTGCCCGAGGGTGTCGTGCGAGTGCTGGCGGGAGACCCCGCCGTCGCGGGGCTGGACGGCGGGCCGCTGGGCACGGTGGTGCGGCCGCAGGACGCGGCCTACGTGATCTTCACCTCGGGGTCGACCGGCCGGCCCAAGGGCGTCGTGGTCCCGCACGCCGCGCTGGCGGCGCACCTGCGGGGCGCGGGGGAGCGGGCGCCACTGTCGGGCGGTGACCGGCTGGTGGCCGTGACCACGGTGTCCTTCGACATCGCGGCCCTGGAGCTGTTCCTGCCGCTGGTGTCCGGCGCGTCGGTGGTGGTGGCCTCCCGGGACGCGGTGCGGGACCCGGCCGCGCTGCTGGAGCTCGTGGTCTCGTCCGGGGCGACCGTGGTGCAGGGCGTGCCGTCACTGTGGCGGGGCGTGCTGGAGGCGGGCCCCTGGCCGGCCTCGGTACGGGTACTGGTGGGCGGCGAGGCGCTGCCCGGCGAGCTGGCCGCGCGCCTGACGGCGACCGGCGCGCAGGTGGTGAACGTGTACGGGCCGACCGAGGTGACGGTGTGGGCCACCTCCGCGCCGGTCTCGGACGAGGGACCCGTGGTGATCGGCCGTCCGTTCACGGGTGTGCGGGCGTATGTGCTGGACGAGCGCCTGCGGCCGGTCGCGCCGGGCGTGGCGGGCGAGTTGTACCTGTCGGGCGCCCAGGTCGCGCGCGGATATCTGGGTCGCCCCGGGCTGACGGCGGAGCGGTTCCCCGCGAGCCCGTACGAGCCGGGCGTGCGGATGTACCGCACCGGCGACCTGGCGCGGTGGACGCCGGACGGACAGCTGGAGTGCCTGGGGCGGGCCGACGACCAGGTGAAGGTGCGCGGCTTCCGGATCGAACCGGGCGAGGTCGAGACGGTGCTCGCCGCCCACGACGCCGTGGCGCAGGCCGCGGTGGTGGCCCGCGAGGACGTCCCGGGCGACGTGCGCCTGGTCGCCTACGTCGTGCCCCGGGCCGGCGCCGCCGTGGACGGCGCGCAGCTTCGCGCGCACGCGGGGCTGAGCCTGCCCGCATACATGGTCCCGTCGGCGGTCGTGGTCCTCGACGCGCTGCCGCTCACCGCCAACGGCAAGCTGGACCGTAAGGCCCTGCCGGCCCCCGAGCACACGTCGGGTGCGGGCCGCGGCCCGGCGACCGTCCAGGAGGAACTGCTCTTCGGCGCCTTCGCCCAGGTGCTGGGGCTGCCCCAGGTCGGGGTCGACGACGACTTCTTCGCGCTCGGCGGCCACTCCCTGCTCGCGACCCGGCTGGTCAGCCGGATCCGCGCGGTGCTGGGAGTCGAGCTGCCGCTGCGCGCCCTGTTCGAGACGCCCACCGTGGCGGGTCTCGCGAACCGGCTGGCCGACGCGGCCGCGGCCCGGCCGGCCCTGACCGCGGGCGGGCGCCCCGAACGCGTCCCGCTGTCGTTCGCACAGCGCCGCATGTGGTTCATCGGCCAACTGGAGGGCCCCAGCCCCACCTACAACATCCCGGTCACCGTACGGCTGACCGGAACCGTCGACCCTCAGGCCCTCGACGCGGCCCTGCGCGACGCCCTCGCGCGCCACGAACTGCTGCGCACGGTGTTCGCGGTGGCGGAGGACGGCGAGCCGTACCAGCGGATCATTCCCGTCGAGGACCTGGAGTGGGAGCTTTCGGTCGTGCCGGTGGCGCCGCAGGAGCTGGACGCCTCGGTCGCGGAGGCGGCCGGTCATCTCTTCGACCTGGCCTCGGAAGTGCCGATCCGGGCCTGGCTCTTCTCCACCGCGCCGGATGAGCACGTCCTCGCCGTGGTGGTGCACCACATCGCGGGTGACGGCTGGTCGTGGGCGCCGCTGGCCCGGGATCTGTCGGTCGCGTACGCGGCTCGTTCAGCGGGTGGGGTTCCTCAGTGGGAGCCGCTGCCGGTGCAGTACGCGGACTACGCGCTGTGGCAGCGTGAGCTGCTGGGCGAGGTCGGAGATCCGGAGAGTCCGCTGTCGCGTCAGGTGGAGTACTGGCGTGGGCAGTTGGCGGGGGTGCCGGAGGAGTTGGCGCTGCCCTTGGACCATGTGCGTCCGGTGGTGACGTCGAACCGTGGCCATGAGGTGGCGGTGGAGGTTCCGGCGGGGTTGCACGCGGAGCTGGCGCGGGTGGCGCGGGCCGAGGGCGTGACGATGTTCATGGTGCTGCAGTCGGCGCTGGCGGTGCTGTTGTCGCGGTTGGGCGCGGGGACCGACGTACCGGTCGGCGCGGCGAACGCGGGTCGTACGGATGCGGCGTTGGACGATCTGGTCGGGTTCTTCGTGAACACGCTGGTGATCCGGGCTGACCTGTCGGGTGACCCCTCGTTCCGTGACGTTCTGGGGCGGGTGCGGGAGACGAGCCTGTCGGCGTTCGAGCACCAGGATGTGCCGTTCGAGCGGCTGGTGGAGGAGCTCGCGCCGACGCGTTCCACGGGGCGCCACCCGTTGTTCCAGACCGTCTTCACGATGCAGAACAACGCGCGGGCCGCACTCGACCTGTCGGGCGTGCAGGTGAGTGACCTGCCGATGGCCGCCGCCGCGGCGGCCCGGTTCGACCTGGATGTGCTGTTGGGTGAGCTGTTCGACGAGCGGGGTGCGCCTGCCGGTGTGTCCGGGTCGGTGATCGGCGCGGCGGACCTGTTCGAGGCGGAGTCGGTCGAGCGGATCGCGGAGCGCCTGGTGCGGGTGCTGGAGCTGGTGGCCGCCGATCCGGGGCTGCGGCTGAGCGCGGTGGACGTCCTCGATGACGCCGAGCGTCGTCGGGTGTTGGTGGAGTGGAACGACTCGGCGGTGGACCTCGGTTCGGACTTGGTGCCGGGGTTGTTCGCGGGGCAGGTGGCGCGGACGCCGGATGCGGTGGCGGTCGTCGCGGATGGTGAGGAGGTGTCGTTCGCTGAGCTGGACGGCAGGGCGAACCGGCTTGCTCACTATCTGCTGGGTCAGGGCGTCGGCGCCGAGTCGACCGTCGGCGTGTGCCTGCCGCGCGGTGTGGACGCGGTGGTGGCGATCCTGGCGGCGTGGAAGGCCGGGGCTGCGTTCCTGCCGATCGATCCTGCTTATCCGGTCGAGCGGATCTCGTTGATGCTGGCGGACAGCGGTGCGGTGCTGACGCTGACCGACGAGGAGGTCCTGGACGAACTGCCCGCGGGCCGTGCTCGGATGGTTGCGGTGGACTCCACCCTCATGGAGATGCAGCTGTCGATGCTGCCGGTGACGGCGCCTGAGGTGTCGGTGTCGGCGGAGGGTCTGGCGTATGTGATCTTCACGTCGGGGTCTACGGGTCGGCCGAAGGGTGTGGCGGTCACACAGGGTGGCCTCGCCAATTACGTGCGGTGGGCCGCCGGTGCGTATGAGACGGCGGGTGGTGCGCCGCTGCACTCGTCGCTGGCGTTCGACCTGACGGTGACCAGTGTCGTGGTGCCGCTCATCTCCGGCTCGCCTGTGGTGGTGAGCGGTGAGGGCGGTGCGGAGGGTCTGGCGGAGCTGGTGCGTGAGCGTGGTGGCTTTGGTCTGGCGAAGGCCGTCCCGGCCCACCTGCCGTTGCTTGCCGAGATGTTGACGGATGCTCAGGTGACTGGTGCGGCGGCGACCTGGGTGGTCGGCGGCGAGGCGCTGCCCGGTTCCGTGGTGCGGGCGTGGCTGGAGCGTGCGCCCGAGTCGGTGGTGGTGAACGAGTACGGTCCGACCGAGACGGTGGTCGGTTGTGCGGTGTTCGAGATCCGGGCCGGTCAGGAGGTCGGCGAGCCGGTGCCGGTGGGCCGTCCGATCGCCAACATGAGCCTGTATGTGCTGGACGGGTTTCTGCGTCCGGTCGCCCCGGGTGTGGCGGGTGAGTTGTACATCGCGGGTGCGCAGGTGGCTCGTGGTTACGTGCGGCGCCCGGGTCTGACGGCGGAGCGGTTCGTGGCGAACCCCTTCGAGCCGGGTGCGCGGATGTACCGCTCCGGGGATGTGGCGCGCTGGCGTGCTGATGGTCAGCTGGAGTTCCTGGGGCGTACGGACGAGCAGGTGAAGGTCCGTGGGTTCAGGATCGAGCCCGGCGAGGTCGAGGGTGTGATCGCCGCTCATCCGCAGGTGGCGCAGGCCGCCGTCGTCGCTCGTGAGGACGTACCCGGTGATGTCCGCCTGGTCGCGTACGTGGTTGCGGACGACGACGAGGCCGGCGAACTGTCGGAGCAGCTGCGGGCGTTCGCGGCGCAGAGGCTGCCGGAGCACATGGTGCCGTCCGCCGTGATGGTCCTGGACGCGCTGCCGCTGACCGGCAACGGGAAGCTGGACCGCAAGGCCCTGCCCACCCCCGACTACGCGGCGGGCGCCGGCACCGGCCGGGCGCCGGCGAACGCGCGCGAGGAGACCCTCTGTTCGGCGTTCGCCGAGGTCCTGGGGCTGGAGAAGGTCGGCGTCGACGACGACTTCTTCGCCCTGGGCGGTCACTCGCTGCTGGCGGTGCAGTTGGTCGAGGTGCTGCGCAAGCAGGGTGTGTCGGTGTCGGTGCGGGCGCTGTTCGACACCCCGAGCCCGGCGGGGCTTGCCGTCTCCGCGGGTGCGGATGAGGTTGTCGTTCCAGCGAATCTGATCCCCGCGGACGCGGTGGAGATCACTCCGGAGATGCTTCCGCTGGTCGATCTGACCGCTGAGGAGATCGCCCGGGTCGCGGCGACCGTGGAGGGCGGCGCGGCGAACATCGCGGACGTCTATCCGCTGGCTCCGTTGCAGGAGGGCCTGCTGTTCCATCACCTGATGGCGGAGGGCGGCGAGGACGCCTACCTGATGCCGGTGGTCGTCGAGATGGACTCGCGGGAGCGTGTCGAGGAGTTCGCGCGGGCCTTCCAGCAGGTGGTGGACCGGCACGACATTCTGCGGACCTCGTTCGTGTGGGAGGGGTTGCGCGAGCCGGTGCAGGTGGTGTGGCGCAAGGCCGTGCTGCCGGTGACCGAGGTGACCCTCGACCCCGAGGCCGCCGACCCGGCGGCCGAACTGCAGGCCGTTGTGGGCCTGTCGATGGATCTGGGCCGGGCGCCGCTGATCAGCGTGCACGCGGCCGCGCTGCCCGAGGGCGGGCGCTGGCTGGTGCTGCTGCGGCTGCACCACCTGGTGCAGGACCACACCGCGCTGGAGGTGCTCCTGAACGAGGTGGCGTCCTTCCTCGCCGGGCGCGGCGGCGAACTGGCGCAGCCGCTGCCGTTCCGCGACTTCGTGGCTCAGGTGCGCGGCGGAGTCGAACGCACCGAGCACGAGCGCTACTTCGCGGAGCTGCTGGGCGATGTGACCGAGCCCACCGCGCCGTACGAGCTGGTCGATGTCCAGGGTGACGGTGCGGCCGTCGAGCGCGCGGTGGTCCCGCTCGCGCCCGAGGTGATCGACCAGCTGCGGGCAGTGGCGCGCCGGGTCGGTACGAGCCCGGCGACGCTGATGCACGTCGCCTGGGCCCGGGTCCTCGGGGCGGTGTCGGGCCATGCGGACGTGGTGTTCGGCACGGTGCTGTTCGGCCGGATGAACGCGGGTGCGGGCGCGGATCGGGTGGCGGGCCTGTATCTGAACACGCTGCCGGTGCGGGTGAGGACGGGTGAGCTGGGCGCGCTGGAGGCGGTGACGGCGATGCGCGGCCAGCTCGCCGAGCTGCTGGAGCACGAGCACGCCTCCCTGGCGCTGGCCCAGCAGGCCAGCGGCCTTCCGGGCAACACCCCGGTCTTCACCTCGCTGCTCAACTACCGCCACAACACCGGTGCGGAGGCCGAACAGCAGGGTCACACCGCGCCCGAGGGCATGCGCGTGCTGTCCTCCCGCGAGCGCACCAACTACCCGCTCGGTGTCTCCGTCGACGACAACGGCGACACGATGGCGCTGGCGATCGACGCGGTCGCCCCCATCGACCCCGCCGCCGTCGGCCTTCTCATGCGGACCGCCGTCGCGAACCTGGTTCTCCGGGTCGAGGAGGCACTGGACGGCGGACCGGACGCTGCGCTCCGGGACGTCGAGGTGCTGGCCCCCGCGGGCCGGCACCGGATGCTCGTGGAGTGGAACGAGACATCGGCCGAGGTGAGGTCGGCGGCGGTGCCGGAGCTGTTCGCGGCTCAGGTGGCGCGGGATCCGAGGGCGGTGGCCGTGGTCGCCGACGGAGTCGAGATGTCGTACGGCGAGCTGGATGCGCGGGCGAACCGACTGGCCCGGTACCTGGCCGGCCGGGGTGTCGGTGTGGGCTCCGTGGTCGGGGTGTGCCTGGAGCGCGGGGTCGAGCTGCTGGTGGCGGTGCTCGGTGTGCTCAAGGCCGGTGGGGCGTACATGACCATCGATCCCGAGTATCCGGCGCGGCGTGTCGCCCACATGGTGGAGGATGCCGCGCCGGCCGTGGTGCTGGCGTCGGCCGGCACGCAGGCGCTGGTGCCTGGTGCGGTGCTGGTCGAGGAGCTGGACCTGGCGGAGCTGGACGGCGGCCCGCTGGACGGGGTGGTGCGGCCGCAGGACGCCGCGTACGTGATCTACACCTCGGGTTCGACGGGTCGCCCCAAGGGCGTGCTGGTGTCGCACGCGGGTGTGGCGTCTCTGGTGGCGGGTCAGACGCGCTACCTGGGCGTCGGTCCGGGTTCGCGGGTGGGCCAGTACGGGTCGGTGGGCTTCGACGCGTTCGCCTGGGAGTGGTTCATGGCCCTGCTGACCGGCGCGACGTTGGTGGTCATTCCGCAGGAGCAGCGTCTGGGTGAGGCTCTGCCGCGGTTCCTGACCGAGCGGGCGGTGACGCATGTGGCGTTGCCGCAGGCCGCGCTGGCGACGCTCGACGAGACCTCGATCGGTGAGGACGTCGTTCTGGTGACGGGCGGCGAGGCACTCCCGCCGGACGTGATGGCGCGCTGGTCGCGTGGCCACCGGCTGTTCAACTCCTTCGGCCCGGCCGAGACGACCGTCGACGCGACGCTGTGGCCCTGCGATCCGTCGGCGGACGAGGTGGCGATCGGGTCGCCGGTGGTCAATACCCGGGTGTTCGTGCTGGATGAGTTTTTGGCTCCGGTGCCGGTGGGTGTGGCCGGCGAGCTGTATGTGGCGGGTGCCGGTCTGGCGCGGGGTTATCTGGGCCGTCCTGGACTGACGGCGGAGCGGTTCGTCGCGCATCCCTTCGGTGGGCCGGGCGAGCGTCTGTACCGTACGGGTGACCGGGCGCGTTGGACGGCGGACGGGCAGTTGGTGTTCGCGGGCCGCACCGACGACCAGGTGAAGATCCGCGGCTTCCGGATCGAGCCCGGCGAGGTCGAGAACGTCCTCGCGTCGCACCCGCAGGTCGCCCAAGTGGCGGTCATCGCCCGCGAGGACACCCCGAACGACAAGCGGCTGGTGGCGTACGTGGTCCCGGCCGAGGGAGCGCACGCCGATCTGCCCGAACTGTTGACGCGGACGGCCGCCGAGCGGCTGCCCGCCTACATGGTCCCCTCCGTCGTCGTCGTGCTCGACGCTCTGCCGCTGACGGTCAACGGCAAGCTGGACCGCGGGGCCCTGCCCGTCCCCGCGTACACGGCCGGTTCCGGCCGCGGCCCGGCGAACGCGCGCGAGGAGGTCCTCTGCGCGGCCTTCGCCGACGTCCTCGGCGTGCAGAACGTCGGCGTGGACGACGACTTCTTCCAGCTCGGTGGCCACTCCCTGCTCGCTGTGCGCCTGGTCGAGGTGCTGCGCTCGCACGGCGTGTCCGTCTCGGTGCGGTCTCTGTTCCAGACGCCGACCCCGGCCGGGCTCGCCCTCTCGGCGGGCTCCGGCCGCCAGGTGGAGGTTCCGGCGAACCGGATCCCCGCCGACGCGCAGGAGATAACCCCGGCCATGCTGCCGCTCGTCGACCTGACCGCCGACGAGATCGCCGGCATCGCCGCCACCGTCCCCGGCGGCGCGGGGAACATCGCGGACGTCTACCCGCTGGCCCCGCTGCAGGAGGGTCTGCTCTTCCACCACCTGCTGGCGGACGGCGGCGACGACGCCTATGTCACCCCGGTGGTGTTCGAACTGGAGTCGCGGGAGCTGCTGGACACCTTTACCGAGGCCCTGCAGCAGGTGGTGGACCGGCACGACATCTTCCGCACCTCGATCGTCTGGAAGGGGCTGCGCGAGCCGGTCCAGGTGGTCTGGCGCCGGGCCCCGCTCTCCATCGAGGAGGTGATGCCGGCCGCGCACGGCGCCGACCCGGTCGAGCAACTGCTGGAGGCCGGCGGGACGTCGATGGACCTGGGCCGCGCGCCCCTGCTCACGCTGCACGTCGCCGCGCTGCCGGAGAACGACCGTTGGCTGATGCTGCTCAAGGTGCATCACACCGTCCAGGACCACACCGCCATGGAGGTGGTGCTCGGCGAGGTCCAGGCCTTCCTGACCGGCCGGGGCGACACGCTGCCGGCACCCGTGCCGTTCCGCACCTTCGTCGCCCAGGCGAGGGGCGGCATGGCGCAGTCGGAGCACGAGCGCCACTTCACCGAGCTGCTGGGCGATGTCGATGAACCGACCGCGCCGTTCGGGCTGGTCGACGTCCGCGGCGACGGCGCGGACACCGTCCGGGTCCACGTGCCCTTCGGGCCGGAGCTGCACGCGGGCCTGCGCGCGGTCGCACGCCGGCTGAGCACGAGTGCGGCGACCGTGCTGCACGTCGCGTGGGCACGGACCCTGGCGGCGGTCTCGGGCCGGGCCGACGTGGTGTTCGGCACCGTCCTGTTCGGCCGGATGAACGCCGGCGCCGGTGCCGACCGGATCCCCGGCCCGTTCATCAACACGCTGCCGGTCCGGCTGCGCACCGGTGAACTGGGCGCCCTCGAGGCCGTCTCGGCCATGCGGGACCAACTGGCCGAACTGCTGGAGCACGAGCACGCCTCCCTGGCCCTGGCCCAGCGGGCCAGCGGACTGGCCGGTGACACGCCGCTGTTCACCGCCCTGTTCAACTACCGCCACAACCCCGGCGGATCCGAGCGTGAGCGGGACGAGCGCACCCGCGGGTTCGAGGGCTTCGAGGCACGGTTCTCGCGCGAGCGCACCAACTACCCCCTCGCCGTGTCCGTGGACGACGACGGCGAGTCCATCGCGCTGGCCGTGGACGCGGTGGCGGGCGTCGACCCCCACGCCGTGGGACGGCTGGTGTGCACCGCCGCCGCGAACCTGGTCACCGCCCTGGAAGCGGCCCTGGACGGCGGCCCCGAGCAGCCGCTCAGCTCGGTACACGTCCTCGACGAGGCCACCGCCCACCACATGCTGACGGAGTGGAACGACACGGCGGTCGAGGTCGCCCCGCTGACGGTGCCGGAGCTGTTCGCCGCGCAGGTCGCGCGCACTCCGGGGGCGGTGGCTGTGGTCGCGGACGGCGTGAGCCTGTCGTATGCCGAGCTGGACGCGCGGTCGAACCGTCTGGCGCGTTATCTGATCGGTTGTGGTGTGGGTCCGGAGTCGGTGGTGGGGGTCTGCCTGGAGCGTGGTGTCGAGCTGCTGGTGGCGGTGCTCGGTGTGCTGAAGGCCGGTGGGGCGTACATGACCATCGACCCCGAGTATCCGGCGCAGCGCGTCGCCTACATGCTGCAGGACGCGGGGCCGCGGGTGCTGCTGGCCGCGACCGGGACCGAGGGCGTGCTGCCCGGTGCGGTGCTGCTGGACGACCCCGAGGTCGTGGCGGCCCTGGCGGGGCTGGACGGCGGCGCGCTGGACGAGCGCGGGGTCTTGGCACCGGACCATCCGGCATACGTGATCTACACCTCTGGTTCGACGGGGCGGCCGAAGGGTGTGCTGGTCTCGCACGCGGGTGTGGCGAGCATGCGGGCGGGCCACAGCCGTCTGCTGGGCGTGGGCGCCGGAGGCCGGGTGGGGCAGTTCGCCTCGGTGGGCTTCGACGCGTTCGCGTGGGAGTGGTTCATGGCCCTGCTGAACGGCGCGACCCTGGTGGTCATCCCGCCGGACCAGCGGGCCGGCACGCCTCTGGCGCAGCTGCTGGCCGAGCAGGCGGTGACCCACGTGACCCTGCCGCCCGCGGTGCTGGCGACGCTGGACGAGACGACGGTCGGCAAGGACCTCGTCCTGGTGACGGCGGGCGAGGCCCTGCCCCCGGAGACGGCGGCGCGCTGGTCGCGTGGTCGGCGGATGTTCAACGCCTATGGCCCCGCCGAGACCACGGTGGACGCCACCAGCTGGCCCTGCGACCCGTCCGCGGACGAGGTGGCGATCGGGTCGCCGGTGGTCAATACCCGGGTGTTCGTGCTGGATGAGTTTTTGGCTCCGGTGCCGGTGGGTGTGGCCGGCGAGCTGTATGTGGCGGGTGCCGGTCTGGCGCGGGGTTATCTGGGGCGTCCCGGTCTGACGGCGGAGCGGTTCGTCGCGCATCCCTTCGGTGGGCCGGGCGAGCGTCTGTACCGTACGGGTGACCGGGCGCGGTGGACGGCGGACGGGCAGTTGGTGTTCGCGGGCCGCACCGACGACCAGGTGAAGATCCGCGGCTTCCGGATCGAGCCCGGCGAGGTCGAGAACGTCCTGGCGTCGCACCCGCAGGTCGCCCAAGTGGCGGTCATCGCCCGCGAGGACACCCCGAACGACAAGCGGCTGGTGGCGTACGTGGTCCCGGCCGAGGGAGCGCACGCCCAACTCCCCGAGGTGATAACCCGTTTCGCCGCGGATCTGCTGCCCGCCTACCTCGTCCCGTCCGCGGTCGTGGTGCTGGACGCACTGCCGATGACGGTCAACGGGAAGCTGGACCGTGGGGCCCTGCCCGCCCCGGCGTACGTGACCGGCAGCGGCCGTTCTCCGGCGAACGCGCGTGAGGAGATCCTCTGCGCGGCGTTCGCCGATGTCCTCGGCCTGGAGAGCGTCGGCGTGGACGACGACTTCTTCCGGCTCGGCGGACACTCCCTGCTCGTGGTGCGTCTCGTCGAGGTGCTGCGCTCGAACGGCGTGCAGGTGTCGGTGCGGGCTCTGTTCCAGACGCCGACCCCGGCCGGCCTCGCGGCCTCCACCGGAGCCGTGCAGGTGGAGGTGCCGGCGAACCTGATCCCGGCCGACGCGGTGGACCTCACGCCGGAGCTGCTCTCCATGGTGGAGCTGTCGGAACAGGAGGTCGCCGCGGTGGTGGCGACCGTCCCCGGCGGTGCGGGGAACATCGCGGACGTCTACCCGCTGGCCCCGCTGCAGGAGGGTCTGCTCTTCCACCACCTGCTGGCGGACGGCGGCGACGACGCCTACGTGAGCAGGGAAGTGTTCGAGCTGGAGTCACGGGAGCTGCTGGACGCCTTCACCGAGGCCCTGCAGCACGTGGTGGACCGGCACGACATCTTCCGCACCTCGATCGTCTGGAAGGGACTGCGCGAGCCGGTCCAGGTGGTCTGGCGCCGGGCCCCGCTCGCCGTCGAGGAGGTGAACCTGGACGCGCACGGCGGCGACCCGGTCGAGCAGCTCCTGTCGGTCGGCGGGACATCGATGGACCTGGGACGGGCGCCCCTGCTCACCTTGCACGTCGCCGCGCTGCCGGACAGCGACCGCCGGCTGATGCTGCTCAAGGTGCACCACGCCGTCCAGGACCACGTCGCCCTGGAGGTGCTGCACGACGAGGTCCACGCGTTCCTGACCGGCCGGGGCGACGCGCTGCCGCAACCGATGCCCTTCCGTGATTTCGTCGCGCAGGCCCGCGGCGGCGTGGCGCAGTCGGAGCACGAGCGCTACTTCACCGAGCTGCTGGGCGATGTCGACGAGCCGACCGCGCCGTTCGGACTGGTCGACGTCCACGGCGACGGAGCGGACACGGACTGGGTACGGATGCCCTTCACGCCGGAGCTGCACGCGCGACTGCGCGCGGTCGCACGCCGGCTGAGCACGAGTGCGGCGACCGTGCTGCACGTCGCGTGGGCACGGACCCTGGCGGCGGTCTCGGGCCGGACGGACGTGGTGTTCGGCACCGTCCTGTTCGGCCGGATGAATTCCGGCGCCGGTGCCGACCGGATCCCCGGCCCGTTCATCAACACCCTGCCGGTCCGGCTGCACACTGGTGAACTGGGCGCCCTCGAGGCAGTGACGGCGATGCGCGCCCAGCTGGCCGAACTGCTGGAGCACGAGCACGCCTCCCTGGCCCTGGCCCAGCGGACCAGTGGACTGGCGGGGGACACGCCGCTGTTCACCGCCGTGTTCAACTACCGGCACAACAGTGGTGGATCCGGGCACGGCGCGGACGACGATGCGAACCACCGCTTCGAGGGCTTCACCATGCGGTTCGCGCGGGAGCGGACCAACTACCCGCTCGTGGTGGCCGTGGACGACGACGGCGAGTCGATCGAGCTGACCGTGGACGCGGTGGCCGCCATCGACGTACAGGCCGTCGGACGGCTGCTGTGCACCACAGCGGAGCACCTGGTCACCGCGCTGGAGACCGCGCTCGACGGAGGAGCGGAAGAGCCGCTGGCATCGGTGCGCGTGCTCGACGACGGGGAACTGCACCGGCTGCTCGACGAGTGGAACGGCACAGACCGGGATGCCGCCGCGCCGGTGTCCGTGCCGGAGCTGTTCGCCGCGCAGGTGGCGCGCACTCCGGAGGCGATCGCCGTCGTGTCCGAGGGCACGGAGCTGTCGTACGCCGAGCTGGACGCGCGGGTGAACCGGCTGGCCCGGTACCTGACAGGTCGGGGCGTGGGCCCGGAGTCGGTGGTGGCGGTCGCCCTGGACCGCGGGGCCGACCTGGTGGTCGCGCTGCTCGCGGTGATGCGGGCCGGAGGCGCTTACCTGCCGGTGGACCCGGAGTACCCGGCGGAGCGGGTGGCGTACACCATCGGCGACGCCGGGGCTGCCCTGGTGCTGACGGCGCGCGACCCGGGTGACCGGCTGGCGGGGCTGGGAGTCGCCGTGGTGGCCCTGGACGCCCCCGCGACGATCCGGGAGCTGGCGCAGCTGGACGCGGAGGTGCCGTCATCGGGCCGGCGAGGCGGGTCGCTCCCGGAGCACTCGGCGTACCTGATCTACACCTCCGGCTCCACGGGCCGGCCCAAGGGTGTGGCGGTGTCGCACGGAGCGCTGGCGACCCACCTGACCGGTGTGGCGCAGCGGGTGCCGCTGGCGGCGAGCGACCGTCTGGTCGCCGTGACCACGGTGTCCTTCGACATCGCGGCGCTGGAGCTGTTCCTGCCGCTGGTGTCGGGCGCGTCGGTGGTGGTGGCCTCCCGCGAGGTGGCGCGGGACCCGGCCGCCTTGACGGAACTGGTGGTCTCGTCCGGGGCGACGGTGGTGCAGGGTGTGCCGTCGCTGTGGCGGGCGCTGCTGGAGGTGCGCGGATGGCCCACCGGGGTGCGGGCGTTGGTGGGCGGCGAGGCCCTGCCGCCCGAGCTGGCGCAGCGGTTCACCGACCTCGGTGTCGAGGCGGTGAACCTGTACGGGCCGACCGAGGTGACGGTGTGGGCGACCTCCGCCGAGGTGACCGACGGCCCGGTGTTGGTGGGGCGTCCGTTCGCGGAGGTGCGCGCCTACGTCCTGGACGCCTGGATGCAGCCGGCGCCCGTCGGCGTGGTCGGCGAACTGTACCTGGCGGGTGCCCAGTTGGCGCGCGGCTACGCGAACCGTCCGGGCCTGACGGCCGAACGCTTCGTGGCCTCGCCGTACGGGCCGGGGGCGCGGATGTACCGCACGGGCGACCTGGCGAGGTGGACGCCGCAAGGGCGGCTGGAGTGCCTGGGCCGTGCCGACGACCAGGTGAAGGTCCGCGGGTTCCGGATCGAGCCGGGTGAGATCGAGGCCGTGCTGGCCGGCCAGGACTCGGTGGCACAGGCCGTCGTGGTGGTCCGCGAGGACCGGCCCGGCGACCAGCGGCTGGTGGCCTACGTAGTACCCCTCGGGGATGCGGGGGAGAAGGCCGAGGAGCTCGCGCAGGCGCTTCGGCAGGCGGCCCAGGACCAGCTTCCCGCGTACATGGTCCCGTCGGCGGTCGTGGTGCTCGACGCCCTTCCGCTGACCGCCAACGGGAAGCTGAACCGGAAGGCGCTGCCCGCCCCGGAGTACACCGCGGGTGCGGGCCGGGCGCCGGCGAACCGCCAGGAGGAGCTCCTGTGCCAGGCGTTCGCCGAGGTGCTGGGGCTCGAGAGCGTCGGCGTGGACGACGACTTCTTCGCGCTCGGCGGCCACTCCCTGCTCGCCACCCGGCTGATCAGCCAGATCAGGGCCCTGCTGCACATTGACGTCTCACTGCGAGCGCTCTACAGGACGCCGACGGTGGCCGGACTCGCCCAGCGGCTTGGAACCCAGAAGACAGCCAGGCCAGCTCTGCGGCCGATGCGTACCAACGAGGAGCACTGATGATCCCTCTGTCCTATGCCCAGCGTCGGCTCTGGTTCATCGGCCAACTGGACGGTCCCAGCCCTGCCTACAACATCCCGATCGTGCGGCGGCTGTCGGGCGAGCTGGACCCGTCGGTGATGAACGCGGCGCTGCGTGAGGTGATCGGCCGGCACGAGGTGCTGCGCACGGTGTTCCCGACCAAGGACGGCGAGCCCTACCAGCGCATCCGCACGGTCGACGAGCTGGACTGGGAGCTGGCGGTGGCCCATGTGGCGCCGGAGGACCTGGACGGAGCCGTGTCCGGGGCCGCCCGTCACCTGTTCGACCTGGCGTCGGAGGTGCCGATCAGGGCCTGGCTCTTCTCCACCGCACCCGACGAGCACGTCCTGGCGGTGGTGGTGCACCACATCGCGGGTGACGGCTGGTCGATGGGTCCGCTGGCCCGGGACGTCTCGGTGGCGTACACGGCCCGGTGCGCGGGCCGGGCTCCGGAGTGGGAGCCGCTGCCGGTGCAGTACGCGGACTACACGCTGTGGCAGCGTGAGCTCCTGGGCGACGAGAGCGACCCGGAGAGCCTGATCTCCCGTCAGATCACCTACTGGCGGGATGCTCTGGCAGATGCGCCGGAGGAGCTGGCGCTGCCCGTGGACCGTCCGCGTCCGGCGGTGGCCTCCCACCGCGGTCTCACCGCTGAGGTGGCCGTCCCCGCCGAGGTGCATGCGCGGCTCGCCGAGCTGGCCAGGGCGGAGGGCGTGAGCCTGTTCATGGTGCTGCAGTCGGCGCTGGCGGTGCTGCTGTCGCGGCTGGGGGCAGGCACGGACGTGCCGATCGGTACCGTCGTCGCCGGCCGTACCGATGTGGCGCTGGACGATCTGGTCGGGTTCTTCGTGAACACGCTGGTGATCCGCGCGGATCTGTCGGGGGACCCGACGTTCCGTGAGGTGCTCGACCGGATGCGGGAGACGAGCCTGTCGGCGTTCGATCACCAGGATGTGCCGTTCGAGAAGCTGGTGGAGGAACTGGCGCCGACGCGGTCGAGGGGGCGCCATCCGCTGTTCCAGACGGTACTGACGCTGCAGAACAACGCGGAGGCGGCGCTCGACCTGCCGGGGCTGAAGGCGAGCGGGCTGTCGGCGGGGGCACCGCCGGTGCGGTTCGATCTGGACGTGGTGCTGGGCGAGACGTTCGACGCGCAGGGCGTGCCGACGGGTGTGCACGGGACCGTGGCCGGGGCGGCGGATCTGTTCGAGCCGGAGTCGGTCGAGCGGATCGCGGTGCACTTCCTGCGCGTGCTGGCCGCGGTGGCCGCTGACCCGCAGGTACGGCTGAGCGGCGTCGAGCTGCTCGACGCCGCTGAGCGTCGCCGGGTGCTGGTGGAGTTCAACGACACGGCGGTGGCGGTCGAACCGTCGACGCTGCCCGGGCGGTTCGAGGCGCAGGTGGCACGGACGCCGGATGCGGTGGCGGTGGTCGCCGACGGCGTGGAGCTGTCGTACGCCGACCTGGACGCGCGGGCGAACCGGCTGGCCCGGTTGCTGGCCGGGCGGGGTGTGGGCCCGGAGTCGGTGGTCGCGGTGGCGTTGGAGCGCGGGACCGACATGCTGGTCTCGCTGCTGGCGGTCATGAAGGCGGGCGGTGCGTACCTGCCGGTCGATCCGGCGTACCCCGCCGACCGGATCGCGATCGTGCTGGCGGATGCCGCACCGGTGGCGGTGGTGACCTCACAGACCGTGGCCGCCACGATGCCGTCCGGCCTGCCGGCGGTCGTGCTGGACGAACCCGCGGTGGTTGCGGAGCTGGCGGGCCTTCCGGACACCTCACCGGGTGTGCAGGTGCTGCCTGAGCACCCGGCATACGTCATCTTCACGTCGGGTTCGACGGGTCGCCCGAAGGGCGTTGCGGTCACGCACGGAGGCCTGACGAACTACGTGTCGTCGGTGCCGGGCCGGGTGGGCTTCGATGCGCCCGGCGGCCGCTATGCGCTTCTTCAGGCGCAGGTCACGGACTTGGGCAACACGGTGGTCTTCGCGAGCCTGACGACGGGCGGCGTGCTGCACGTGATCGACGAGGGCCTGGTCACGGACCCGTCGGCGGTGTCGGTCTATCTGGTGGAGCACGGGATCGACTGTGTGAAGATCGTCCCCTCGCACCTGGCAGCGCTGTCCTCCGTGGTGGGCGTCGAAGGCGTTCTGCCGACGCGCTCGCTGGTCCTCGGTGGTGAAGCGGCCCCGCCCGCGCTGGTGCGCGAGCTGGTCGAGCACGCGGGTGACCGCGGGGTGTTCAACCACTACGGCCCGACCGAGACCACGATCGGCGTGGCGACGACCCGCCTCGAGGCGGACGGCGGTCTGGTGCCGGTGGGCACGCCGGTGGCGAACACCCGCTTCTACGTCCTCGACGACGCGCTCCAGCCCGTGCCGACGGGTGTCGCGGGTGAGCTGTATGTGGCCGGTGCGCAGCTGGCGCGTGGTTATGTCCAGCGCCCCGGGCTGACGGCTGAGCGGTTCGTGGCGAATCCGTTCGAGCCGGGTGTGCGGATGTATCGCACGGGTGACCGGGCCCGGTGGACGGCGGACGGCAAGGTGGTGTTCCTGGGCCGTGCGGACGAGCAGGTCAAGGTCCGCGGTTTCCGTGTCGAGCCCGCTGAGGTGCAGGCCGTGATCGCCGGGCACCCGCTGGTCGCGCAGGCCGCGGTGATCGCCCGCGAGGACGTCCCCGGGGACACCCGGCTGGTGGCGTACGTCGTCGCCGACGGCGAAGTCGGCGAACTTCCGGACACCGTCCTCGCGTTCGCCGCCGAACGGCTCCCGGAGCACATGGTGCCGTCGGCCGTCGTGGTGCTGGACGCGCTGCCGCTGACCGGCAACGGCAAGCTGGACCGCAAGGCCCTGCCCGCCCCGGTGTATGCGACCGGTGCCGGCCGTGGCCCGGTCAACGCGCGTGAGGAGATCCTCTGCGCGGCGTTCGCCGAGGTCCTGGGACTGCAGGACGTCGGTGTGGACGACGAATTCTTCCGGCTCGGCGGTCACTCGCTGTTGGCGGTGCAGTTGGTCGAGGTGTTGCGCAAGCAAGGTGTGTCGGTGTCGGTGCGGGCGCTGTTCGACTCGCCTACGCCGGCCGGTCTGGCGGCGTCGGTGGGTGCGGAGGAGGTCGCCGTGCCGGCGAACCTCATCCCTGCCGACGCGCAGGAGATCACGCCCGAGATGCTTCCGCTGGTCGATCTGACCGCTGAGGAGATCGCCCGTGTCGCGGCGACCGTGGAGGGCGGCGCGGCGAACATCGCGGACGTCTACCCGCCGGCCCCGCTGCAGGAGGGCCTGCTGTTCCATCACCTGATGGCGGAGGGCGGCGAGGACGCCTACCTGATGCCGGTGGTCATCGAGATGGACTCGCGGGAGCGTGTGGGGGACTTCGCCCGCGCCTTCCAGCAGGTGGTCGACCGCCATGACATTCTGCGGACCTCGTTCGTGTGGGAGGGGTTGCGCGAGCCGGTGCAGGTGGTGTGGCGCAAGGCCGTGCTGCCGGTGACCGAGGTGACCCTCGACCCCGAGGCCGCCGACCCGGCGGCCGAACTGCAGGCCGTTGTGGGCCTGTCGATGGATCTGGGCCGGGCGCCGCTGATCAGCGTGCACGCGGCCGCGCTGCCCGAGGGCGGGCGCTGGCTGGTGCTGCTGCGGCTGCACCATCTGGCGCAGGACCACACCGCGCTGGAGCTACTGCTCCATGAGGTGCGGGCGTTCCTGGCCGGGCGCGGCGGCGAGTTGCCCCAACCGCTGCCGTTCCGCGACTTCGTCGCACAGGTGCGCGGCAGTGCGGACCGGATCGCGCACGAACGGTACTTCGCCGAGCTGCTCGGTGACGTGACCGAGCCCACCGCGCCGTACGAGCTGGTCGACGTCCACGGTGACGGCGCCGCGGTGGAGCGCGCGGTGGTGCCGCTCGCAACCGGACTGGTCGACCGGCTGCGGAGCGTGGCGCGCCGGGCCGGAACCAGCCCCGCGACCCTGATGCACATCGCGTGGGCCCGGGTCCTCTCGGCGGTGTCGGACCATGCCGACGTGGTGTTCGGCACGGTGCTCTTCGGCCGGATGAACGCGGGTGCGGGCGCCGACCGGGTGGCGGGCATGTACCTGAACACGCTGCCGGTGCGGGTGAAGACGGGCGAGCTGGGCGCACTGGAGGCGGTGACGGCGATGCGCGGCCAGCTCGCCGAGCTGCTGGAGCACGAGCACGCCTCCCTGGCCCTGGCCCAGCAGGCCAGCGGCCTTCCGGGCAACACCCCGGTCTTCACCTCGCTGCTCAACTACCGCCACAACACCCGTGCGGAGGCCGAACAGCAGGGTCACACCGCGCCCGAGGGCATGCGCGTGCTGTCCTCCAGCGAGCGCACCAATTACCCGCTCACCGTCTCCGTCGACGACAACGGCGACACGATGGAGCTCGTGGTCGACGCGGTCGCGCCGATCGCCCCGGAGTCCGTCGGCCTGCTGGTACAGACGGCCGTCGAGGGCCTGGTTCCCCTGGTCGAGACGGCACTTGACGGTGCACCCGACGAGGCACTCCGAAACATCCCCGTGCTGGCCCCCGAGGAACTGCACCGGATCCTGACGGAGTGGAACGACGCCGGGGCCGAGCTTGCGGGGACCACTCTGCCGGCCCTGTTCGAGGCGCGGGCGGCACGGACGCCTGATGCGGTGGCGATCACCGCCGACGGCGAGCAGGTCACGTACGCTGAGTTGGAGGCGCGGGCGAACCGGCTCGCACGGTTGCTGGTTTCGCGCGGTGTGGGTGCGGAGTCGGCGGTGGGCGTCTGCCTGGAGCGCGGCGTCGAGTTGATCGTGGCGCTGTTGGCGGTGGTGAAGGCAGGCGGTGCGTATCTGCCGATCGATCCGGCGTATCCGGCGGACCGGGTGGCGTTCACGATCGACGATGCCAAGGCCGCTCTGGTACTCACCGAGCAGGGACCTGCGGACCGGTTGGCGGGGCTGGGGGTCGACGTGCTGGCCCTGGACGACCCCGCGGTGGCACAGGAGTTGGCGCACCTGGGCGCCGGTGTGCTGTCCACGGACGAGCGCGGGGTGCTGGCACCGGACCATCCGGCGTACGTGATCTACACGTCGGGTTCTACGGGACGCCCCAAGGGTGTGGTGGTGACGCACCGGAACGTGACGGACCTGTTCGCCCGGACGCAGGGCCTGTTCGGGTTCGGGCCCGCGGACGTGTGGAGCTGGTTCCACTCCTTCGCGTTCGACTTCTCGGTGTGGGAGTTGTGGGGCGCGCTGCTGCACGGTGGCCGGGTGGTCGTGGTGCCGTACGAGGTGTCGCGTTCGCCGGAGGACTTCCTTGCGCTGGTGGAACGCGAGGGCGTGACGATGCTCAGCCAGACTCCGTCCGCGTTCTACCAGTTGATGGGAGCCGAGGAGCGTCGGCCGGAGGCGGTGCGGTCCTTGCGTGCCGTGGTGTTCGGCGGTGAGGCGCTGGATCCGGTGCGGCTGGCCGGGTGGTGGGAGCGCCAGGGTGCGGATGGCCCGCGGTTGGTGAACATGTACGGCATCACCGAGACCACGGTGCACGTGACGTTCCAGGACCTGGCGGCCGGCGACACGGCGGGCAGTGTGGTGGGCCGCGGCATCCCCGGACTGGGCGTGTTCGTACTGGACGAGCGGTTGCGTCCGGTGCCGGTGGGAGTCGGCGGTGAGGTGTATGTGACCGGTGGTCAGCTGGCGCGCGGCTATCTCGGGCGCGCGGGGCTGTCGGCGGAGCGTTTCGTGGCGTCGCCGTTCGGCGCGCCGGGTGAGCGGATGTACCGGACCGGTGACCGGGCGCGGTGGGGTGCGGACGGTCGCCTGGAGTATCTGGGGCGTGCGGACGAGCAGGTGAAGGTTCGCGGCTTCCGGATCGAGCCGGGCGAGATCGGTTCGGTGGCGGCCGAGCATCCCGCGGTGGCGCAGGCCGCGGTCGTCGCGCGCCAGGACACCGGTGACACCCGCCTGGTGGCCTACGTGGTGCCCGCCGATGGTCACGACGGCGACGAACTCCCGTCCCTCACACGCGAGTTCCTGGCCGCACGGCTGCCGGAACACATGGTCCCCTCCGCGATCGTGGTCCTCGACGGCCTCCCGTTGACGATCAACGGAAAACTGGACCGCAAGGCCCTGCCCGCTCCGGAGTACACGGCCGGTTCGGACCGCGGACCGGCGAACGCCCGCGAAGAGGTGCTCTGCGCCGCCTTCGCCGAGGTGCTGGGCCTGGAGGGCGTGGGCGTCGAGGACAACTTCTTCCAGCTGGGCGGTCATTCGCTGCTCGCGGTGCGTCTGGTGGAGGTGTTGCGCGGGCGTGGTGTGTCGGTCTCGGTGCGGGCGTTCTTCCAGTCCCCGACCCCGGCCGGCCTGGCAGCGTCGACGGGCGCGACGCAGGTGGAGGTGCCGGCGAACCTGATCCCCGCGGACGCGGTGGAGATCACCCCGCAGATGCTGCCCCTGGTGGAGCTGACCGCCGACGAGATCGCCGCAGTCGTCGCGACGGTCGAGGGCGGTGCGGCGAACGTGGCGGACGTCTATCCGCTGGCTCCGCTGCAGCAGGGCCTGTGGTTCCACCACCTCATGGCTGAGGGCGGTGTGGATGCGTATGTGCTGCCCACGGTGCTGGAGTTCGAGTCGCGGACGCGTCTGGACGCGTTCGTCGAGGCGCTGCAACGGGTCGTGGACCGCCATGACATCTTCCGCACCTCGATCGTGTGGCAGGGGCTGGTCGAGCCGGTGCAGGTGGTGTGGCGGAAGGCCGTGCTGCCGGTTGCGGAGGTCGCGCTGGATCCGCAGGCCGGGGACCGGGTCGAGCAGTTGCTGGCCCTCTCCGGGCTGTCGATGGACCTGGGCCGTGCGCCGTTGATCGACATGCACGTGGCGGCGGTGCCGGGCGGCGACAGCTGGCTGGCGCTGATGCGCGTGCACCACATCGTGCAGGACCACACGGCGGTCGAGGTGCTGCTGAGGGAGGTGGAGGCGTTCCTGACGGGGCGTGGTGGCACGCTGCCGGAGCCGCTGCCGTTCCGTACCTTCGTCGCGCAGGCGCGTGGCGGCGTGGCGCAGGCGGAGCACGAGCGGTACTTCGCCGACCTGCTGGACGATGTGCAGGAGCCGACCGCGCCGTTCGGGCTGGTGGATGTGCGCGGTGACGGCGCGGCCGCGGTGCGTCGGATGGTGCCGTTCTCACCGGAGTCGCACGAGCGCCTGCGTGAGGTCTCGCGTCGGCTGGGGACGAGCGCGGCGACGGTGCTGCACGTGGCGTGGGCGCGCGTACTGGCTGCAGTCAGCAGTCGTGACGACGTCGTGTTCGGCACGGTGCTGTTCGGCCGGATGAACTCGGGTGTGGGTTCGGCGCAGGTGCTCGGACCGTTCATCAACACCCTGCCGGTGCGGGTGCGCACGGGTGAACTGAGTGTGCTCGGCGCGGTCACGGGCATGCGTGATCAGCTGGCGGACCTGCTGGAACACGAACACGCCTCGTTGGCGCTGGCTCAGCAGGCCAGTGGAGTCGCGGGCGACACCCCCCTGTTCACCTCGTTCCTCAACTACCGCCACAACACGGCCCCGAGAGCCGCGCAGGCATCGGCCGACGGCTTGGCCGGCATACGGCAGGTGTACGCGCGGGAGCGCACCAACTACCCGTTGAGCGTCTCGGTCAACGACACCGGCGAGTCGATCGCGCTCGACGTGGACGCGGTGGCCCCGGTCGATCCCCAGGCGGTGGGCGTGTTGCTGCGCACGGCCACCGAGCACCTGGTCGGCGCCCTGGAGACGGCGCTGGCCACAGGCACGGACCAGCGGCTGAGCACGCTCCCGGTGCTGGCCGAGGAGGAGCTGCGCCGGGTCCTC
Source organism: Streptomyces sp. NPDC002888 (assembly GCF_042888465.1). Taxonomy (NCBI): domain Bacteria; kingdom Bacillati; phylum Actinomycetota; class Actinomycetes; order Kitasatosporales; family Streptomycetaceae; genus Streptomyces; species Streptomyces sp. NPDC002888. The sequence continues at coordinate 42,730 of NZ_JBIAPU010000028.1, read as the reverse complement.
ACCGAGTGGAACGACACGGCGGCCGAGGTGTCCCCGGTGCCCGTGGTCGGGCAGTTCGAGCAGTGGGCGGCGCGGACCCCCGACGCGGTGGCGGTTGTCGCCGACGGCGAGGAGGTGTCGTACGCCGAGCTGGACGCGCGGGCGAACCGGCTGGCGCATCAGCTGGCGGGCCGCGGGGTCGGCCCGGAGTCGGTGGTCGCGCTGGCCCTGGACCGGGGCGTGGACCTGGTCGTCGCGGTGCTGGCGGTGCTGAAGTCCGGTGCCGCCTACCTGCCGGTGGACCCGGAGTACCCGGCCGAGCGGATCGCCTTCATGCTCGAGGACGCGGTGCCCGCGCTGGTGCTGGCCTCGGCGGCCACGGCCGAAGTGGTCGAACGGGAGGGGGCGCCGGTGCTGCTCGTGGACTCCGAGCAGGCGCTCCGGGAGCCGGCCGCACCGGCCCCGGCCGAGCGGCCCGCTCAGCTGCCCGGGCAGCTCGCGTACGTGATCTACACCTCGGGGTCGACGGGCCGGCCGAAGGGCGTGGGTGTCCCGCTGGGGGCGTTCGCGAACACGGTGGCGGCGCTGGCCCGCTTCGGGGCCGGTCCGGGCTCGCGGGTGGCGCAGTTCGCCTCGGTGAGCTTCGACAACTTCTGCCTGGAATGGTCGCTGGCCCTCACGTACGGGGCGACGTTGGTCGTGGTCCCGCCGAACCGGCGTCTGGGCGCCGAACTGGCCGGCTTCTTCGCCGAGGCCGGGGTCACACACGCCACTCTGCCGCCTGCGGTGCTGGCGGGCCTGGAGGAGGGCTCGATCGGCGCCGAGGTGGTGCTGGAGGTCGGTGGCGAGGCCTGCCCGCCGGAGCTGGTCGAGCGCTGGGCCGCCGGGCGGCGGCTGTTCAACACCTACGGCCCGACCGAGACGACCGTGGACGCGCTCAGCTGGCAGGCGCGGCCCGGGGTGACGGACGTACCGATCGGCGCGCCGATCGCGAACACCCGGGCGTACGTGCTGGACGGCGCGCTGTCGCCGGTCCCGGTGGGCGCGGCCGGTGAGCTCTACCTGGCGGGCGCGGGTCTGGCACGCGGTTACCTGGGGCGTGCGGGGCTGACGGCGGAGCGGTTCGTCGCCGACCCGTTCGGCGGGGCGGGCGAGCGCCTGTACCGCACGGGCGACCTGGTGCGCCGCAACGCCCAGGGCGAGATGGAGTACCTCGGCCGGGCCGACGACCAGGTGAAGGTCCGTGGCTTCCGGATCGAGCTGGGCGAGGTCCGGGCCGCGGTGGCCGCGCACCCGCAGGTCCTGCAGGCGGCCGTGGTCGTCCGGCGGGAGGCGGTGGGTGACGCGCTCCTGGTGGCCTACGTGGTCGCCGCCGAGGGCGCGGTCGGACTGCCCGCCTCGGTCCGCGACTTCGTCGCCGAGCGGCTGCCCGGGTACATGGTGCCGTCCGCCGTGATGGTGCTGGACGCGCTGCCGCTGACGGTGAACGGCAAGCTCGACCACAGGGCCCTGCCCGCCCCGCAGTACGCCTCCGGCGCGGGCCGTGGCCCTGCCACCCTCCAGGAGGAACTGCTGTGCGGCGCGTTCGCACAGGTGCTGGGCCTGCCCGAGGTCGGTGTGGACGACGACTTCTTCGCCCTCGGCGGCCACTCGCTGCTCGCCACCCGGCTGATGAGCCGGATCCGCACCGTCCTCGGGGTCGAGGTGCCACTGCGCACGTTGTTCGACGCCCCGACGGTGGCCGGCCTGGCCGCCCGCCTGGGCGACGCCGGGACGGCGCGGACGGCGCTGACGGCAGGGGAGCGGCCGGAGCGGGTGCCGCTGTCGTACGGCCAGCGCCGTGTGTGGTTCCTGGGGCAGCTGGAGGGCCCGAGCGCGACCTACAACGTGCCGGTCGCCCTGCGGCTGGTCGGCCCGCTGGACGAGGAGGCACTGAACGCGGCACTGCTGGACGTGATCGGCCGGCACGAGGTGCTGCGCACGGTCTACCCGGTCGTGGACGACGAGCCGTACCAGCAGGTCCTCCCGGCGGAGGGGCCGGCCTGGCGGCTGTCGGTGGCCGAGGTGGCCGCGGAGGCTTTGGAATCGGCGATCGCCGAGGCGGCGGCGCACCTCTTCGACCTGGCGTCGGAGCTGCCGATCAGGGCGTCGCTGCTGCGGACCGCTCCCGAGGAGCACGTCCTGGTGGTGACGATCCACCACATCGCCAGTGACGGCTGGTCGACGGGCGTGCTGGCCCGCGACCTCTCGGTGGCCTACGCGGCGCGCACGGCAGGCCGGGCGCCGCAGTGGCAGCCGCTGCCCGTCCAGTACGCCGACTACGCGCTGTGGCAGCGCGGCCTGCTGGGCGACGAGCACGATCCGGAAAGCCTGATCTCCCGCCAGGCCGACTACTGGCGCGGCGCGCTGGCGGGGGCGCCGGAGAAACTCGACCTGTCCTTCGACCGCCCGCGTCCCGCCGTGCCCTCGCACCGCGGCCACCAGCTGCCGGTCGATGTGCCGGCGGAGGTCCACGCCCGGCTGGTGGAGCTGGCGCGGGCCGAGGGCGTGACGGTGTTCATGGTGCTGCAGGCCGCCCTGGCGGTGTTGTTGTCGCGCCTGGGCGCCGGTGACGACATCCCGATCGGCTCGCCTCATGCCGGCCGCACCGACGACGCACTCAGCGACCTGGTCGGCTTCTTCCTCAACACCCTGGTGGTGCGCACCGACCTGTCGGGCGACCCGACCTTCCGTCAGGTGCTGGGCCGGGTGCGCGAGCGCAGCCTGGAGGCGTTCACGCACCAGGACGTGCCGTTCGAGCGGCTGGTGGAGGAGCTGGCCCCGAACCGCTCGATGGCCCACCACGCCCTGTTCCAGGTGATGCTCACCCTGCAGAACACCGAGCAGGCGGTGCTGGAACTGCCCGGCCTGCGGGTCGAGCAGCGCCGGGCCGGGCGGACGCCGGCCCGGTTCGACCTCGATGTCATCGTGTCCGAGGCGTTCGACGAGCAGGGCGCCCCGGCGGGCGTGCGGGGTTCGGTGACCGCGGCGGCGGACCTGCTCGACGAGGCCTCCGCCGAACGCCTGGTGGCCCGGCTGGTGCACGTGCTGGACGTCCTCACCGGCGACCCGCAGCTCCGGCTGAGCACCGTGGACGTGCTGGGCGTGGCCGAGCGCGAGCGGCTGCTGGAGGAGTGGAACGCCACTGCTGCCGACGTGCCCTCGCAAACGGTGGCGGAGCTGTTCGCCACGCAGGTGGCGCGCGATCCGGCCGCGGTGGCGGTGGCCGCCGACGACGAGGAGGTGACCTACGCCGAACTGGACGCACGGGCGAACAGCCTGGCCCGGTACCTGGTCGGCCGGGGCGTGGGCCCGGAGTCGGTCGTCGGGGTCTGCCTGGAGCGCGGCGTCGACCTGATGGTGGCCCTCCTCGCCGTGGCGAAGGCAGGCGGCGCCTACATGCCGATCGACCCGGCCTACCCGGTGGACCGCATCGCGTACATGCTGGAGGACGCCGAGCCCGCCGTGGTGCTGGCTTCTTCGGGCACGGCCGCGGTCGTGCCCGGCACCGCGGTGCTGGTGGACGCCCCGGAGACGGCGGCTGAGGACGACGGCGCCCCGGCCACCCCGTCGGTCCGGGTGGAGAACCCGGCCTACGTGATCTACACCTCGGGCTCGACCGGGCGTCCCAAGGGCGTGCTGGTCTCCCACGCGGGTGTGGCGAGCCTGGTGGCGGGCCACGTCCGCCACCTGGGGGTCGGCGCCGGGTCGCGGGTGGGGCAGTTCGCCTCGCCGGGCTTCGACACCTTCGGCTGGGAGTGGCTGATGGCCCTGCTGACCGGCGCGACCTTGGTGACGATCCCGCAGGAGCGCCGACTGGGCGAGGCCCTGCCGCAGTTCCTCGCCGGGGAGCGGGTCACGCATGTGACGCTGCCGCCGGCCGTGCTGGCCACCCTGGACGAGGAGTCGATCGGCGCGGACGTGGTCCTGGTGACCGCCGGTGAGGCCTGCCCGCCCGACGTGATGGCCCGCTGGGCGCGCGGCCACCGGCTGTTCAACTCCTACGGCCCGACCGAGACCACGGTCGACGCGACGCTGTGGCGCTGCGACCCGGAGGCCGGCGAGGTCGCGATCGGCGCGCCGGTCGTCAACACCCAGGTCTTCGTCCTGGACGAGTTCCTCGCGCCGGTGCCGGTCGGCGTGCCCGGCGAGCTGTACGTCGCCGGCATCGGCCTGGCGCGCGGCTACCTGGGCCGCCCCGGCCTGACGGCGGAACGCTTCGTCGCCAATCCCTTCGGCGGCCCCGGCGAGCGGTTCTACCGCACGGGCGACCGAGCCCGCTGGACGGCCGACGGGCAGTTGGTGTTCGCCGGCCGCACGGACGACCAGGTGAAGATCCGCGGCTTCCGGATCGAACCGGGTGAGATCGAGAACGTCATCGCCTCGCACCCGCAGGTCGCCCAGGCCGCCGTCGTCGTACGCGAGGACACGCCCGGCGAGAAGCGCCTGGTCGCCTACGTGGTCGCCGACGGCGTGCCCGCCGACCTTCCCGGGCTGGTCACCGCTCTGGCCGCCGAGCGGCTGCCGGAGTACATGGTGCCGTCGGCGGTCGTGGTGCTCGACGCCCTGCCGATCACCGTGAACGGCAAGCTGGACCGCAAGGCGCTGCCCGCCCCCGAAGAGCGCTCCGCCGCGGGCCGGGGCCCGGCGAACCCGCGCGAGGAACTCCTGTGCGGCGTGTTCGCACAGATTCTCGGCGTGGAGAGCGTCGGCGTCGACGACGACTTCTTCGCCCTCGGCGGCCACTCCCTGCTCGCCGTCCGGCTGGCCAGCCGGATCCGCGCGGTGCTGGGCGTGAACCTGGACATCCGGGTCCTGTTCGACGCGCCGACCGTCGCGGCCCTGGCCGCCCGGATCGCCGACGAGGACGGCGACAGCCGGCCGGCCCTGACGCCGATGGAGCGCCCCGACCGGGTGCCGCTGTCCTACGCCCAGCGCCGGATGTGGTTCATCGGCCAGCTCCAGGACGCCGGTGCCGCCTACAACGTCCCGATGGCGCTGAGGCTGCCGGAGCAGATCGACCGCCAGGTCCTCGGCGCGGCCCTGCGGGATGTTCTCGGCCGGCACGAGGTGCTGCGCACCGTGCTGCCGACGGAGGACGGCGAGCCCTACCAGCGGATCATCCCGGTCGAGGAACTGGTGTGGGAGTTGACGGTCGCCGAGGTGGCGCCGGAGGAACTGGAGGGTGCCGTGGCCGAGGCCGCGGGACATGTGTTCGATCTGGCGGCGGAGGTGCCGATCCGGGCGTGGCTGTTGGAGGCGGGGCCGCGGGAGCGGGTGCTGGTGGTCGTGGTGCACCACATCGCCGGTGACGGTTGGTCGTGGGCGCCGCTGGCGCGGGATCTGTCGACGGCGTATGCGGCGCGTACGACGGGTCGGGTTCCTCAGTGGGAGGCGCTGCCGGTGCAGTACGCGGACTACGCGCTGTGGCAGCGGGAGCTGCTGGGTGAGGCCGGTGATCCGGAGAGCCTGATGTGGCGTCAGATGGAGTACTGGCGTGCGGAGTTGGCTGATGTGCCGGAGGAGCTGTCGCTGCCGGTGGACCATGTGCGTCCGGCGGTGGCGTCCAACCGGGGCCACGAAGTGCGGGTGGAGGTTCCCGCGGGGTTGCACGCGGAGCTGGCGCGGGTGGCGCGGGCCGAGGGCGTGACGATGTTCATGGTGCTGCAGTCGGCGCTGGCGGTGTTGCTGTCGCGGCTGGGTGCGGGCACGGATGTGCCGATCGGCGCGGCGAACGCGGGCCGTACGGATGCGGCGCTGGAGGATCTGGTCGGGTTCTTCGTGAACACGCTGGTGATCCGCGCGGATCTGTCGGGTGATCCGTCGTTCCGTGAGGTGCTGGGCCGGGTGCGGGAGACGAGTCTGTCGGCGTTCGAGCACCAGGACGTGCCGTTCGAGCGGCTGGTGGAGGAGTTGGCGCCGGCTCGTTCGATGGGCCGTCACCCGTTGTTCCAGACGGTCTTCACCATGCAGAACAACGCGCGGGCCGTCCTCGACCTCCCGGGTACGGGTGTGAGCGGGATGGCGACCGGCGCGGCCACGGCGGCGCGGTTCGACCTGGACGTGCTGCTCGGTGAGGCTTTCGATGCGCAGGGTGCGCCGGCAGGTGTGTACGGCACGGTGATCGGTGCGGCGGACCTGTTCGAGTCGGAGTCGGTCGAGCGGATCGCGCGGCGTCTGGTGCGGGTGCTGGAGCTGGTGGCGGGCGATCCGGGGCTGCGGCTGAGCGGTGTGGACGTCCTGGAGGAGGCCGAGCGTCGGCGGGTGCTCGTCGAGTGGAACGACACGGAGGTGGACTTCGGGACGGGTCTGGTACCGGAGCTGTTCGCGGCACAGGTGGCGCGTACGCCGGATGCGGTGGCCGTGGCGGCGGACGGCGAGGAGGTGTCGTACCGGGAGCTGGATGAGCGGGCGAACCGGCTCGCCCACTACCTGCTGGCCCAGGGCGTCGGCGCGGAGTCGCTGGTCGGCGTCTGCCTGCCGCGGGGCGTGGACATGATGGTGGCCGTCCTCGCCACCTGGAAGGCGGGTGCAGGCTATCTGCCGGTCGATCCGGAGTACCCGGCGGAGCGCATCGCGTTCACGCTGGCGGACAGTGGCGCGGTGCTGACCCTCGCGGACGAGGAGGTGCTGGACGAACTCCCCGCCGGGCGGGCCCGGGTGGTGGCGGTCGACGGTGCGCTCACGGCGATGCAACTGGCCGCCCTGCCGACGACCGCTCCCGGGGTGCCGGTGTCGGCGGACGGTCTGGCGTATGTGATCTACACGTCGGGCTCGACGGGCCGGCCGAAGGGCGTGGCGGTCACCCACGGTGGGCTCGCCAACTACGCGCGGCACGCGGCCGGTTCGTACGGCACGGAGGGCGGCGCGCCGCTGCACTCGTCGCTGGCGTTCGACCTGACGGTGACCAGCGTCGTCGTACCGCTGATCTCGGGTGCGCCGGTGGTGGTGAGCCGGGAGGGCGGCGCCGAGGGACTGGCGCACCTGCTGCGTGACGGCGGCGGGTTCGGTCTGGTCAAGGCCGTCCCGGCACATCTGCCGCTGCTGGGCGAGATGCTGTCGGACGGCCAGGTGAAGGGTGCCGCGGCCACCTGGGTGGTCGGTGGCGAGGCGCTGCCGGCCCAAGTGGTGCGGTCCTGGTTGGAGCGGGCTCCCGAGTCGGTGGTGGTGAACGAGTACGGACCGACGGAGACCGTGGTGGGCTGCGCGGTGTTCGAGCTGCGGGCCGGGCAGGAGATCGGCGAGCCGGTTCCGATCGGCCGTCCGATCGCCAACACCCGCCTGTACGTGCTGGACGAGTACCTGCGCCCCGTGGCGCCGGGTGTGGCGGGTGAGCTGTACATCGCCGGTGCGCAGCTGGCGCGTGGTTATGTGAAGCGCCCGGGTCTGACGGCTGAGCGGTTCGTCGCGAACCCCTTCGAGCCCGGTCTGCGTATGTACCGCTCGGGCGATGTGGCGCGCCGGCGTACGGACGGGCAGCTGGAGTATCTGGGCCGGGCGGACGAGCAGGTCAAGGTCCGTGGTTTCCGGATCGAGCCCGGCGAGGTCCAGGCCGTGCTGGCTGCCCACCCGCTGGTCGCGCAGGCCGCGGTGATCGCCCGCGCGGACGTCCCCGGGGACACCCGGCTGGTGGCGTACGTCGTCGCCGACGACGAAGTCGGCGAACTCCCGGACACCGTCCTGGCGTTCGCCGCCCAACGGCTCCCGGAGCACATGGTGCCGTCCGCTGTCGTGGTGCTGGACGCGCTGCCGCTGACCGGCAACGGCAAGCTGGACCGCAAGGCCCTGCCCGCCCCGGACTACGCCGCAGGCGCGGGTGCCGGCCGGGCGCCCGCCAACGCGCGCGAGGAGGCGCTGTGCGCGGCGTTCGCCGAGGTCCTGGGGCTGGAGAAGGTGGGCGTCGACGACGACTTCTTCGAGCTGGGCGGTCACTCGCTGCTGGCCGTGGAACTGGTCGCCCGGATCCGTGCCGTGCTGGAGGTCGAGGTGCCGATCAGGACGCTGTTCGACGCGCCGACCGTGGCGGGACTCGCGCAGCGGCTCGGCACGGAGAAGTCGAGCCGGCCGGCCCTGCGGCCGATGCGCGACCGGGGCGCCCGATGAGGGCGCGGCACTGACCGGATCGGCCGGGTGAACGCCGACGGCCGGCTGCCGCGGTCCGTGGAAGCGGACGCGACAGCCGGCCGTCGACGGCGGATCGGGTCGGGGCGCGCGCGTACCGGCCGCCCGTGCACCCGGCCGTGGTTACGGGGTCACCAGGCCGGCCTCGTAAGCCATGATCACCAGCTGGACCCGGTCGCGGGCGTTCAGCTTGGCCAGCAGCCGTGTGACGTAGGTCTTGGCGGTGGCGACGCTGATCACCAGGTGCTCGGCCAGCTCGGTGTTGGACATCCCCTGGGCGACCAGGGTGAGCACCTCGCGCTCGCGGCCGGTGATGCCGGTGAGGGTCCGCCGAGCCTTCGCGCCGGTCGGGCGGCCGGCGAACTCCTTGATCAGCCGGCGGGTGACGCTGGGGGCGATCAGAGCGTCGCCGTCGGCGACCACCCGCACCGCGGCCAGGATGTCGTCCAGGGCCATGTCCTTGACCAGGAAGCCGGAGGCGCCGGCCTGCAGTGCGCCGTAGACGTAGTCGTCGTCGTCGAAGGTGGTGAGGACCAGGATCTGGGCCTTGCCGGGGCCGGCGGTGATCTTCCGGGTGGCCTCGATGCCGTCCATGCCGGGCATCCGGATGTCCATCACCACGACGTCGGGCTCCAGGGCGGCGGTCAGTTCCACCGCCTCGGCGCCGTCGCCGGCCTCGCCGACCACCTCCAGGTCGGGGGTGTCGGCCATCACCAGCTGCAGGGCGGTGCGGATCAGCTGCTGGTCGTCGGCCAGCAGCACGCGGATCGTCATCGGACCACCTCCGGGACGGGAAGACGGGCAGCCACACGAAAGCCGCCCTCGGGAAGCGGCTCGGCGGAGAACTCGCCGCGGAGCAGGTCGACCCGCTCGCGCATGCCCACGAGCCCGAAGCCGGACCCGGCGGCGCCACTGGGAGGGTGCCGGCGGCCCCGGTCGAGGACCTCGATGAACAGCTCCGACTCCTGGCAGTCGATGGACACCTGGCATGCCTTGGTGTCGGCGTGGCGCACCACGTTGGTGACCGCCTCCTGGACGATCCGGAAGGCCGACATGTCGACCTCGGGGGGAAGGTGCCGCCGCTCGCCGCTCCACCGCACGTCGACCTGGACGCCGGCGGCCGCCGTGGTCGCCGCCAGCCGGTCGACGTTCGCCAGACCGGGGCCCGGCTCCAACGGGGCCGGCTCGGCGTCCGCACCGGGCCTCGGCTGCCGCAGGACGCCGAGCATCCGGCGCAGCCCGGCCAGCGTCTCCCGGCTCGCGGTCTCGATCTCGCCCAGGGCGGTGCGGGCCCGGTCCGGCTGGGTCTCGATGACCCGGCGGGCGGCGCCGGCCTGCAGGGCCACGATGCCGATGGTGTGCGCGACCATGTCGTGCAGCTCACGGGCGATCCGCAGGCGCTCGGCGGTGACCGCCCGGGCGGCCGCCTGGGCGCTGAGCTCCTTGGCGTGGTCGCGGGCCTGGCGCATCGAGTGGCCGATCAACAGGGAGATGACGGCCAGCAGCACCGCACCCTGGGCGTCGCCGGTGTCGGTGAGCGGAACCATGAGGATGTGCGCGAGCAGGACGCCGATCAGCATGCCCGCCGCGATGCGCGCGGTTCGCCGGGGCCGGGTGGCCGTGATAACGAGCAGGGCGATGTCCGCCGAGAGGAACTGCAGCGGCGGGAACTGCGAACCGGAAGACCAGCCCTTGGTCACGCTCACCGAGGCGGCGATCAGCAGGGCGAGACCGGCCAACGGCCGCCGCGCCAGCAGCACGCTGCCCGCGAGCGCCAACAGTGCCGCCGCGCCCACCATGGCCCAGTCCCGGCTCATCGCCCCCGAACGGCCGCCCATCGCGGCGCCGCTGAACCAGGCGGCGGCACCGCTCCGCCCGACGAGCAGCGTGGGGTAGAGGGTGACCACCAGCCAGGTGAGGGCTGTCCAGGCGCCTGGCGGCACGCGTTTGAGCAGCGGGAGAATCAGCGTGGCGTACATACGCCGAGAGTAGCCAGGCGTTCCCGAGCGGGCATCGGACCACGGGTGTACGACCGTGGCTGACAGGCAGGGGCGCGCAAGTGTCACCACAGGTGCGATGTGCGCAACCCGCGCCGGCAGCACGATGGTCCCTATGATCGAAGTCCACGAGCTGACGAAGCGCTACGGCAAGAAGCTGGCGGTCAACAACCTGAGCTTCACCGTGCACCCCGGTCAGGTGACCGGGTTCCTCGGCCCCAACGGGGCCGGCAAGAGCACCACTTTGCGGTTGATCCTCGGCTTGCACACCTCCACCAGTGGGACCGTCACGGTCGACGGCCGTCCGTTCCGCTCGTTGCCCCGTGGCATGCGGCACGTCGGCGCCCTGCTGGACGCCGGTGACGTGCACGGCGGGCGCACCGCCCGGGCCCACCTGCGGGCGCTGGCGCGCAGCAACAGGATCCCGCGCAGCCGGGTGGAGGAGGTGCTGCGGGAGGTCGGCATCGCCGACGCGGCGGACCGCCGGATCGGCGGCTTCTCCCTCGGCATGCGCCAGCGCCTCGGCATCGCCACCGCGCTGCTCGGCGACCCGCCGGTACTGCTCTTCGACGAACCGCTCAACGGGCTCGACCCGGAGGGCGTGCACTGGGTGCGCGGCCTGTTCCGCCGCCTGGCCGCCGAGGGACGCACGGTCTTCGTCTCCAGTCACCTGATGTCCGAGATGGAGCACACCGCCGAGCAACTCGTCGTCCTCGGCCGCGGGGAGCTGATCGCCGTGGAGAGCGTGGCGCAGTTCGCGGCCCGTGGGGCCCGCCGGAGCGTGTCGGTCCGTACGCCGGACCCGGCGGCGCTGCTGCCGCTGCTCACCGACGAGGGCGCGGAGGTGGAGCGCGAACCCGACGGGAAGCTCAAGGTGGTCGGGCTGGACGCGGACCGGATCGCGGAGATCGCGTTCCAGAACCGCATCCTGGTGAACGAGTTGACCAACCACACCAGCTCGCTGGAGGAGGCGTTCATGGAACTGACCGCCGACAGCGTCGAGTACGTCGCGGGAGAGACCAAGTGACCGCGCAGACGACATCGAAGACGACCCCGGTGTCCGACGAGCGGCCACTGGAGCCCAAGGCCTCGTTCAGCGATCTGCTCGCGTCCGAGTGGATCAAGCTGTGGTCCCTGCGCTCGATCCCCTGGGCCTTCGCCGGCACGGTGGCGGTGATCCTCACCATCACCATCACCGGCGCCGTCGCCGACGCGCACCACTACACCGGGAACAACGAGAAGGACCAGGCGTACTTCCGGGCGTTCGGGACGGTGGCCGCCACCTTCAACACCGGCGCCGCCACCATGCTGATCGTGGGCGCCGGTGCCATCGGTGCCATCACGGTCCTCGGTGAATACACCACCGGAATGATCCGGACGACCTTCACGGCCGTACCGGCCCGCCGTTCGGTGATGGCCGCGAAGGTGGCGGTGATCGTCGGTGCGGCGACCGCCCTCGGTGTGGTCGCAGCACTGCTCTCGTACGGTGCGGCTCAGGCCGTGCTGTCCGGTGAGGACGTCGGCGTGGGCCTCGGGCACCCCGGGATCGTGCGCCTGCTCATCGCCTCCGCGGCGCTCGCTCCGGTGGCCGCCCTCGTGGGCATGGGGCTGGCCGCGCTGATCCGGCACAGCGTACTGACCATCGTGGTCACGATCGCCCTCCTCTTCGTCATTCCCTCGGTGATCAACGGCCAGAGCCACTTCGGCGCGAGCCTCCTGCACATGACGATCCTGCAGGCCTGGCGGCGCATCGGCTACGACCAGGCCGTCGGGGAGATGTGGCCGTGGACGGTGGGGGGTGCCTACATCGTGCTCGTGGTCTGGTCGCTGATCGCGGCCGGGCTCGCCATCATCACCCCCAACCACCGGGACCAGTGAGCGGCGCTGCCGCTGGCCCCTTCCGCCCGGCGGGCCGAGCTGCCCGCCGGAGCACGTCCCGCTGGAGGCGGCGTTCCTCGAAACGGGCCGCCGACAGTGTCGAGTACCTTGAAGGAGAGACCGAGTGACCGCGCCGACGACTACGGACCAGACGGCGGTACCCAGCGTGTCGCCGTTGGAGCCCCGGGCCCGCTTCAGTGACCTCTTCGCCGCCGAGTGGATCAAGCTGTGGTCGCTGCGGTCGACCCTGTGGGCCTTCGTCGCCACGGCGGCGATGGTGCTCACGAGCACCAGCGCCAACGCCAGGGGAGACGCCCGGCAGTATGCGGAGGCCGACGAGGAGCGGCGGGCGCTGTTCCGGATGCTCGGGTTGGTGCCCGACTCCTTCCCGACCGGCTCCGCGACGATGCTGATGCTCGGTGCCGGTGCGATCGGTGCCATCGCGGTCCTCGGTGAGTACACCACCGGCATGATCCGGACGACCTTCACAGCCGTTCCCGCCCGTGGTTCGGTGATGGCCGCGAAGGTGGCGGTGGTCGCCGTCGCCACGGCCCTCTTCGGCGCGCTCGTGGGGTTCCTCTCCTACGGTGCCGCCCAGGCCGTCCTGTCCGGTCAGGACATCGCCGTGGGCCTCGGGCACACCGGGATCCCGCGCCTGCTCCTGGCCGCCACGCTGCTCGCTCCGGTCTCCGCACTGGTGGGCATGGGAGTGGCCGCGGTGGTCCGGCACGCCGTGATCACCATCGTGGCCACCACCGCCCTGCTCTTCGTCCTTCCCACGCTGCTGAACGACAACAGTCGCCTCAGCGCGAGCTTCCTGCACATGACGGTCCTGCAGGCCTGGGGCCGCATCGGTCGCGAACAGGACCTCGGGGAGCAGTGGCCGTGGACGGTGGGGGGCGCCTGCATCGTTCTCGCCGTCTGGGCGCTGGTTTCCGCGGCGCTGACGATCTTCTCCGCGAACCATCGGGACCAGTGAGCGGCGCTCGACAGGATCCTCTCCCCGGCGCGGGCCAATACGGCCCGCGCCTTTCCTTTGTTCATGTATGGAAAAACCTCGGCCTAGCCGTTTGTCAAGAATTCGAGCAGGCCGATTTTCTGCACTGTTCAACTGGCCCGGCGAGGCCAGTTGAACAGCCGCTTTGAACACCCCTCCCAAGCTTTTCTCACGCTGTCCGGGCCGGTTTACCGGCACGTGGGCCGAACATTGATCATCCGCTGGGCGGTGGGCCATAGTGACTGCCGGGGAAGCCGCGGTGGCCCCGTACGACCAGAGCATGAAACAGGGGGCTTTTGCCGGGCCGGAATCGGTGTCGACACGGCGCTGTCGGCAACCGGAATCGACCGAGGGCCCAAGCACGAGCGGTTGTGACAGGCCGGACCGGGCGGAGGAATTCCGTGCGGTCCTCACAGCCGTGCCCACCGACGCTGTCGGCCGTGCCGGCCGCAGGGCCGGGAGAACGGCCGGAGATCACCAGTCAGCCTCGGCCGACGTCGCGGCGAGGACGTAAGCAGGAGGGGTCCTGATGATTCCGTTGTCATACGCGCAGCGCCGGTTGTGGTTCATCCACCAGGTGGAGGGGCCGAGCGCGCACTACAACATCCCCCTTGCCCTGCCGCTGGCCGGCGAACTCGACCAGGACGCCCTCGCCGCGGCCCTGCGCGACGTCCTGGAACGGCACGAGGTCCTGCGGACCACCTTCGCCGTGGCCGACGGCGAGCCCTACCAGCACATTCACGCCATCGAGGAGCTGGACTGGGCCCTCGAGCGGGTCGACCTCTCCGGCCACGAGCCGTCCGCCGCCCGGGCCGAGCTCGACCGCGCGCTGGCCGACGCGGCCACGACCGCCTTCGACCTGTCCGCCGAACTCCCCATCCGGGCCTGGCTGTTCACCACCGCCCCGGCGGAGCACGTGCTGGCCGTGGTGGTGCACCACATCGCCGGCGACGGCTACTCGCTGCGCCCGCTGGCCGACGACGTCTCCGCCGCCTACGCGGCCCGTCGCGAGGGCCGGGCGCCCTCCTGGGAGCCGCTGCAGGTCCAGTACGCGGACTACACCCTCTGGCAACGCGAACTGCTCGGCGACCCGGCCGACCCGACGGGCCTGATGAATCGTCAGATCGCGTACTGGCAGAACACGTTGAGCGGCGCCCCGGAGGAGCTGGAGCTCCCCTACGACCACACCCGGCCCCCGGTGGCCTCCTACCGCGGCCACAGCACCCCGCTGGACATCCCCGCCGAGACGCACGCCCGGCTGGTCGAGCTGGCCCGGGCCGAAGGCGTGACCGTCTTCATGGCATTGCAGGCCGCGCTCGCCGTGCTGCTGTCCAAGCTCGGCGCCGGCACCGACCTGCCGATCGGCACAGCCGTGGCCGGCCGCACCGACGTCGGCCTGCGCGACCTGGTCGGATTCTTCATCAACAGCCTCGTGCTGCGCACCGACGTCTCCGGCGACCCGACCTACACCGAACTCCTCGCCCGGGTGCGCGAGACGGACCTGTCGGCCTTCGAGCACCAGGACGTCCCCTTCGAGAAGCTCGTCGAAGACCTCGCCCCGACCCGTACGCTGGCCCGCCACCCGCTGTTCCAGGTCATGCTCAGCGTGGAGAACCTCGCCCGCGCCGAGGCCGACCTCGGTGCCGCACGGACCGAGGGACCCGCCGCGGAGCCGGCCACGGCCGCCGGACCCATCGGCACGGTCGCCAAGTTCGACCTGGAGGTCGTCGCCGAGGAGGCCTTCGACGAGACCGGTGCCCCGGCCGGTCTGCGCGGCTCGGTCATCGTCAACGCGGACCTCTTCGAGGCCGCGTCCGCCGTCCGCATCGCCGAGCGGCTGGCCCGCGTCCTCGAGCAACTGACCGCCCGGCCCCAGGCCCGGATCGACACCGTCGACGTCCTCGCCGCGGACGAGCGCGTCCGGCTGCTGACCGCGTGGAACGACACCGCGGCCGAGGTCGGGCCGGGCCTGCTGCCCGACCTGTTCGCCCAGCACGTCGAGCGGACTCCGGACGCCGTCGCGGTGGTCCACGAGGGCACCGAGGTCAGCTACGCCGAACTCGACGCCCGCGCGGGCCGGCTCGCCCACCAACTGGCCGCCCTCGGCGTGGGCGCCGAATCGGTGGTCGGCCTCTGCCTGCCGCGCGGCGTGGACATCGTCACGGCGATCCTCGCCGTCTGGAAGACCGGCGGCGCCTACGTGCCCCTCGACCCCGAGCACCCGGTCGACCGCCTGGCGTACATCCTCGACGACAGCGGCGCCCGCGTGGTGCTCAGCACCCGGGGTGCGGCCGACGGCGTCGCAGCCGAACTCGACGCCGACCGGGTGCTGTGGCTCGACGACCCGCAGGAGGCCGCGGAGCCGGCCGCCCTGCCCGCCACGGCCCCGCACAGCCCGCTCACCCCCGCCGGACTGGCCTACGTCATCTACACCTCCGGCTCGACCGGCCGGCCGAAGGGCGTCGCCACCGCCCACGCCGCCCTCGCCAACCTGGTGTCGGTGTTCGGACCCCTGATGGAGGTGGGCCCGGGCGTCCCGGTCCTCCAGTTCGCCTCGTTCAATTTCGACGCCTCCGTCCTGGACGTCGCGGTCACCCTCGCCCACGGCGGCACCCTCGTCGTGGCGAGCGCGACCGAGCGTTCCGACCCCGCCCTCCTGCGCGCCCTCGTGCAGTCGGCCGGCGTCCGCTCCGCCAGCCTCGTGCCCTCGCTGCTCGCCGTCCTGGAACTGGAGGACCTGGCCGGGGTCGGCGCCATGGTCGTCGGCTCCGAGGGCATCGATCCCGCCCTCGCCCGGGCCTGGGCCCGCGACCGGCGGCTCGTCCACGCCTACGGGCCGACCGAGGCGGCCGTGATCACGGCCGTCGGGCAGGTCGACCCCGACGGCACCGGCGCGGTGCCCTTCGGCGGGCCCGTGGCCAACACCCGGATGTACGTCCTGGACCGCGACCTCCAGCCGGTCGCGCCCGGCGTCACCGGTGAGCTCTACATCGGCGGGGCGCAGCTGGCCCGCGGCTATGTCGGCCGAGCGGATCTGACCGCGGAGCGGTTCGTCGCCTCCCCGTACGCGCCCGGCGAGCGTTTCTACCGCACCGGCGACAGGGTGCGCTGGACGGAGGACGGCCGGCTGGTCTTCGCCGGCCGCGCGGACGAGCAGGTCAAGATACGCGGCTTCCGGATCGAGCCCGGCGAGGTGCAGGCCGTGGTCGCCGAGCACCCCGGGGTCGCCCGGGCCGCCGTCGTCCCCCGTGAGGACACCCCCGGCGACGTCCGCCTGGTCGCCTACGTCGTCCCGGCTCAGGCCACCGCCGACCAGGCCCGACTCGGCTCCGCCGTACGCGAGTTCGTCGCATCACGACTGCCGCAGTACATGGTCCCGGCGGCGGTCGTCCTGCTGGACACCCTGCCGCTGACCGTCAACGGCAAGCTCGACCGCACGGCGCTGCCGGCCCCGGAGTTCACCGTCGGCGGCGGACGCCCCCCGGCGAACCGCCAGGAGCAGGTCCTGTGCGAGGAGTTCGCCGAGGCCCTGGGCCTTGAGCGGGTCGGTGCCGACGACGACTTCTTCGCCCTCGGCGGCCACTCGCTGCTCGCCGTCCGGCTCGTCGAGCGGCTGCGTGCCCGCGGCGTCCCGGTCTCCGTGCGTGCGCTCTTCGAGAGCCCGACCCCGGCAGGGCTCGCCGTGTCCGGCGGTGCCGCCCAGGTCACGGTGCCCGAGAACCTGATCCCGGCGGGCGCGACCGCCATCACGCCGGAGATGCTCCCGCTGGTCGACGTCACCGCCGAGGAGATCGAGCGGATCACGGCGACGGTGGAGGGCGGCGCCGCGAACATCGCGGACATCTACCCGCTCGCCCCGCTGCAGGAGGGCCTGCTCTTCCACCACCTGCTCGCCGGCGCCGGCGAGGATGCCTACGCCCTCCCCACGGTGCTGGAGTTCGACTCGCGCGAGCTCCTGGACCGTTTCCTGGACGCCCTGCAGCAGGTGGTCGACCGGCACGACGTCCTGCGCACCGGCATCGTCTGGGACGGCCTGCGCGAACCGGTCCAGGTCGTGTGGCGCCGGGCGGAACTCCAGGTGGCGGAGGTCGCCCTCACCCCGAACGGGGACGACCCGATCACCGAGCTGGTGGCGGTCGGCAGCACGCCGATGGACCTCAGCCGGGCCCCGCTGATCGGCCTGCACGTGGCCCAGGCACCGCAGGGCGGAGCCGACGGCCGGTGGCTCGCCCTGATCCGGATGCACCACATGGTGCAGGACCACACCGCGAAGGAGGTCCTGCTGACGGAGGTGCGCGCCTTCCTCACCGGGCGCGGCGACGAACTCTCCGAGCCGCTCCCGTTCCGCAACTTCGTGGCCCAGGCGCGCGGCGCCGTCGACGAGTCCGAACACGAGCGCTACTTCGGCGAGCTGCTCGGGGACGTGGACGAGCCGACCGCGCCGTACGGCCTGGTCGCCGCGCGCGGCGACGGCAGCGGTGTGGTCCGCGACGCGCTCACCCTGCCGCAGGACCTGACCGACCGGATCCGGGAGACCTCCCGGCGGATCGGCGTCAGTCCGGCGTCCGTCCTGCACGTCGCCTGGGCGCGGGTGCTCGCGGCGGTCTCCGGCCGTACCGACGTCGTCTTCGGCACCGTCCTCTTCGGCCGGATGAACGCCGGCACCGGCTCCGACCGCGTCCTCGGCCCGTTCATGAACACCCTCCCCGTCCGCCTGCGCACCGGTGAACTCGGCGCCTTGGAGGCCGTGTCGGTGATGCGTGGCCAGCTCGCCGAGCTGCTCGAGCACGAGCACGCCCCCCTGGCGGTCGCGCAGCGCGCCAGCGGCGTGCCTGGCAACAGCCCGCTGTTCACCTCCTTCTTCAACTACCGCCACAGCCAGGGCACACAGGGTGCGGAGACCGATCGGAGCGACGGCCCCGAGGGCACGGCCGGCGGCATCCGCATGGTCTACGAGCACGACCGGACCAACTACCCCCTGTCCGTCGCCGTGACCGACGACGGCGACACGCTCGACGTGACGATCGACGCCATCGCCCCGATCGTTCCGCAGGCGGTCGCCGAGCTGATGCACGTCGCCGTCGCCAACCTCGCGGCGGCGCTGGGGACAGCCCTCGACGGCGGGCCCGACACGCCGCTGAACTCGGTGGACGTGCTGGGTGAGGCCGAGTCCGGTCGGGTCCTGGTGGAGTGGAACGACTCGGCGGTGGAGCTGGGTTCGGCTCTGGCGCCGGAGTTGTTCGCCGCGCAGGTGGCGCGTACGCCGGATGCGGTGGCGGTCGTGGTGGACGGCGAGGAAGTGTCGTTCGCGGAGCTGGACGCTCGGGCGAACCGGCTCGCCCACTATCTGCTGGGTCAGGGGGTCGGCGCTGAGTCACTGGTGGGCGTGTGCCTGCCGCGCGGGCTGGACGCGGTGGTCGCGATTCTGGCGGTGTGGAAGGCGGGGGCGGCGTTCGTGCCGATCGACCCGTCGTATCCGGTGGAGCGGATCTCTTTCATGCTCGCGGACAGCGGCGCGGTGCTGACCCTCACCGACGAGGAGGTGCTGGACGAACTTCCCGCCGGGCGGGCCCGGTTGGTGGCGGTGGACAGCGCGCTGACGGCGATGCAGTTGTCGACGTTGCCTGTGGCGGCGCCTGAGGTGTCGGTGTCGGCGGACGGTCTGGCGTATGTGATCTATACGTCGGGTTCGACGGGTCGCCCGAAGGGTGTGGCGGTGCCGCACGGAGCGTTGGCGAACTATGCGCTGTGGGCGGTGGGTTCGTATGAGACGGCGGGCGGTGCGCCGCTGCACTCGTCGCTGGCGTTCGACTTGACGGTGACGAGTGTGGTGGTGCCGCTGATCTCGGGTGCGCCGGTGGTGGTGAGCGGTGAGGGCGGTGCGGAGGGTCTGGCGGAGCTGGTGCGTGAGCGTGGTGGCTTCGGTCTGGTGAAGGCCGTCCCCGCTCACCTGCCGTTGCTCGTGGAGATGTTGACGGATGCCCAGGTGGCCGGTGCCGCGTCCACATGGGTGGTCGGTGGTGAGGCGTTGCCCGGCTCGGTGGTGCGGGAGCTGTTGGAGAGGGCGCCGGGGTCGGTGGTGGTGAACGAGTACGGTCCGACGGAGGCGACGGTCGGCTGTGCGGTTTTCGAGGTGCGGGCCGGGGACGAGGTCGGTGCGGTGGTGCCGATCGGCCGTCCGGTGGCGAACATGCGGCTGTATGTGCTGGATGCCGGGCTGCGTCCGGTCGCGCCGGGTGTGGCGGGTGAGCTGTACCTTTCCGGTGCGCAGTTGGCGCGTGGGTATGTGAAGCGGCCGGGGCTGACGGCGGAACGGTTCGTCGCGAACCCGTTTGAGCCGGGTGCGCGGATGTACCGCTCGGGGGATGTGGCGCGCTGGCGTGCTGATGGCCGGCTGGAGTTCCTGGGGCGTGCGGACGAGCAGGTCAAGGTCCGCGGCTTCCGGATCGAGCCCGGCGAGGTCGAGCCCGTCGTCGCCGGTCACCCGCAGGTCGCGCAGGCCGCCGTCGTCGCTCGTGAGGACGTACCCGGCGATGTCCGTCTGGTCGCGTACGTCGTCGCCGACGACCCCGACGACGATGCTGCCGAACTTCCCGCTCTGGTACGGGACTTCGCCGGACGTCGGCTGCCCGAATACATGGTTCCGTCGGCGGTCGTGGTGCTGGAGGAGCTGCCGCTGACCAACAACGGGAAGCTGGACCGCAAGGCCCTGCCCGCGCCCGAGCTGTCGGGCGGCGCCGGGTCCGGGCGGGCACCGGCGAACGAGCCGGAGCGGGTGCTGTGCGAGGTGTTCGCCGAGGTGCTGCGCGTGCCCGAGGTCGGCGTCGACGACGACTTCTTCGTCCTCGGCGGCCACTCCCTGCTCGCTGTCCGCCTGACCAGCCGGATCCGGACGCTGCTCGGCGTGGAGGTAGAGGTCCGTGACCTGTTCGAGGCCCCGACCGTCGGTGGCCTCGCCGCCCGGCTCGCGGGCGCCGAGACGGCCCGGACACCGCTCACGCGCCGGGAGCGCCCGGAACTGGTGCCCCTCTCGTTCGCCCAGCGTCGCCTCTGGTTCATCAGCCAGCTGGAGGGCCCAAGCGCCTCCTACAACATCCCGGTGGCGCTGCGGCTGACCGGTGAGGTCGACCGCGAGGCTCTGAACGCCGCCCTGCGGGACGTCATCGGCCGCCACGAGGTGCTGCGCACGGTGTTCACCGCCGTCGACGGCGAGCCCTCCCAGCGGATCCTCGGCCTCGACGACCTGGCCTGGGAGCTGGAGTTCGTGGACGTCGCCCCCGCCGATCTGGAGGCCGCGGTCGCCGCAGCGTTCGACCACTCCTTCGACCTGGCGGAGCAGGTGCCCTTCCGCAGCTGGCTGTTCCACAGTGGAGCGGACGACCACGTCCTGGTCGTGGTCCTGCACCACATCGCCGGCGACGGCTGGTCGAGGGCCCCGCTGGCCCGCGACCTGTCGACCGCCTACACGGCGCGGCGCGCCGGGCAGACGCCCAAGTGGGAGCCGCTGCCGGTCCAGTACGCCGACTACACCCTCTGGCAGCGCGAACTCCTCGGCGACGACGAGGACCCCGACAGCCTGATGGCACGCCAGATCGCCTACTGGCGTGAGCAGCTCGCCGGCATCCCGGAGGAGCTGGACCTCCCCGGCGACCACGCGCGTCCCGCCGTCGCCACCCACCGCGGCCACGGCGCACCGCTGCAGGTCCCGGCAGCCGTCCACGCGCAGCTCGCCGAGCTCGCGGCCGCGGAGGGCACGACCGTGTTCATGGTGCTGCAGGCGGCACTGGCCGTCCTGCTGAACCGTGTCGGAGCCGGCACCGACATCCCGATCGGTTCGGCGAACGCGGGTCGCACGGACGAGGCGCTGGACGACCTGGTCGGCTTCTTCGTCAACACCCTCGTGGTGCGCACGGACCTGTCGGGCCGGCCGACGTTCCGCGAGGTGCTGGGCCGGGTGCGCGAGGCCACACTGTCCGCGCTGGCACACCAGGACGTCCCGTTCGAGAAGCTGGTCGAGGAACTCGCCCCGGCCCGGTCGCTGTCGCGCCACCCGCTGTACCAGGTCGCCCTGACGCTGGAGAACACGGTCGAGGCGGTGCTCGACCTGCCGGGCGTCGAGACCGGCGGACTGTCGGCCGGGGACGCGGTGTCCCGGTTCGACCTGGAGGTCGGCCTCCGGGAGGTCTTCGACGCTTCCGGTGCTCCGGCGGGCCTGTACGGCGCGGTGGTCGCCTCGGCCGATCTCTTCGAGCGGGAGTCGGTCGAGCGCCTCGCGCGCTGGTTGGGCCGGGTGCTGGAGGCCGTGGCGAGCGACCCGGTTCAGCCGGTGGCGCTGGTGGACGTGGTCGACCCCGTCGAGCGTCGGCGGGCGTTGGTGGAGTGGAACGACACGGCGGTCGAGGTCGCCCCGCTGACGGTGCCGGAGCTGTTTGCCGCGCAGGTCGCGCGCACTCCGGGGGCGGTGGCTGTGGTCGCGGACGGCGTGAGCCTGTCGTATGCCGAGCTGGACGCGCGGTCGAACCGTCTGGC
Organism: Streptomyces sp. NPDC002888; assembly: GCF_042888465.1. Lineage (NCBI taxonomy): Bacteria > Bacillati > Actinomycetota > Actinomycetes > Kitasatosporales > Streptomycetaceae > Streptomyces > Streptomyces sp. NPDC002888. The sequence continues at coordinate 21,190 of NZ_JBIAPU010000028.1, read as the reverse complement.
GCGTTATCTGATCGGTTGTGGTGTGGGTCCGGAGTCGGTGGTGGGGGTCTGCCTGGAGCGTGGTGTCGAGCTGCTGGTGGCGGTGCTCGGTGTGCTGAAGGCCGGTGGGGCGTACATGACCATCGATCCCGAGTATCCGGCGCGGCGTGTCGCCTACATGGTGGAGGATGCCGCGCCGGCCGTGGTGCTGGCGTCGGCCGGCACGCAGGCGCTGGTGCCTGGTGCGGTGCTGGTCGAGGAGCTGGACCTGGCGGAGCTGGACGGCGGCCCGCTGGACGGGGTGGTGCGGCCGCAGGACGCCGCGTACGTGATCTACACCTCGGGTTCGACGGGGCGGCCGAAGGGCGTGCTGGTCTCGCACGCGGGTGTGGCGAGCATGCGGGCGGGCCACAGCCGTCTTCTGGGCGTGGGCGCCGGGGGCCGGGTGGGGCAGTTCGCCTCGGTGGGCTTCGACGCGTTCGCGTGGGAGTGGTTCATGGCCCTGCTGACCGGCGCGACCCTGGTGGTCATCCCGCCGGACCAGCGGGCCGGCGCGCCTCTGGCGCAGCTGCTGGCCGAGCAGGCGGTGACCCATGTGCTGCTGCCGCCCGCGGTGCTGGCGACGCTGGACGAGACGACGGTCGGCAAGGACCTGGTCCTGGTGACGGGCGGTGAGGCCCTGCCGCCCGAGGCGGCGGCGCGCTGGTCGCGTGGTCGGCGGATGTTCAACGCCTATGGCCCCGCCGAGACCACGGTGGTCGCCACGTTCTGGCCGTGCGACCCGTCGGTGGACGAGGTGGCGATCGGGTCGCCGGTGGTCAACACGCGGGTGTTCGTGCTGGATGAGTTTTTGGCGCCGGTGCCGGTGGGTGTGGCCGGTGAGCTGTATGTGGCGGGTGCGGGTCTGGCGCGGGGTTATCTGGGCCGTCCTGGTCTGACGGCGGAGCGGTTCGTCGCGCATCCCTTCGGTGGGCCGGGCGAGCGTTTGTACCGTACGGGTGACCGGGCGCGGTGGACGGTGGACGGGCAGTTGGTGTTCGCGGGCCGCACCGACGACCAGGTGAAGATCCGTGGCTTCCGGATCGAGCCCGGTGAAGTCGAGCACGTGGTGGCTTCGCACTCGCAGGTCGCGCAGGCGGCGGTGATCGTCCGTGAGGACGTCCCCGGCGACAAGCGTCTGGTCGCCTACGTGGTCGCCGACGGCGACAACGCGCGTGCCCAACTGTCTGAGGTCGTACGACAGTTTGCTGCTTCCCGTCTTCCCGACTACATGGTGCCGTCGGCCGTGGTGGTGCTGGATGCCCTGCCGCTGTCGGTGAACGGCAAGCTGGACCGGGGGGCCCTGCCCGCGCCCGTGTACTCCACCGGCTCCGGTCGGGGCCCGGCGAGCGTGCAGGAGGAGCTGCTCTGCGCGGTGTTTGCCGAGGTGCTCGGCTTGGAGAGCGTCGGCGTGGACGACGACTTCTTCCGTCTGGGCGGTCACTCCCTGCTCGCGGTGCGTCTGGTGAGCCGGGTGCGGTCGATCCTGGGTGTGGAGGTGCCGCTGCGCGGGCTGTTCGAGGCGCCCACTGTCGCCGGGCTCGCGGCCCGGCTCGTGGGTGCGGATCGGGCGCGGGTGGCGCTGACGGCGGGGCAGCGGCCGGAGCGGGTGCCGCTGTCGTTCGCGCAGCGCCGGCTGTGGTTCATCAACCAGCTCGAAGGCCCCAGCGCCGCCTACAACGTCCCGGCGGTGATCCCACTGACCGGCGACGTGGACCGGGACGCGCTGAGCGCCGCGTTCCTGGACGTGCTCGGACGGCACGAGGTGCTGCGCACCGTCTTCCCGGTGGTCGACGGCGAGCCCTACCAGCGGATGCTCGACATCGGGGACCTGGAGTGGACGCTGCAGGTGGAGGAGGTCGCACCCGAGGCGCTGGACGCAGCGGTCGCCGAGGCAGTGGCGTACAGCTTCGACCTGGCGTCCGAACTGCCCATCAGGGCCTGGTTGTTCGAGGCGGGTGCGGAGCTGCGGGCGTTGGTCGTGGTGATGCACCATGTGGCCAGTGACGGCTGGTCGAGGGGCCCGCTGGCGCGGGATCTGTCGACCGCCTATGCGGCGCGCAGTGCGGGCCGGGCGCCGGAGTGGGCGCCGCTGCCGGTGCAGTACGCGGACTACACCCTGTGGCAGCGCGAGATCCTCGGTGAGGAGAACGACCCCGACAGTGTGATGGGGCAACAGCTCGCGTACTGGCGTGAGGCGTTGTCGGGTTCGCCGGAGGAGCTGGGTCTGCCGTTCGACCGGGTGCGTCCGGCGGTGGGTTCGCATCGGGGTTATCAGGTGCCGGTGGAGGTTCCGGCGGCTGTGCATGAGCGGCTGGTGGAGGTGGCCCGGGCGGAGGGCGTGACACCGTTCATGGTGTTGCAGGCTTCGCTGGCGGTGCTGCTCTCCAAGCTGGGTGCGGGGACGGACATTCCGATCGGTTCGGCGAACGCAGGTCGTACGGATGAGGCTCTCGACGATTTGGTCGGGTTCTTCATCAACACGCTGGTGGTGCGGACGGACCTGTCTGGGTGGCCGAGCTTCCGTGAGGTGCTGGGCCGGGTGCGGGAGCGGACGCTGTCCGCGCTGGCGCATCAGGATGTGCCGTTCGAGCGCTTGGTGGAGGAGCTGGCGCCGGCCCGCTCGATGGCCCGCCACCCGCTCTTCCAGGTCGTTCTCACGACACAGAACACCGTCGAGGCCGTGCTCGACTTGCCAGGCCTTGCTACCGGTGGCCAGACGAGCGAGCCCGCTGAGGGAACCTCCGCATCGACGGTCCACGACGCGGCGGCGAAGTTCGACCTCGACGTCATCGTGGGTGAGGACTTCGACGTCGATGGTCGTCCGGCGGGTGTGCGTGGCACGGTGACGGTGTCGGCGGATCTGTTCGAGCCGGTGTGGGCCGGGCGGATCGCTGCGGCCTGGGTTCGGGTGCTGGATGCGGTGACGCGCGACCCGGGCGTTGCGGTGGCTTTGGTGGATGTGGCTGACGCGGTCGAGCGTGAGACGGTGCTGACTGGGTGGAACGCCACGGCGCTGGAGGTTGCGGCCTCGTCGGTGGTGGAGCTGTTCGAGGCGCAGGTGGCGCGGACGCCGGATGCGGTGGCGATCGTGGCCGACGGTGAGCGGCTCACCTATGCGGAGCTGGATGCGCGGGCGAACCGGCTGGCGCACTATCTGATCAGTCAGGGTCTGGGTGCCGAGTCGGTGGTGGGCCTGGCGCTGCCGCGTGGTGTCGAGATGATTGCCGGGATTTTGGCGGTGTGGAAGGCGGGGGCGGGTTATCTGCCGCTGGATGCGGCGCAGCCGACGGAGCGGGTGGCCTTCGCGATGAAGGACAGCCGGGCGGCGCTGGTGGTGACCACGGAGGAGATCCTCGACGAACTGCCCTCGGTGGGCGTGCGGTTGGTGGCCGTCGACGGCGCTCTCCTGCGGATGCAGTTGGCGACGGCGCCGGTGTCGGCGCCTGGCGTACCGGTGTCGGCGGAGGGTCTGGCGTACGTCATCTATACGTCGGGTTCGACGGGCCGTCCGAAGGGTGTCGCGGTCACACACGGTGGTGTGGCGAACTATGTGTCCTCGGTGCCCGGCCGGGTCGGGTTCGATGTGCCGGGCGGCCGGTATGCGCTTCTTCAGGCGCAGGCCACCGACCTGGGCAACACGGTGGTCTTCGCGAGCCTGACGACCGGTGGCGAGCTGCATGTTCTGCCCGAGGAGGCGGTCACCGACCCGGCGCTGGTGGCCGGCTACCTGACCGAGCATCGGATCGACTTCCTCAAGGCCGTTCCCTCCCACCTGGCGGCGCTGGCTTCCGTGGCCGGGGTGGAGGGCGTACTGCCGGCACGTTCGCTGGTCCTGGGCGGCGAGGCCGCATCCCCGGAGCTGGTGCGTGAGCTGACCGAACAGGCCGGCGATGCGGCGGTGTTCAACCACTATGGTCCGACGGAGACGACGATCGGTGTGGCGACCACCCGCCTGAGCGCGGACGACGCGGCCGCAGGCCTGGTCCCGGTCGGCTCGCCGGTAGGTAACACGCGCTTCTATGTCCTCGATGCCGCTCTACGGCCGGTGCCTGTGGGTGTCGCGGGTGAGCTGTATGTGGCGGGTGCGCAGCTGGCGCGCGGCTATGTCCAGCGTGCGGGGCTGACGGCGGAGCGGTTCGTGGCGAACCCCTTCGAGCCGGGTGTGCGGATGTATCGCACGGGTGACCGGGCCCGCTGGACGGCGGAGGGCCGGGTGGTCTTCCTGGGCCGCACCGACGAGCAGGTCAAGATCCGTGGCTACCGCGTCGAGCTGGGTGAGGTGCAGTCGGTCGCTGCCGCGTACCCGCTGGTGGCTCAGGCGGCCGTCGTGGCCCGCGCCGACGTCCCCGGGGAGACCCGTCTGGTGGCATACGTTGTCGCCGACGACCCGGACGAGGACACCAGCGGACTCCCTTCCGCGGTACGTGAGTTCATCGGGCGGCGTCTGCCGGAGCACATGGTGCCGTCGGCGGTCGTGGTCTTGGATGAGCTGCCGCTGACCGGGAACGGGAAGCTGGACCGCAAGGCGCTGCCCGCTCCGGACTACGGCAACTCCTCGGCCGGTAGCGGCCGCCGTGCGGCGACCTTGCAGGAGGAGTTGCTCTGCCTGGCCTTCGCCGAGGTCCTCGGGCTGGAGAGCGTCGGCGTGGACGACGACTTCTTCGACCTTGGCGGTCACTCCCTCCTCGCGGTGCGCCTGGTCAGCCGTATCCGCATCGTTCTGGGTGTCGAGACCGAGATCCGCACCCTGTTCGAGGCCCCGACCGTCGCGGCCCTCGCCGCCCGCCTCGCCGGCGCCGAAACCGCCCGCACACCCCTCACAGCGATGCCGCGACCGGAAAGCCTCCCGCTCTCCTACGCCCAGCAGAGGCTTTGGTTCCTCAGCCAGTTGGAGGAGTCGAGCGCCACCTACAACGTCCCGGTGGTGCTCCAACTGCCCGGCGACACCGACCGGGAGGCGCTCAACGCCGCCTTCCGCGACGTGATCGGGCGGCACGAGGTGCTGCGCACGGTGTTCCCGGCGGTCGACGGCGAGCCGTATCAGCGGATTCTGGCGCTCGGTGAGCTGGACTGGGAGATCAAGGCCGTCCCGGTGGCGTCGACGGACCTGGAACGCGAGGTGCAGACGGTTGCGGAGCATCCCTTCGACCTGACCGGCGAAGTGCCGATCCGCGCCTGGTTCTTCGAGCCGGAGGGCGGCGCCGACCCGGTGCTGGCCGTCGTCCTGCACCACATCGCCAGCGACGGCTGGTCGACGGCACCGCTGGGACGGGACCTGTCGACGGCCTACGAGGCGCGCAGCGCCGGCCGGGCGCCTGTCTGGGAGCCGCTGCCGGTCCAGTACGCGGACTACACGCTCTGGCAGCGCGACCTGCTCGGCGACGAACGGGACGCGGACAGCCTGATGGGCAGGCAGGTCGCGTACTGGAAGGAGGCCCTGTCGGGCATCCCCGAGGAGCTGGACCTCCCGGCCGACCACCTCCGTCCCGCCGTCTCCTCGTACCGCGGGCACGACGCGGCGCTACAGATCCCTGCGGACGTCCACGCCCGACTGGCGGAGCTGGCGCGTGCCGAGGGCGCGACGATGTTCATGGTGCTCCAGGGGGCCCTGGCCGTCCTGCTCAACCGGCTCGGCGCCGGCACCGACATCCCGATCGGCACGTTCAACGCGGGCCGTACTGACGAGGCGCTCGACGACCTCGTCGGCTTCTTCGTCAACACGCTGGTGATGCGCACGGACCTGTCCGGCGACCCGACGTTCGCCGAGGTCATCGCCCGCGTTCGCGAGGTGGGACTTTCCGCCTTCGCGCACCAGGAGGTGCCCTTCGAGAAGCTGGTGGAGGAGCTCGCGCCTGCCCGCTCCATGGCCCGTCACCCGCTGTTCCAGGTGTCGTTGACCCTGCAGAACAACCAGCCGGCGAGACTGGAACTCGGTGGTGCACCCTCCGCGGGGGCGGCGCTCTCGGCGGCCCCCGCGGCGGCGAAGTTCGACCTCGAGGTCGGTGTCGGCGAGGCCTTCGATGCCGACGGGGCTCCGACCGGGCTGTACGGCGGCATCGCCGCCTCGGCGGACCTGTTCGAGGCGAAGACGGTCCTGCTGTTCGCCGACTGCCTGGTGGGCGTTCTCGACACGCTGTCGAGGAACCCGGAGCTGCCGCTGAGCGGTGTGCGCATCGTGGACCGCGCGGGCGCCCCGGCGGTCTTCCCGGACCGTCCGGCCGTCGGCTCGGTTCCCCGCTCGCCGGGTGCGGCCTCCGACCGCAGGCTGGTGGCATACGTGGTGCCCGCGCCGGGCGCGGAGGTGGACCCGGCGGAGCTGCGCGCGTTCGTGCGGGAGCAGTTGCCGGAGTCGATGGTGCCGGCAGCCGTGATGCTGCTCGACGAACTGCCACTGACGGCGAACGGCAAGGTGGACACCGCACGGTTGCCCGCCCCCACGTACACCGCGGGTGAGAGCCGAGGCCCGGCAACGCTGCAGGAGGAACTGCTCTGCGCCGCGTTCGCGCAGGTGCTCGGCCTGGAGCGGGTCGGCGTCGACGACGACTTCTTCGCCCTCGGCGGCCACTCCCTGCTCGCCGTCCGGCTGATCAGCCGGGTCCGTGTGGTTCTGGGCGTCGAGGTGCCACTGCGGACCCTGTTCGAGGCGCCGACGGTCGCCGGGCTCGCGGCGCGCCTGGCCGGCTCGGCCGGGGCTCGTCTCGCCCTGCAGGGCGGCGAGCGGCCGGAGCGCCTCCCGCTCTCCTTCGCGCAGCAACGGCTCTGGTTCATCGACCAGTTGGAAGGCCCCAGCTCGACCTACAACGTCCCGTTCCGGATCCCGCTTCCGGCCGACATCGACACCGGAGCGCTGAGCGCGGCCCTGCGTGACGTCATCGGGCGGCACGAGGTCCTGCGGACGGTGTACGAAGCGGATGAGAGCGAACCGTTCCAGCGGATCATCGAGATCGACGATCTGGCCTGGGAGCTGCAGGTCGTGGAGGTCGCGCAGGACAAGCTGGAGGAGACGCTCGTCGAGGCCTCGGGCCACGCCTTCGACCTGTCGGCGGACGTGCCGATCCGCGCCACGCTGTTCGAGGCCGGGCCGCAGGAGAGGGTCCTGCTGATCCTGCTCCACCACATCGCCGGCGACGGCTGGTCGGACGACCCGCTCAGCCGGGACATCGTGACCGCGTACGAGGCGCGGTCCGCGGGCCGGGCCCCGGAGTGGGCGCCGCTGCCCGTGCAGTACGCCGACTACACGCTCTGGCAGCGCGAACTGCTCGGCGACGAGCGGGACCCGCAGAGCCTGATCGCACAGCAGATCGCCTACTGGCGTGAGGCGCTGGCCGGGGCGCCGGAAGAGCTGACGCTCCCGGTGGACCGGCCGCGTCCGGCGATTGCCTCCCACCGGGGGCACCGCCTTCCGCTGGAGGTTCCGGCGGCCGTGCACGCGCGACTGGTGGAGGTGGCCCGGGCGGAGGGCGTGACACCGTTCATGGTGCTCCAGGCCTCGCTCGCCGTGCTGCTCTCCAAGCTCGGCGCGGGAACGGACATTCCGATCGGCTCGGCGAACGCCGGCCGCACCGACGAGGCGCTTGACGACCTGGTCGGCTTCTTCATCAACACCCTGGTCGTGCGGACGGACCTCTCCGGCCGACCGACCTTCCGCGAGGTGCTGGGCCAGGTGCGGGAGCGGACGCTGTCCGCGCTGGCGCACCAGGACGTGCCCTTCGAGAAGCTGGTCGAGGAACTCGCTCCTGCCCGCTCCCGTGCACGGCACCCGCTGTTCCAGGTCCAGCTGGACCTCCAGAACAACACCGCCGACCGCGTGACGTCGGGCACCGACACGGACGGCGAATCGACCGGCGGCGTGTCGGCCGGCACCGCGGCGGCGAAGTTCGACCTGGAGGTGCGGCTCACCGAGGCGTTCGATGCCGAGGGCGCTCCCGGTGGGCTGCGTGGCTTGGTGGTGGCGGCGGCCGACCTGTTCGACGTGGAGTCGGTCGAACGGATCGGATCCGCTCTGCGCAGGGTGTTGGACGCGGTGACGCGCGACCCGGGCATGGCGGTGGATTCGGTGGACGTCCTCGATGACGCCGAGCGTCGTCGGGTGTTGGTGGAGTGGAACGACTCGGCGGTGGACCTCGGTTCGGACTTGGTGCCGGGGTTGTTCGCGGGGCAGGTGGCGCGGACGCCGGATGCGGTGGCGGTCGTCGCGGATGGTGAGGAGGTGTCGTTCGCTGAGCTGGACGGCAGGGCGAACCGGCTTGCTCACTATCTGCTGGGTCAGGGCGTCGGCGCCGAGTCGACCGTCGGCGTGTGCCTGCCGCGCGGTGTGGACGCGGTCGTGGCGATCCTGGCGGCGTGGAAGGCCGGGGCTGCGTTCCTGCCGATCGATCCTGCTTATCCGGTCGAGCGGATCTCGTTGATGCTGGCGGACAGCGGTGCGGTGCTGACGCTGACCGACGAGGAGGTCCTGGACGAACTGCCCGCGGGCCGTGCTCGGATGGTTGCGGTGGACTCCACCCTCATGGAGATGCAGCTGTCGATGCTGCCGGTGACGGCGCCTGAGGTGTCGGTGTCGGCGGAGGGTCTGGCGTATGTGATCTTCACGTCGGGGTCGACGGGTCGGCCGAAGGGTGTGGCGGTCACGCATGGCGGTCTGGCGAACTACGTGCGGTGGGCCGCTGGTGCGTATGAGACGGCGGGTGGTGCGCCGCTGCATTCGTCGCTGGCGTTCGACCTGACGGTGACCAGTGTCGTGGTGCCGCTCATCTCCGGCTCGCCGGTGGTGGTGAGCGGTGAGGGCGGCGTGGAGGGGCTGGCGGATCTGCTGCGGGATGGTGGCGGCGGGTTCGGTCTGGCGAAGGTGGTGCCCGCGCATCTGCCGCTGCTGTCGGAGACATTGACTGAGGGTCAGGTCAAGGACGCGGCGTCCACGTGGGTGGTCGGTGGTGAGGCGCTGCCCGGCTCGGTGGTGCGGGAGCTGTTGGAGAACGCGCCGGGGTCGGTGGTGGTGAACGAGTACGGTCCGACGGAGGCGACGGTCGGCTGTGCGGTGTTCGAGGTGCGGGCCGGGGACGAGGTCGGTGCGGTGGTGCCGATCGGCCGTCCGGTGGCGAACATGCGGCTGTATGTGCTGGATGCCGGGCTGCGTCCGGTCGCGCCGGGTGTGGCGGGTGAGCTGTACCTTTCCGGTGCGCAGTTGGCGCGTGGGTACGTGAAGCGGCCGGGGCTGACGGCGGAACGGTTCGTGGCGAACCCCTTCGAGCCGGGTGCGCGGATGTACCGCTCGGGTGACATCGCCCGTTGGCGTGCTGATGGCCGGCTGGAGTTCCTGGGGCGTGCGGACGAGCAGGTGAAGGTCCGCGGCTTCCGGATCGAGCCCGGCGAGGTCGAAGCCGTCGTCGCCGGTCACCCGCAGGTCGCGCAGGCCGCCGTCGTCGCTCGTGAGGACGTACCCGGCGATGTCCGTCTGGTGGCGTACGTCGTCGCCGACGACCCTGACGAGGAACTGGACGCCCTGCCCGGCCAGGTGCGTACGTTCGCGGCGGACCGTCTGCCCGAGTACATGGTTCCGTCGGCGGTGGTCGTCCTGGAGGAGCTGCCGCTCACCAACAACGGGAAGCTGGACCGCAAGGCCCTGCCCGCGCCCGAGCTGTCGGGTGGCGCCGGGTCCGGGCGGGCACCGGCGAACGAGCGCGAGCGGGTGCTGTGCGAGGCGTTCGCCGAGGTGCTGCGCGTGCCCGAGGTCGGTGTCGACGACGACTTCTTCGCCCTCGGCGGCCACTCCCTGCTCGCGGTCCGCCTGACCAACCGGATCAGGACCCTGCTGAACGTCGAGGTGGAGATCGCGGTGCTGTTCGACGCCCCGACTCCGGCCGAGCTCGCCGCCCGACTGGCGGAGCAGACGGCGCCGGCACCGACCAGGCCGGCCCTGCGGCCGAGGCGCAACCAGGAGGAGTCCTGATGATTCCGTTGTCATTCGCGCAGCGGCGGCTGTGGTTCATCTCCCAGCTGGAGGGGCCGAGCGCCACGTACAACGTGCCGCTGATCCTCCCGCTCGGCGGGGGGACGGACCGGGCGGCGCTGAACACCGCCCTGCGGGACGTCATCGGCCGGCACGAAATCCTGCGGACCGTGTTCACGACCGTGGACGGCGAGCCGTACCAGAGCGTGCTGAAGCTCGACGACCTGGCCTGGGAGCTGTCGGTCGAGGAGGTGCCCCGGGCGGAGCTCGACGCCGCGGTCGCGGCAGCCGAGGGGTACACCTTCGACCTGGCGGCCGAAGTGCCGGTCCGCGCCTGGCTCCTGGCCGTATCGCCTCAGGAGCAGGTGCTGGTCGTGGTGTTCCACCACATCGCCAGCGACGGCTGGTCGACGGGCCCCTTCACCCGCGACCTCATGACGGCGTACCAGGCCCGCAGCGAGGGTCGGGCGCCCGAATGGGAGCCCCTGCCGGTCCAGTACGCGGACTACGCGATCTGGCAGCGTGAGCTGCTGGGTGAGGCGGACGACACGAACAGCCTGCTGCACCGGCAGATGAGCTACTGGCGCGACGCGCTGGCGGGCCTCCCGGAGGAGCTCGCGCTGCCGGTCGACCACCCGCGCCCCGCGGCGGCCTCGTACGGGGGCCACCGGGTGCGGCTGGAGATCTCCGCGCGGACGCACGCCCGGCTGCTGGAGCTGGCGCAGGCCGAGGGCGCCACGCTGTTCATGGTGCTGCAGGCGGCCCTGGCCGTCCTGCTGAGCCGCCTCGGCGGGGGGACGGACATCCCGGTCGGGACGGACGTCGCGGGCCGGACCGACGAGGCGTTGGACGATCTGGTCGGCTTCTTCGTGAACACGCTCGTGCTGCGTACGGACCTCACCGGTGACCCGACGTTCCGCGAGGCGCTGCGGCGGGTGCGGGCGACCAGCCTCGCCGCGTTCGGTCACCAGGACCTGCCGTTCGAGCGGCTGGTCGAGGAGCTCGCCCCTGCCCGGTCGCTGTCCCGGCACCCGCTGTTCCAGGTGATGCTGACCCTGCAGAACGCCGCGCGGACGATGCTGGACGAGGAGCGCGTCGAGGTGTCCTCGGCGGCCCCCGCCGACGCGGCGGCGGCCAAGTTCGACCTGGAGCTGTCGTTCACCGAGGTGCTGGGGCGCAACGGCGCACCGTCCGGGATCCGGGGCTCGGTGACGGCCGCCTCCGATCTGTTCGAGGCGAAGACGGTCCTGCTGTTCGCCGACTGTCTGGCGGGCGTGCTGGACACGCTGACGACTAACCCGGAGCTGCCGCTGAGCGCTGTGCGGATCGTGGACGGTGCGGGCGACCCGGCGGTCTTCCCGAGCCGCCCTTCCACCGGCACCGCTCTCCGGACGTCTGGGGCGGCCTCCGACCGCAGGCTGGTGGCGTACGTGGTGCCCGCGCCGGGCGCGGAGGTGGACCCGGCGGAGCTGCGCGCGTTCGTGCGGGAGCAGTTGCCGGAGTCGATGGTGCCGGCCGCCGTGGTGCTGCTCGACGAACTGCCGCTGACGGCGAACGGCAAGGTCGACACCAACCGGCTGCCGGCGCCGCCGCAGTACCCGGCGGGCACCGGGCGGGCCCCGGCGAACGCACGCGAGGAGCTGCTCTGCGCCGTCTTCGGCGAGGTTCTGGAGCTGGAGCGGGTCGGCGCGGACGACGACTTCTTCGCCCTCGGCGGCCACTCCCTGCTGGCGATCCGGCTGGTCGAGCGGCTGCGCGCGCAGGGTGTGGCGGTGCCGGTGCGGGCGCTCTTCGAGACGCCGACCCCGGCCGGGCTGGCGCTCGCGGCGGGCACCACGCGGGCCGCGGTGCCAAAGAACCCGATTCCCGCCGGCGCGACCACGATCACCCCGGAGATGCTGCCGCTGGTCGACCTCACACCCGAGCAGATCGAGCGAGTCGTCGCGAGCGTGGACGGCGGCGCGGCCAACGTCGCGGACATCTACCCGCTCGGTCCGCTGCAGGAGGGCCTGCTCTTCCACCACCTGCTGGCCGACGGCGGCGACGACGCCTATGTCCTGCCGGCGGTGCTGGAGTTCGACTCGCCGGCCAGGTTCGACGCGTTCGTGCAAGCGCTCCAGAGCGTCCTCGACCGGCATGACATCTTCCGGACCTCCCTCGTCTGGGAGGGACTGCCCGAGCCCGTCCAGGTCGTGTGGCGCCACGCGCCGATGCAGGTCGTCGACGTCACCCTCGACCCGCACGGTGAGGACCTGGCCACCGACCTGATCGCGGCCGTGGGCCTGTCCATGGACCTGGGCCGGGCCCCCCTGATCACGGTGCACCGGGCCGCCGTGCCGGGTACGGACCGCCGGCTGGCGCTGATCCGCATCCACCACCTGGTGCAGGACCACACGGCACTGGAGCTGCTGCTCTCCGAGGTGGGTGCCTTCCTCACCGGCCGGGCCGCCGATCTGCCCGAGCCGATGCCCTTCCGGGACTTCGTGGCGCGCTCCCGCGACGAGGCCGAACTGGCCGCACACGAGCGGTACTTCGCCGAGCTGCTGGGCGACCTGGACGAGACCACCGCGCCGTTCGGTGTCACCGAGGTGCACGGCGACGGCACGTCGGTGACCCGCCGGGTGGTGCCCTTCACGCCCGCGTCCGAGCGCCGGCTGCGCGAGGTCGCCCGCAGGCTGCGGGTGAGCGCGGCGACCGTCCTGCACGTGGCCTGGGCCCGGGCGGTCGGAGCGATGTCCGGCCGGGACGACGTGGTCTTCGGGACCGTGCTGTTCGGCCGGATGACGGGCGACGCCGGGGCCGGCCAGGTGCCCGGCCCGTTCATCAACACGCTTCCGGTACGCGTCCGTACGGCCGACACCGGGGTCCTGACGGCGGTGTCGCAGATGCGCTCCCAGCTGGCCCGGCTGATGGAGCACGAGCACGCCTCGCTCTCGACCGCCCAGCAGGCCGCCGGACTTACGGGTGAGACGCCGCTGTTCACGGCCTTCCTCAACTACCGCCACAACCCCGGCCGGAGCGAGGAGCAGCCGGCCGAGGAGCCGGCGGCCGACGGACGGTCGGCCGAGGAACAGCAGGACGGCCAGGGCATCCGCCTGCTGTACGCGCGCGAGCGCACCAACTACCCGCTCGGGGTCGCCGTGGACGACGACGGCGACGGCCTCGCGCTGACCGTCGACGCGGTCGAGGCGATCGACGCGGAGGCGGTCGGCGTGCTGGTGCGCACCGCCACCGAGCAGCTGGTGTCGGCGCTGGAGACGGCGCTGGACGGCGGTCCGGAGGTCGCGCTGGGCGCGGTCGAGGTGCTGGACGCGGCTGAGCGTCGTCGGGTGCTGGGGGAGTGGAACGACACGGCGGCGGAGGCTACGGCGGCCACGTTGCCGGCGTTGTTCGAAGCGCAGGTGGCGCTCACGCCCGATGCGGTGGCGGTGGTGTCCGAGGGTGTGGAGGTGTCGTACGCGGAGCTGGACGCGCGGGCGAACCGGCTGGGGCAGCTGCTGGCCGCGCGTGGTGTCGGTCCGGAGTCCGTGGTCGGCGTGGTCATGGAGCGCGGTGCCGACCTGGTGGTCGCGCTGCTGGCGGTGGCGAAGGCCGGTGCGGCGTACCTGCCGGTGGATCCGGAGTACCCGGCTGAGCGGATCGCCTTCGTCCTCTCGGATGCGGGTGTGCCACTGGTGGTTTCGCAGTCGGCGGTTGCGGGCGTGGTGCCGGCGGAGGTGCCGGTGCTCGTCGTCGACGAGCCGTCCGTGGTGCGGGACCTGGCCGAGGCCGCGGAGGTGCGCCCGGGCGTGGCGGTGGCGCCGGGGAACACGGCGTACGTCATCTACACCTCGGGTTCCACGGGTCGTCCCAAGGGCGTCATGGTCTCGCACGGCGCGCTGGTCAATCACTTGTTCGGTGTGGGGCAGCGGGTGGAGCTGGGAGCGGAGGACCGGCTGCTGGCGGTGACCACGGTGTCCTTCGACATCGCGGCTCTGGAGCTGTTCCTGCCTCTGGTCCGCGGGGCGTCGGTGGTTCTCGCGGCGCAGGCCGTGGTGCGCGATCCGGCCGCGCTGATGGGGCTGGCGGTCTCGTCGGGTGCGACGGCGTTGCAGGCGGTGCCGTCTCTGTGGCGAGCCCTGCTCGACGTGGGTGACTGGCCGGCCGGTGTCCGGGCGCTGGTCGGCGGTGAGGCGCTGCCGCAGGAACTGGCGCAGCGGTTCGTGGGGCTGGGGATCGCCGCGGTGAACCTGTACGGGCCGACCGAGGCGACCGTCTGGGCCACTTCGGCCGAGGTGACGGGCGGCGCGGTCGTGGTGGGCCGGCCGTTCGCCAACACCCGGGCGTATGTGCTGGACCGGTCGCTGCGCCCGGCGCCGGTCGGTGTGGCGGGCGAACTGTATCTGGCGGGCGCGCAGTTGGCGCGCGGCTACACGGGCCGTCCGGGCCTGACGGCGGAGCGCTTCGTGGCCTCGCCGTTCACGGCCGGACAGCGGTTGTACCGGACCGGTGACCTGGCTCGCTGGAACGCGGAGGGAGAGCTGGAGTGCCTGGGCCGGGTCGACGACCAGGTGAAGGTGCGCGGCTTCCGGATCGAGCTGGGCGAGGTGGAGGCCGTCCTGGAACGCCAGGAGGGCGTTGCCCGGGCGGTGGCGGCGGTGCGCCGTGACATGTCCGGTGACGCGCTGCTGGCCGCCTACCTGGTTGCGCAGACCGGCCCGGCGGAGCTGGATGTCGTGGAGGTCAGGGCGCAGCTCGGCCGGGAGCTGCCCGGCTACATGGTGCCCTCCGCGTTCGTCGTCCTCGAGGAGCTGCCGCTGACCGCGAACGGCAAGGTCGACCGCAAGGCCCTGCCCGCCCCCGACCTCGCCCCCGGCTCCGGCCGTGGCCCCGCCACCGTCCGCGAGGAGATCCTCTGCGCCGCCTTCGCGCAGGTGCTCGGCCTGGACGGCGTCGGCGTCGACGACGACTTCTTCGCCCTCGGCGGTCACTCCCTGCTCGCCGTCAGACTGATCAGCCTCCTGCAGGCGCAGGGCGTGGCGGTGTCGGTGCGGGCGCTGTTCGACAGCCCGACCCCGGCCGGCCTGGCCCGCTCGGGCGGCGCACGGCAGGTGGAGGTGCCCGAGAACCTCATCCCGGCGGACGCGACCGCGATCACGCCGGAGATGCTCACCCTGGCCCACCTCACCGAAGAGGAGATCGACCGCGTCGTCGCGACCGTCGAGGGCGGCGCCGCGAACATCGCGGACATCTACCCGCTCGCCCCGATCCAGGACGGCCTGCTCTACCACCATCTGCTCGCCGACGGCGGCGACGACGTCTACGTCCAGCCGAATGTCCTGGAGTTCGGCTCACGCGAGCTGCTCGACCGCTTCGCCGAGGCACTCCAGCAGGTCCTGGACCGGCACGACATCCTGCGCACCGGCATCGTCTGGGACGGCCTGCGTGAGCCCGTACAGGTAGTGTGGCGCAAGGCCGTACTCCCGGTGCGCGAGGTGCCGCTGGACCCGAGGGCCGGCGACCCGGTGGCCGAGCTGACCGAGGCGGTCGGACGGGTCATGGACCTGTCCCGGGCACCTCTGGTCGAGCTGCACACGGCCGCCGGACCGGACGGCCGCTGGCTCGGCCTGGTGCGAGTGCACCACATGGTGCAGGACCACACCGCGCTGTCCGTGCTGCTGGACGAGATCCACGCCTTCCTCACCGGCCGCGCCGACGAACTGCCGGAGCCGCTGCCGTTCCGCGACTTCGTGGCGCAGGTCCGCGGCGTCCCGCGCGCGGAGCACGAACGCTTCTTCGCCGAGCTGCTGGGTGACGTCACCGAACCGACCGCTCCGTACGGCCTGACGGACGTGCGCGGCGTCGGCGCCGAGGCCGAACGCGCCTCCCAAGCGCTGGCTCCCGAGCTGGAGGCGCGGCTGCGCACGGTGTCACGCCGGCTGGGTGCCAGCGTGGCGACGCTGATGCATGTCGCCTGGGCCCGGGTGATCGGCGCGGTCAGCGGCCGGGACGACGTCGTGTTCGGCACGGTGCTGTTCGGCCGGATGAACGCCGGAGCCGGCGCCGAACGTGTCCCGGGCCCCTTCATCAACACGCTCCCGGTACGGGTGCGCACGGACGAACTCGGAGTCCTGGACGCGGTGTCCGCGATGCGCGGCCAGCTGGCGCAGCTCCTCGAACACGAGAACGCGCCGCTCACCGTGGCCCAGCAGGCCAGCGGACTCACCGGCGGCGCACCGCTCTTCACCTCCTTCCTCAACTACCGCCACGCCGCCGACCAGTCGGACGACCAGGCGGCGGCAGCACAGCAACCCTCCGAGAGCGAGACGGGCGGGATCCGCACCCTGCTCTCCCGGGACGCCACCAACTACCCGCTCGCCCTGGCCGTCGACGACAACGGACGGGCCATCCGCACGGCGGTGGACGCCGTCGCGCCCGTCGACCCGATGGCGGTCGTCGGGCTGGTGGGCAGGGCCGTCGAGGGCCTGGTGTCGGCGTTGGAGGTGGCGCTGGAGGGTGGTCCGGAGGTCGCGCTGGGTGCGGTTGAGGTGCTGGACGCGGTGGAGCGTCGTCGGGTGTTGGTGGAGTGGAACGACACGGCGGTGGAGGTCGAAGGGGGCACGCTTCCGGGGTTGTTCGAGGCGCAGGTGGCGCTCACGCCTGATGCGGTGGCGGTGGTGTTCGAGGGTGTGGAGGTGTCGTACGCGGAGCTGGACGCGCGGGCGAACCGCTTGGCGCGTCTGCTGGCCGGCCGGGGTGTCGGCCCGGAGTCGGTGGTGGGGGTGTGTCTGGAGCGCGGGGTCGAGTTGGTGGTGGCGCTGCTGGCGGTGGTGAAGGCGGGTGCGGCGTATCTGCCGCTGGATCCGGGCTACCCGGCGGAGCGGATTGCCGTGGTGCTGGAGGATGCCGTGCCGGCTGCGGTGGTGACCACCGGCGGGCTTGCGGAGGTGCTTCCGGCGGGTGTGGCAGGGGTGCTGGTGGAGGATCCGGCCCTGGCGGATCTCGACGGTGGCGCGCTGGGTGTGGTGATAGAGCCGCAGGATGCCGCGTATGTGATCTTCACGTCGGGTTCGACGGGGCGTCCGAAGGGCGTTGTGGTGGCGCACGAGGGCATCGTGAACCGGCTGGCGTGGATGCAGTCCCGCTACGAACTCGGTGCTGAGGACCGGGTGGTGCAGAAGACGCCGTTCGGGTTCGACGTGTCGGTGTGGGAGTTCTTCTGGCCGCTGCTGGAGGGTGCGTGCCTGGTGGTGGCGCGTGCGGGCGGGCACCGGGATCCGGAGTACCTGGCCTCGCTGATCGCCGGGCAGGGGGTGACGACGGCGCACTTCGTGCCGTCGATGCTGGAGGCGTTCCTTGCCGAGCCGTCCGCGGCGGGTTGCGGTGCGGTGCTGCGCCGGGTGGTGTGCTCGGGTGAGGCGTTGCCGTTGCACACGCAGCAGCGGTTCTTCGAGGTGTTCGGCGGGGTGGAGCTGCACAATCTGTACGGGCCGACCGAGGCCTCGGTCGATGTCACCGCCTGGCAGTGCGAGCGCGAGCAGACCATGGGTGTGGTGCCGATCGGCGCGCCGATCGCCAACACCCGGGTGTACGTCCTGGATGCCGGGCTGAGCCCGGTTCCGGTGGGTGCGGGCGGTGAGCTCTATCTGGCGGGTGTGCAGTTGGCGCGTGGTTACGCGGGCCGTGCTGCCCTGACGGGGGAGCGGTTCGTTGCGAACCCGTTCGAGCCGGGCGCGCGGATGTATCGCACCGGTGACATCGCCCGTTGGCGGGCGGATGGCCAACTGGAGTACCTGGGCCGGGCCGATGAGCAGGTCAAGATACGCGGCTTCCGGATCGAACCGGGAGAGGTGCAGGCCGTGATCGCCGGGCATCCGCTGGTGGCGCAGGCCGCGGTGATCGCTCGCGAGGATGTGCCGGGTGAGCTGCGTCTGGTGGCCTACGTCGTCCCGGACTCCGAGACCACGGCTGAACTACCCGAGGTGGTACGGGAGTTCGTCACGGGTCGGCTGCCGGAGCACATGGTGCCCTCGGCTGTCGTCGTCCTGGACGAGCTGCCGCTGTCGGTGAACGGCAAGCTCGACCGCAAGGCTCTGCCCGCCCCCGCGTACACCACCGGCACTGGCCGGGCTCCGGCCAATGAGCGGGAGGAGATCCTCTGCGCCGCCTTCGCGCAGGTGCTCGGTCTGGAGAGTGTCGGCGTCGACGACAACTTCTTCGACCTCGGCGGGCACTCCCTCCTCGCCGTTCGACTCACCAGCCAGATCCGGGCGGTGCTGGGCGTCGAGGTGCCGTTGAAGGCGCTTGTGGAGGCGCCGACGGTGGCCGGACTGGCACAACAGCTCGGACATGAGAAATCAGCTAGGCCGGCGTTGCGGCCGATGCGCAGCCAGGAGGAGTTCTGATGGTTCCGTTGTCTTTCGCGCAGCGCCGGTTGTGGTTCCTTTCGCAGCTTGAGGGCCCGAGCGCCACCTACAACATCCCGATCGTCAGGCGCCTGCCGGGACGGATCGACGCCGATGCACTCCACATGGCCCTGCGGGACGTCATCGGACGCCACGAGGTGCTGCGCACCGTCTACCCGACGGTCGACGGTGAGCCGTACCAGCGCATTCTGAAGATGGAGGAACTGGACTGGGAACCGGTGGTGGCCGATCTGCCGCCCGCCGAACTCGACTCCCGGATTTCGGAGTTGGAGTCCCATCCGTTCGACCTGGCCGACGAGGTGCCGATCCGTGCCACGCTGCTGCGGACCGGCCCGGAGGAGGCGGTGCTGGTCGTGGTGGTCCACCACATCGCGAGCGACGGCTGGTCGACGGGGCCGCTGCTGCGCGATGTGACGCAGGCCTACCTCGCCCGCAGCGAGGGCCGGGTGCCCGAGTGGGAGCCGCTGCCCGTCCAGTACGCCGACTACACCCTCTGGCAGCGTGAGCTGCTGGGCGACCAGGAGGACCCGGAGAGCCTGCTGGCCCGTCAGCTCGCCTACTGGCGCGACAAACTCGCCGGTGCTCCCGAGGAGCTCGACCTGCCGTTCGACCACGCCCGCACGGCGGTTGCCTCGCACCGCGGCCACGGCGTGCCGCTGGAGATCCCGGCCGCGGTCCACGCCCGGCTCGCCGAGGTGGCTCGCGCCGAGGACGCCACGGTCTTCATGGTCCTGCAGTCCGCGCTGGCGGTCATGCTGTCCCGCCTGGGCGCGGGCACCGACATACCGATCGCCACAGCCGTCGCCGGGCGAACCGACGTCGCGCTGGACGACATGGTCGGCTTCTTCGTCAACACCCTGGTCCTGCGCACGGACCTCACCGGCGACCCGGCCTTCCGCGAGGTGCTCGCCCAGGCGCGGCAGACCGGGTGGGACGCCCTCGCGCACCAGGACGTGCCGTTCGAGAAGCTCGTCGAGGAGCTCGCACCTGCCCGCTCCCTGGCCCGGCACCCGCTGGTCCAGGTCATGCTGACCGTCCACAACAACGAGCGGATCGTGCTGGAGCGCTCGGGCGCCGAGTCCGACGGTCGGACGGCGGCGGACGCCGCGGTCGACGTGCGCGCGGCCAAGTTCGACCTCGAACTCGACTTCGTCGAGCTCTTCGATCAGAACGGCGCTCCGGCGGGCCTGCGCGGCTCGCTGACCGCCTCGGTGGACCTCTTCGAGCGCGACGCCGCCGCGCGGCTCGCGACCCGGTTCCGACAGGCGCTGGAACTGCTGGTCGCCGAGCCGGAGACCCGGGTGAGCGGCCTGGAGGTGCTGGACGCGGACGAGCGTCGGCGTGTCCTGGTGGAGTGGAACGACACGGCGGTGGAGGTCGAGCCGTCGACGCTTCCGGGGTTGTTCGAGGCGCAGGTGGCGCTCACGCCTGATGCGGTGGCGGTGGTGTTCGAGGGCGAGGAGGTGTCGTACGCGGAGCTGGATGCGCGGGCGAACCGGTTGGCGCGTCTGCTGGCCGGCCGGGGTGTCGGCCCGGGTTCTGTGGTGGGGGTGTGCCTGGAGCGCGGGGTTGAGCTGGTGGTGGCGCTGCTGGCGGTGGTGAAGGCCGGTGCGGCGTATCTGCCAATGGATCCGGAGTATCCGGCGGAGCGGCTCGGCTATGTGGTGGAGACGGCGGGCGTGTCTGTGGTGGTGACCACCGGCGGGCATGCGGAGGTGCTTCCGGCGGGTGTGGCGGGGGTGCTGGTGGAGGATCCGGCCCTGGCGGATCTCGACGGTGGCGCGCTGGGTGTGGTGATAGAGCCGCAGGATGCCGCGTATGTGATCTTCACGTCGGGTTCGACGGGGCGTCCGAAGGGCGTTGTGGTGGCGCACGAGGGCATCGTGAACCGGCTGGCGTGGATGCAGTCCCGCTACGAACTCGGTTTTGAGGACCGGGTGGTGCAGAAGACGCCGTTCGGGTTCGACGTGTCGGTGTGGGAGTTCTTCTGGCCGCTCTCGGTGGGCGCGGCCCTGGTGGTGGCGCGTGCGGGTGGGCACCGGGATCCGGAGTACCTGGCGTCGCTGATCTCCGGGCAGGGGGTGACGACGGCGCACTTCGTGCCGTCGATGCTGGAGGCGTTCCTTGCCGAGCCGTCTGCGGCGCGGTGTGTGAGCCTGCGCCGGGTGGTGTGCTCGGGTGAGGCGCTGTCGCCGGTGGTGGCAGATCGCTTCTTCGAGGTGTTCGACGGGGTGGAGCTGCACAATCTGTACGGGCCGACCGAGGCCTCGGTCGATGTCACGGCGTGGCGTTGTGAGCGGGGCAGTGGAAGCGGTGTCGTGCCGATCGGTGGGCCGGTGGCCAACACCCGTCTGTATGTGCTGGACGAGTACTTGCAGCCGGTCGCTCCCGGTGCGGCGGGCGAGTTGTATCTCGCCGGCGTGCAGCTCGCGCGCGGGTATGTGAGTCGTCCGGGGCTGACGGCCGAGCGGTTCGTGGCGAATCCCTTCGAGCCGGGCCGGCGGATGTATCGCACGGGTGACGTGGCCCGTTGGACCGCTGATGGTGTGGTGGAGTATCTCGGCCGTGCGGACGAGCAGGTGAAGATCCGCGGCTTCCGTATCGAGCCGGGGGAGATCCAGGCTGTCGTTGCCGCGCATGCGCGGGTCGCGCAGGCGGCTGTCGTCGCGCGTGAGGATGTGCCGGGTGACAAGCGTCTGGTGGCGTATGTCGTTGCGGAAGGCGGCAACGCTTCCGAACTGCCCGAAGATGTACGGCAGTTCGTGTCGTCTCGGCTGCCGGAGTACATGGTGCCGTCGGCTGTCGTCGTCCTGGA